>JANQEL010000207.1 GCA_028278345.1 Myxococcota bacterium
ACTCGGTCGCAGCCCGTATGACTCGTCATAGGCGGGCGCGTTGGCCTCGGCGGTGCGGTACTCGTCAGCCGAACCGACCAGCAGCACGCGCGCGTCGCCGGCCACGCGCGCCACGGCTTCGAGCAGGTTGTGCGTGCCGAGATAATTCACGCGGTAGCAGGCCGCCGGTTCGCGCCAGGAAGCGGCGACCGAACTCTGGGCAGCGAGATGGACGACGGCGTCGGGGGCGAACTCGCCGAACGCGCCTTCGAGGGCGCCCCGATCGCGCACGTCGAGGTCGGCATCTGTGCCGCGCACCGTGTGGGCCGCGGCTTCGAGACCTGCAACCAGGCGCCGCCCCACGAAGCCCGACGCTCCCGTCACGAAGACCCGCATGGCGGCGCAGGCTAAGAGAGCGCGGCCCCCATGTCGACCTGCGATCGTCCTTCGGCTGTGCGGTTGACCGGCGCAAACGACGACGGTAGACCCCGGCGCATGATCATCGGTGTGGCGGGACGCAACGGCGCGGGCAAGGGCGAAGTCATCAAGCTCCTGCTGGCCCGGGGATATGAATGCTCGTCCCTCTCCGACGTGATCCGGAAGGTATTGAGCGATCGCGGCTTGCCCCACGATCGCGACCTGATGACCCAGACCGGCAACGAACTGCGTGCCGAGGGCGGTTCGTCGGTGCTCGCCGATCGGCTGCTCGAAAGCATGCCCGCCGGAAAGAGGTATGCGGTCGACTCGGTGCGGCATCCGGCGGAAGTCGAAGCCCTGCGCGGGGCGGGGCAGGGGTTCAAGCTCGTCTGGGTGCAGGCCAGTGAGTCGGTTCGTTTCGAGCGTTCGCTCTCTCGTCAACGCGATGGCGATGCCACCAGCCTCGAGCAGTTCCGCGAGCACGAGCGCCGCGAAGAGAAGAACGCGGACCCCAACGCCCAGCAACTGGATGCGGTCGAAGCCCTCGCCGATCATGTCGTGAACAACGACGGCGACATCGCGGCCCTCGAAACGGCCCTCGACGCGATCCTCTGAGCGCGGCTTCCACCTGCCGCAGCTTCCATCTGGCCGGTCGAATTCTCGTGGCACTGCAGTTCGAGGCGCAGCGCCCCGTGCGGGGCAGGGCCCATGCGGTTTCGCTCAACCCGGTCTGCAGCACGGCCGAAGCAGGGTCGAGCGAAAGCACCACTTCGCATCGAGTGTTTTCCGGAGGGAAGCGTGCTTCGAAATCAGAGCCCAGGCGCGTCGCCGGACGAGGGAGGGCCGCGTGCGTCCTAGCCCCCTTCGTCTGATGGATCACCGCGAGTTTCCGCTGCTCTACGTCGACGACGAACCCGACAACCTGCGGGTCTTCGAGCTCACCTTCCGGCGCGATTTCACGATCTTCACCGCCACCAGCGCCGAAGCGGGGCTTCGGATCCTGAACGACAACCCGATCGCCGTCGTTCTCTCGGATCACAAGATGCCGGGAATGACCGGTGTCGAGTTCCTCGCCCGGGTGCGCGCGATCGACCCGCAAACCGTTCGAATGCTCGTCACCGCCTACGGCGATGCCGAGACGCTGGGCACGGCGATCAACGACGGCAGCATCTATCGCTACGTCCCCAAGCCCTGGGATCCCGACGACCTGCGCCTCACGATCCGTCGCGGCATCGAGGCCTTTGCCCTCGATCGCGAACGCGACGCGCTGATCCGGGAACTCACCCACCTGAATCAGCTCTCGCGCGATCTCCATCGCGAACTCGACCTCTCTCGCGTGGTCGGTCGACTGCTCACCGCCACCACGGAAGAGATGGGGTTCGACGCGGCGGCGCTGCTCTTCTTCGACGACGCCGGCGACGCCCTCGAGTGGGGTGGCATCGAGCCCCGCGACGACGTTGCCGAAGCGCTGTGCGGTCTCGAGATTGCGCGCAGCAACGCGCGCGAGTTCATCGAAGACCTCGAACTCGGCTCGCGGCCCCTGTTGCGCGCCGACCAACTCGACGAATTGCCTCGCGTGCTGCGCGAGTGGCTGACTGAAGTGTCGGCAGAAGAGATCCTGGTGGTGCCGCTGAACGGGGCGCGCCGGGTGATCGGCGCGATCGCGGTCGACAACCGTCGCGGCGGTGGTCGCCTCGGCGCCGATGATCAGGTGTTGCTCGACGGCATTGCGACCCAGGCCGTGGTCGCGATCGAGAATGCCCGCATTGTCGAGGCCCTCCGTCAGGCCGAAGTCCACGTCAAGCGCAGTGATCGCATCGGGACCCTCGGCGAGGTCGCGGGCACCCTTGCGCGCGAGATCGAAGCGCCTCTCGATGACATCGAACGCGCGATGATGGGGACGGCATCGCCGACTCCCCCCGATGTCGAGAAGACGACCCACCCGGTTGCGCGATTGCGCGAGTTGGTCCGGGCCATGGCGCGCGCGTCCGCTGGTTCGGATGAAGTACTACGCGAGGAAGTCTCGCTCGCCGACCTCGTCGACCGCGCGCGTGGGCGAGTGCGCGACGATTTCAACCGGGCGGGTCTTCGCCTCGAGTGTGAAGAGGTGGCAGACGATCTGCGAGTGGCCGGTGTGCGCAGCCAGCTGCTCCGGCTGCTGGTGAACCTGCTCGACAACGCGCGCGACGCGACGCCGGCCGGTGGCCGGGTCGAACTCCGTTGCGAGCGAGAGGCTTCGCCCGGAGGCGACACCGTAGCGGTACGCATCCGCGATACGGGGCGGGGCATTCCCGAAGCCGATCTCGAGAAGATCTTCGACCCCTTCTTCACGACGGCCGAATCGCGCGAGGGCCGAGGCCTCGGCCTCACCGTGTGTCAACAGATCGTCGACGGGCTCGCGGGCGACCTCGAAGTCCAGAGCCTTCCGGGTGAAGGCACCACCTTCGTGGTGCGCCTGCCGCTCAAGGCTGCTCGACGCCTCTCTGCTTGACGCCCCAACGCGGCTGGCAGACACTGCGCCCCGCTTCGCGGCCACAGGGGGGCGCGCTCACGCGCGGGTTGGACGGAACCGGGCGCCTGGGGCGCGGGTCGAAGTCTTCCACGCATCCTCCTGGGCGTGAAGCGCCCGGCCCCGACCACCGTCACATCACGAGAACAACCAGAGGGAAGACCGCCAAGATGCTGCGACGCGCCGCTTTCGCACGAGCCATCGCCATCGCTTTCGCAGTCGGCAACCTGGCCCACTTCGCCACGTCATCGGCGTCGGCCGAGCCGGCCCCGAAGACGCTGACCCTGGCCATCCTGCCGATCGTCGTCCACAGCGCCGACGACCCGACCTATCTGCGCAACGGCCTGGCCGACATGTTGGCTTCGCGCATCGACCAGGCCGGTGGTTTCGAGGTGATCCGCGTCGACGAAGTCGAAAAGGGGACCACGCGTCTACCCGAAGCGATCGAGACCGCCAAGGACCTCGGTGCCGACTTCGTGCTCTTCGGTTCGTTCACCCGTTTCGGCACCGGCGCGAGCCTCGACATGCAGTGCTCCTCGACGAACCCCGACTTCGAAGCCGACCCGCTGCGCGAGATCTTCGTGCACTCCGGCAGCATCGGTGAAGTGATCCCCGACCTCGACGATCTGGTGGGGAAGGTCGGACGCTTCGCGATCCCCGGCTTCGGTGACGGCCCCGACGTGGCTTCGGCCCCACCCGATGGTGCGCCGGCGGACGCCGAAGCCTCTCTCGAGGCGCGCGTGCGTGCCCTCGAGAAGACCGTCGCCGAACTCGAGGCCGCCGCTTCCGTTGGGCCCGCCGAACCGTGATCGGCGCCGCGATCGCGAATGCGTCGGTGAGTTGCTGAACCGCCGGGGGCTTGCGCTAAGGTCTGCGCCGCTTCGCACTGGGGGGCGAAGGGAACCCCGATGCTCGACACGGGTTTACGGGTTTACAGGATTCAGGCGGTGTAGCTCAGTCGGTTAGAGCGGCGGCTTCATAAGCCGTAGGTCGCTGGTTCAAGTCCAGCCACCGCTACCAACCCTGTCCGTCGTCAGCCTCGTTCGTGGCCGCTGTGGCATCCCGGTGTAGTGGATCCCGGGCCCCGTCCGCGTTAGCGTAATCGGTTCTATGCGCGATAATGCTCCGCTGATCCCAAAACATGGGTTCCGCGACGCCGGTCCCCCCCTCCTCCTCTCGAAACCGGGAATCTTGTCGATGGATCTCCGCCTGTTCTTGCGTCTTGGCCTGATGTTGCTCGCCTCGTTCTCCTGGCTGGGTTGCCCGAGCGGGGCGGGTAGTGGTGGGGTGGTCGAAGAAGAGGCGAACACGGGAGACGCCGCCTTCGCCGATGCGCAGGAATTCGATACCGGCGAGCTGCCCGAAGGGTTGGCCATCGCCGACCTGAACGGCGATGGCGACGCGGACCTGATCACGGCAAACGCCAGTTCGAACGACGTGTCGGTCCTGCTTGGTGTTGGGGACGGGACTTTCGGGGCAGCCACCGAGTTCTCGACGGGGAACGTTCCCCGGTCGGTGGCGGTGGGGCTGCTCAACGCAGACGCATTTCTCGACCTCGTGACGGCCAACGGAGTCGGCGACAACGTATCGGTGCTGCTGGGTGTCGGTGACGGAACCTTCGGGGCCGCGACCGCATTCGCAGCCGATGATGGCGCTCGCGGGGTCGCACTGGCCGACGTCGACGACGATGATGAACTCGATATCGTGGTGGCGAACTTCGTGGACAACAGCGTGTCCGTGCTGCTCGGGGTCGGAGACGGAACCTTTGCTGCAGCGCAGACGTTCACGGTCGTGGACACGGCCCCGAACCCGGACCTGGGCGGTGCGCCCTTCGACGTCGCAGTCGCCGATCTCGACGATGACGATGCGCCGGATATCGTGACCGCGAATCTCGTTGGCGAGGAAGGCGTGTCCGTCTTGATGGGAAATGGCGACGGAACCTTCGGCACGCCAAGTATCGTCGAAACCGACAGTGCCCAGTCGGTCGAGATTGCCGACTTCGACGGTGACACCATCCCGGACCTGGTGCTGGCCAATCCATCCGGCGACACCGTGACGGTGTTGCTCGGCGTGGGCGACGGGACCTTCGGTACAGTCGTGACCTACGACACCGGCGACAGGCCCACCTCGGTCGTGACCGCCGACCTCGACGGTGATGGAGAGTTGGACCTAGCCACGGGGAACTTCAACTCCGACGACATATCCGTGCTGCTGGGCGCGGGGGACGGGAGCTTCGGCACGGCCCTGGCGGCGGGCGGCTTCAACGCGCCCTGGGCCATGGCGGTCGATGACCTCGACGGAGACGGCGCGCTCGACCTGGTCACGTCGAACCCGACGACGGACGACGTCTCGGTTCTGCTGAACGAACGCTGACCCTCCCCCCCGGCGACGCAGACATGATGTCGTCCGGGCGCGGTCCCGCGTCGCGGTCGCGTAGCCAAGGCGAGCGGCGAGGCCCTAGCGGTTCGCGAGTCTGAACTTCTGGACCTTGCCGGAGCCCGTGCGAGGCAGGGCTTCGACGAAGAAGAACTCGCGGGGAATCTTGAAGCTCGCGAGCACGCGGGATCCCCACTCGGCGAGGGAACTCGGATCGATCTCGCTGCCGGGCTCGCACACCACGAAGGCGTGCCCGACCTCTCCCCAATCGGGATCCGCCACCGCGACCACCGCGATCTCACGCACCGCGGGATGCTCGGCATAGGCGGCCTCGATCTCGGCCGGGTACACGTTCTCGCCCCCGGAGATGAACATCTCCTTCGAGCGACCGGTGAGGGTGACGAAGCCCTCTTCGTCGATGCGCCCGAGGTCGCCCGTCAGCACCCAGCCGTCGCGCAGGGTCTCACGGGTCGCCGCATCGTTGCGCCAATAGCCGAGCATGGTGATCGGGCCGCGAACCACGATTTCGCCGACTTCGGGGGCGGGGTCGTCGGCGGCGGTGGGCCTGACGTCACGCCAACCTTCGACCGGCCCGGACAGGCTCTCGCGATCGATGATGCGCAGGGTCATGTGTTCGAGGGCGCGTCCCACGCTGCCCGCTTTGCGCATGGCATCGTCCTCTTCGAGACAGCAGAGCATCGAGGTCTCGGTCTGCCCGTAGCCCTGCTTCAGCACCACACCGTGGGCCGCGAAGGCGCGCACCGTCGCGGGCTCGATGGCCGCACCCGCGCCGAACAGGAAGGCGAGGGAAGTGAGATCGACCGCGCCCTCGGGTGCTCGATCGAGGGCGTCGAGCAGGCGCTCGTAGTGGGTGGGAACTCCGCCCATGTAGCGGATCCGATCGCGCGCGATGGTGACCAGCACCTGCTCGGCGTCGAAGCGTCGGTGGAGGACCAGGGTGCCGCCGCCGTACAGCAACGGGATCGAGAGGATGTGGAGCCCCAGCGAGTGGAAGAGTGGCGCCACCACGAGACAGCGCGAAGCCGGCGTGATCGCGAAGCAGTTCATCGCATTCAATGCGTTGTAGAGCGCCTTGCGGTGGGGGAGGATGGCTCCCTTCGGCGTTCCGGTCGTGCCCGACGAGTACATGATCATCATCGGGTCTTCGGGGGAGACCCGCGCGATCTCGTGCTCCGGTTCAGCGGTCGCGAGTTCGTCCCGCCAGGCTTCGAAGCGCTCTGGCACACACCAGAGCGCCGGTTCGCAGCCCGATCGCTCACTCGCCGTGCGCACTGCACCCTCGTGCTCGTCATCCGTCAACACGAGGGTGGGCTCGGCATCGCCCAGGATGAAGGCCAGCTCGGGCGCAGTGAGGCGCAGGTTGATGGGGAGTGAGATCGCCCCGATGCGCGCGGCCGCGAAGACCGCGTCGAGGTAGGCGGGATGGTTCGCGAGATGGATCGCGACGCGATCACCCGCTTCGACACCGCGGGAGCGCAAAGCCCCTGCCAGCGCCGCCACGCGGTTTTCGAAATCGATCCAACTCGATTCTCGGCCGTCGAAGACGATCGCGGCGCGTGAGCCCAGGCAAGTGGCCCAGTGGTGGATCCAATTCGCAGGGTTGTGGGCCACGCTGGCCGAGTCGTCTACGGGCTGCGGCGGTACGGCGTCTTCGGTGGCGTTGGTGTCGGGAAGGGATTCGGTCATGGATTCGGGCGGGGTCGGCCGACGTGGATAGTTACCATGCGCTGACCATGTCGACCCGCTCCGCATCCGCGATCGAACGTCACGTCGAGAAGGCCCTCGCCGCGCTGGGTGTGGAGCGCGAACGGGTGCTCGTCGCCTGCTCGGGCGGACTCGACTCGATGGCCCTGCTGCACCTCCTGGTGGCCTGCGCAGGCGCGCGCCGACTCGACGTCGTCGTCGCACACGTCGACCACGGCCTGCGCGGTGCCGCCTCGGAAGCGGATCGCAAGCACGTCGAAGCCGAGGCGGCGGCCCTCGGCCTGGCCTGCCACGTCAGCGAGATCGACGTCGAAGCGGCGCGGCAGAGCCAGAGCAATCGCGCACGCCCCACGCTTCAGGAAGCTGCGCGCACACTCCGCTACCGCGCCCTCGACGAGATTGCGCGGTGCATGGGGGCATCGCGGATCGCGACGGCCCACCATCTCGACGACCAGGCCGAAACCGTCCTGCTGCGCGTGCTCCGGGGCACTTCGAGCGAAGGCCTCGGCGGCATTCCAGAAGCGAGTCGCGATGGACGGATCGTGCGTCCGCTGCTCGGGCTGCGGCGCAGCGAACTCTCGAGTTATGCCCGCGAGCGCGGTCTTTGCTGGCGGGAGGACGCCTCGAACGACGATCCCCACTACGCCCGCAACCGTCTGCGGGCCGATTGGCTGCCGGGTCTCGCCGAGGCGTTCAATCCCAACCTCGCCGAAGCACTCGCCCGGCTGGCCGACGGGCAGCGGCGCGAGCGCGAATGGCTTGAGCCGATCGTGGCCGCGGAGTTCGACGCCACCTTCGATCGCATCGATGCCGGACGCCTCGAGAGTCCGGCCGAGCGCTGGACCTCCCTGCCCGAAGCGTTGGCCCGCAGGCTGGTCGTCCGCGCCGTGGGGCATCTCGGGGGAGGGCGCGAACTGGACCGACGCCACGTCGAGCGCGCCCTCGCGTTCCTGCGCGAAGGACCGGGTGCCCCCGGCGGCCGCGAAATCGAGCTTCCTGCGCCCCTGCGGCTGCGGCGCGAACGCGGACGCTTGATCTTCTACCGCTCGGAGGGTGCGTGAACACCTCGATTCTCGACTCTCACCGGGGTGTCGAGGCGCGCCGCAGCGAGGTGTTCCGGGCGCTGGGCCAGGGAAGAGTTGAGGCGCACTAGAGCCGCTTGGCGAAATGCGGGCTAGGCTCCCTCAAACGGTTTTGTTTTCAGCCATTTGGAGGAAATGGCCGCCGGGGGGTGCGGGCTGCGGGCCCTCGCGCTTCGAGCACATCCGATGAACCGACGTCGGCGCCCCGGCGTCCTTGAAAAAGGCCTCTCCGCGGGCGAAGCCGCGGCTCAGACGCCTCGTCTCATTCCGCGCGCCCCGGGGAGCCGCGCCGCCCGCTCGCGATCCGAGGCGGTTCAAGACGGGGCTGTTTCGTACCGATGGGCTTCAGGGGGGCGCAGAACTCGCGCAGGGCGATTCGACAACGCCGCGAGGGTGCGTAGGAATCGGGGCTCGAGCCGAAAGACAGAACCGGCGAGATTCAGTCAGGGGACTTCGTGAACCAACAATTCTACAAGAACATGGCGCTCTGGGTGGTGATCCTCGTCGTCATCCTTCTGCTCGTCACGATGCTCAACCAGGACGAGAAGGCGCCTCCGGAAATCGCCTACAGCGAGTTCATCATGAACCTCGAGGATTCGAGCATCGAATCGGTGCTGATCGAAGAGGGCGTGATCAAGGGCAAGCTGAACGACGGTTCCGAATTCACCACCTACGCCCCGGTGGTCAGCCAGGAATTGATCGCCCAGCTGCGCGAACACAATGTGCAGCTCAAAGCCCAGCCCAAGGACGAGGGCAGCTTCTGGCGGCAGATCCTGATCATGTGGTTCCCGCTACTGCTCTTCATCGGCCTGTGGATCTTCTTCATCCGGCAGATGCAGTCGGGCGGCGGCAAGGCGATGAGCTTCGGCAAGTCGAAGGCCCGGATGCTCACCGAGAACGAAACCCGCGTGACCTTCTCGGACGTCGCGGGCATCGAAGAGTCGAAGGTCGAGCTCGAAGAAATCATCGAGTTCCTCAAGGAGCCGAAGAAGTTCACCCGCCTCGGCGGTCGCATTCCGAAGGGTGTGCTGCTCGTGGGCCCGCCCGGGACGGGCAAGACCCTGCTCGCGCGCGCGGTGGCGGGGGAAGCCTCGGTGCCCTTCTTCTCGATTTCCGGTTCCGACTTCGTCGAGATGTTCGTCGGGGTGGGCGCTTCACGCGTGCGCGATCTCTTCCTGCAGGGCAAGAAACACGCCCCCTGCATCATCTTCATCGACGAGATCGACGCGGTCGGGCGCCATCGCGGCGCGGGCCTCGGCGGCGGTCACGACGAACGCGAACAGACCCTCAACCAGCTGCTCGTCGAGATGGACGGCTTCGAGAGCAATGAGGGCGTGATCCTCGTCGCAGCGACGAACCGCCCCGATGTGCTCGACCCGGCGCTGCTTCGCCCCGGTCGCTTCGACCGTCGCGTGGTGGTGGGGCGGCCCGATCTGCGCGGGCGTTACGAGATCCTGAAGATCCACACGCGACGCGTGCCCCTCGACGACGACGTCGATCTCGAGATCCAGGCGCGCGGCACCCCGGGCATGGTGGGTGCCGATCTGCAGAACCTGGTGAACGAAGCCGCGCTGCTGGCCGCCCGCCGCGGTGCCCAGCGTGTGGCCCACGAGGATTTCGAGAACGCCAAGGACAAGGTCATCCTCGGTACCGAGCGTCGCAACATGATCATGAGCGACGAGGACAAGCGCATCACCGCCTACCACGAGGCGGGCCACGCGCTGGTCTGCATGCTCACGCCCGAGGATTCGGATCCCGTCCACAAGGTCACGATCATCCCGCGCGGCATGGCCCTCGGTGTGACGCAGACGCTTCCGGTGGAAGACCGCTTCAACTTGACGAAGAAGCAGATCCACGCGCTGATTCGCCACGCGATGGGCGGGCGCGCTGCCGAGGAGCTGATCTTCGGTCACTTCTCCACCGGCGCTTCGAACGATCTCGAACAGGCCACCGGCTGGGGGCGACGCATGATCTGCCAGTACGGCATGAGCGATCGCCTCGGCCCCGTGACCTACGGCGAGAGCAGCGGCGACGTCTTCCTCGGCCGCGACATGATGCAGCGCAAGGACTACAGCGAGAAGAAGGCCGAGGAGATCGACAGCGAGGTCGCGGATCTGCTGCAGGGCAAGTACGACGAAGCGATGCAGCTGCTGGTCGACAATCGCGACGTGCTCGACCGCATCGCCGAGGCGCTGCTCGAACGCGAGACCCTCGAGACCGACGAGCTCGACATGTTGCTGAAGAACGAGGTGCTGCCGCCGTTCCACAAGGTGATCGAACGACCGAAGCCCGCCAAGACGCCGGAGTCGGAGCCGAGTGACGGGTTCTCCGGAGACAACGTCCCCGACCCCGAACCGGAGCCGATCCCCAGCTAGGAGCAAGAACCGGAAAGGCGGGTGGTTGGTTGAACGCGTACAACGGGTAGAGAGTTGATCGAGTATCTCTGGCAGACGCTGAACGAGACGTGGGCGTCCTTCGCCCTCGAGTTCGATCCGTTCCGGGATTCGATCGACATCATCCTGGTAACGGCGGGCATCTACTGGGTGCTGCTGCTGATCCGCGGCACGCGCGCCGTGCAGATCCTCGTCGGCCTGATCGTGCTGATGGCGGCGAGCCTGGCTTCGCAAACCCTCGAGCTGGTGGCCGTCGGCATCGTGCTCGACAACTTCCTCAACAACGCCCCGCTGATCATGGTGGTGCTCTTCCAGCACGACATCCGCCGCGCGCTGGCGCGGGTGGGGCGCGGCTTCTTTCCTGTGGTTTCTGCGCAGCAGGAGAGTCAGATCGTCGAAGAGGTGGTGCGTGCGGCCCAGTTGCTCGCCCAGCGCAAGACCGGCGCACTGATGGTGCTCGAACGCGAGACCGCCCTGGCCGACCAGGTCGAGGTCGGCACCCGGATCGATTCGGCGGTCACCAAGGACCTGCTGACCTCGATCTTCGCTCCGAGTTCGCCGCTCCACGATGGCGCGGCGCTGATCCAGGATGGTCGCATCGCCGCGGTGGGCTGCATCCTGCCGCTCACCCTGAAGACGGATCTACCGGAGGGCGTGGGCACGCGTCACCGGGCAGCGGTCGGGATCACGGAAGAGACCGACGCCGTCGTGATCGTGGTGTCGGAGGAGACGGGCACGATCTCGATCGTGATGGCCGGCGAGATGCTCCGAGGCCTCGATGCCCCGCATCTGCGGGTCGCCCTGCGCGAGATCCTCGGCAACGAACGCCGGGATCTGCCGAGCGCCGAAGAGATCGCACGCCCCCTCGAAGTCGCCGATTCCGGCGAGATCGGAATCAGCACCAGCCGCTCGGGCGTCTGAGTCAGTCCCAAAACGCCGTAGGCCGAAAACAGCAACCCACGGAACCATCCAACGATGTCGCGTCGCTTTTCGAATCTGCGCCCCGGTGCACTGCTCCTGGCCCTGGTGATCGCCATCATCCTGTGGGCGCTGGCGAACGGCGCCTCCTCGATCGAGCGCGCCTACGACGTGCCGATCGAGCTGATGGAGATGAGCGAAGAGCTCGTGGTGACCGACCAGACGCCGCGCAACATCAACGTGCGCATCATGGGGAGTCAGGCGGCACTGCGGAACGTCGACCCGGGCAACCTGCGCTACGCGATCGACGTCTCGGGTAGCAAGCCCGGGGATGCCGACTTCGAGGTCGACGTCTCGAACATCGCGCTCCCCCGCGGCGCGCGCATCGTGAGCCGTTCGCCCTCCCGTATCTTCATCCACTTCGAACCGCGGGGTCGCAAGGCGGTCGGCATCCGCGTCGACACTGCCGGCGAATTGCCCGAAGGCTACGTGCTGGAACGGGTCGAAGTGCAGCCCAGCCACGTCTGGCTCACCGGCGCGCGCGGCCACGTGTTGCGCCTGCGCGAGGTGGTGACCGAACCCGTCGATCTCACCGGGCTCAACGCCGACGAAGAGCGTCAGGTGAGCCTGCTGCTCGGCGCCGGCACCGTGCGCCTCGAAAAGGAGGAGCCCATCAAGGTCGTCCTCCACATCGCCCCCGAACCCCACGAAGACGTGGGAGATCTCGAACCCACAGCTGGTCCGGGCGGTTCACGCGCGCGGCGATTGGAAGAATCATGAGCGGTCACAAAGCGAGGCTCTTCGGCACCGACGGGGTTCGGGGCGAAGCCAACGTCCATCCGATGACCCCCGAGGTCGCGCTCTCCCTGGGGCAAGCCATCGCCTATGTGTTTCGCGGGCAGGGCGGGCGCGACGCCCATCGCATCCTGATCGGCAAGGACACGCGCCTTTCGGGGTACATGTTCGAAGACGCACTCGCGGCGGGGATCACCTCGATGGGAGTGGACGTGCTGCAGGTCGGCCCGATGCCGACCCCGGCGCTCTCCTTCCTCACGACCGACATGCGCTGCGACGCCGGGGTGATGATCTCGGCGAGCCACAACCCCTACCGCGACAACGGCATCAAGTTCTTCGGGCAGGACGGCTTCAAACTCGCCGACGCCATCGAAGACCGCATCGAGAGCCTGCTCGGTTCCGACGAGTTGCGCTCGGGGCTCGCGGCTTCCGACAAGCTCGGTGCCGCGCGCAGAATCGACGACGCGGCCGCGCGTTACGTCGTGAACCTCAAGAACGGCTTTCCCATCGAAACGAGCCTCGGCGACTTCAAGATCGTGCTCGATTGCGCGAACGGCGCCGCCTACAAGGTGGGTCCGATCGTGCTCTGGGAACTCGGCGCCGAGGTGCACAGCATCGGCATCGAACCCAACGGACGAAACATCAACGACGGCTGCGGCACGCTCCACCCCGAGAAGCTCGCGGAGCAGGTGAAGGAGACGGGCGCGGACGTCGGCATCGCCCTCGACGGCGACGCGGACCGCGTGGTCCTCGTCGACGAAGAGGGGGGCGTGCTCGACGGCGACATGATCCTCTCGCTCTGCGCGCGCGACATGAAGAGCCGCGGCATCCTGCGCGGCGACGGCGTGGTGGCCACCGTGATGAGCAACCTCGGCCTCGAAAAGAACCTCGAGGCGCAGGGCCTCCATCTGCGGCGCACCCAGGTCGGAGATCGCTACGTCGTCGAGGCCATGCGCGAGCACGGCTACAACCTCGGCGGCGAGCAGTCGGGGCACCTGATCTTCCTCGACCAGTCGAGTACGGGGGATGGCCTGAAGAGCGCCCTGCAGGTGCTCTCGGTGATGGCGCGCAGCGGGCGGCGCCTTTCGGAGCTGACCGCGGACTTCCAGCGCTTTCCCCAGGCGCTCCTGGGCGTCGAAGTGGCGGAGAAGCGTCCGATCGAAACCCTGCCCACGGTGCAGCAGGCGATTGCCGAGGTGGAAGCCCAGCTCGGCGACCGCGGCCGCGTCTTGATCCGCTACAGCGGCACCGAGGCGAAGGCGCGCATCATGGTGGAAGGTGAGAGCGAGGAGATGGTGCAGTCGATCGCGCAGCACCTCGCCGACGAACTCGCGAAGGCCCTGTCGGCCTAGGAAGCCTGAACGGAGGATCGCTGTGGCCTCGAATGCATGGCCGCTGGTGAGCGCCGAGGAGATGCGCGCCCTCGATCGTCACACGATCGTGGATCTCGACGTTCGCGGCGAAGTCCTGATGGAGAGCGCTGGGCGCGCAGTGGTCGAGCGCGTGCTGGCACGGCTCGAGGATTCGGGCCGTGCGAACGCGCCGGTCTCGATCGTCTGCGGGCGCGGCAACAACGGTGGCGATGGCTTCGTCGTGGCGCGGCACCTGGCCGTGCTCGGTCATCCCGTCGAAGTGAGTGTGCTCGGTGATCCGGCCGGGCTCGCCGACGACGCTGCAGTCAACTTCGCGCGCCTCACGGCGTTGGGGGTGGAGTCTATTGCGCATCCCCGCGACGGCTCAGAGCCTTCGCTCGTGGTCGATGCGCTCTTCGGCACCGGTCTCGCGCGCGCCCTCGAAGGCGAAGCCGCGGATCACGTCGCCTGGATCAACGAACGATTCGAAGCGGGTGTACCCGTGATCGCCGTCGACCTGCCATCGGGCCTCGATAGCGACGATGGCCAGATCCACGGGGTCGCCGTGCGGGCCAGCGAGACCGTCACGATCGGGCTGCCGAAGATCGGCCTCTGCCTCGAGCCGGGACGCGGTCACGCCGGCGAAATCTTCGTCGCCCGCATCGGCATCCATGACGAAGCGCCGGGTGTGGCTCCGAAGGCGGAGGCCTGGTCGCGCGAGACCGCCACCCGCGAACTCCCGGAGCGCGCCGCTTCGGGACACAAGGGGAGCTTCGGGCACGTGCTCGTCGTCGCGGGTTCGCGCGGCAAGACCGGCGCTGCACACCTGAGCTCCCTCGGCGCGGCCCGCGTGGGTGCGGGCCTGGTCACCGTCGCGTGTCCGGCGGGCATCAACGAGATCCTCGAGGTGAAGACCACCGAGGCCATGACGGCCCCGGTCCCCGACACCGAAGACCAGAGCTTTGCAGCGGCGAGCGCGAGTCATCTGCTCGCCCTGGCGGAAGGTCGCGACGTCGTCGCCCTCGGTCCGGGCATCGGCACCCACGAGGAAACCGTGAGCCTCGTTCACGAACTGGCCAAGCGCGTCGAGCGACCACTGGTGATCGATGCCGACGGCCTCAACGCCTTCGCCGAGCACGCCGACGCCCTCGCAATCCTGAAGGCGCGCTCCGCCGCGACCATTCTGACACCCCATCCCGGAGAGGCCGCGCGGCTGCTCGACTCCGACGCACGCTCCCTCAATCGCGATCGCGTCGCATCGGCGCGAGCGCTGGCCGAGCGCGGCGGTTCCATCGTGGTCTTGAAGGGGGCGGGCACGGTGATCGCCGAACCTGCGGGACGCGTTGCGATCAACCCGACGGGCGGTCCGGCACTCGCCGCGGGCGGAACGGGCGACGTCCTCACCGGCGTGATCGCGGGGCTGCTCGCCCAGCGACTCGCGCCCTTCGAAGCCGCCACCCTCGGCGTCTACCTCCACGGTCTGGCCGCCGACGAGCTCGCCCTTCGCCGCGGAAACAGCGGCCTGCTGGCCCACGAAATCGCCGACGAACTGCCGGCCCTGTGCGCATCGTTGCGCGCGCAGCCGACCTCATCCCCGCTCCCCGACACGTCCGAGCGTTCCCGTGCACTGCTCCTTCGCTTCCCGAACCCCCGGTGAGACGCAGCGCGCGGGCGCGCTGTTGGCCGAGCACACCGGGCATCCCCTCGTGGTCTGCCTGATCGGCGACCTCGGTGTCGGCAAGACCCACTTCGTAAAGGGGTTGGCGGATGGCCTCGGTCTCGACCCCGAAGCCGTGACGAGTCCGACCTTTGCCATCGTCAACGAGTACGAGGGCCACGCCACACGCGGGCTCGTCCACATGGATTTCTATCGATTGGAAAGCGAAAGCGCGCTCGAGGAGGTAGGTTTCCTCGACCTGCTGGCGCTGGACGCCATCCTGGCGATCGAATGGGGGGATCGCTTCCAGGAGGCCCTGCCACCCGATCACCTGGTGATCCGAATCGCGCGCGAGCAGGCCCCCATCGATCCCGATCCACAGACGACAGAAGACGAACGCGACGACGCGGCCCGCCGCTTCGAAGCCCGCGCCACCGGCCCCGCGAGCAATGCCCTGCTCGAGACCTGGTGCAAGGCACTTCGAACCGCGGGCCACGAAGTGAACGTCTCTGCGCCCGAAGAAATCCAAGGCTAGAAACCCGTGGCACTCGTAGTCCAAAAATACGGCGGCACCAGCGTCGGCGATCCGGATCGCATCCGGAACGTCGCGAAACGCGTCATCGCCACCCACGACGCCGGCAACCAGGTCGTCGTCTGTGTCTCCGCCATGAGCGGGGAGACCAATCAACTCGTCGATCTCGCCGAACAGCTCGGCGGCGAACGCCCCGACCCGCGCGAGTACGACGTGCTCGTCTCGACCGGTGAACAGAAGACGATCGCGTTGCTCTCGATGGCGATCCACCAGCTGGGTCGCGATGCGAAGTCGTTCACCGGCTCGCAGATGGGCATGCAGACCGACTCCGACCACAGCAAGGCGCGCATCGTCGACATCGACTGCAGCCGCCTGCGCAAGGTGCTCGACGAGGGCGCCATCGCGGTGATCGCCGGCTTCCAGGGGGTCGATCCGGAAGGCAACATCACGACCCTGGGGCGCGGGGGTTCGGATACCTCGGCCGTCGCCGTCGCCTGCGCCCTCGAGGCGGACGTCTGCGAGATCTACACCGATGTCGATGGCGTCTACACGGCGGATCCGCGCGTGGTGAGCGGCGCGAAGAAATTGGGCAGCGTCTCATTCGACGAGATGCTGGAAATGGCGAGTCTCGGCGCGAAGGTGCTGCAGATCCGTTCGGTCAAATTCGCCAAGCGCTACGGCCTGCCGATACATGTGCGTTCGAGTTTCAAGTCCGACGAAGGGACCTGGGTCACGCGCGAGGAGGATGTGATGGAGCGACTCGTCGTCTCCGGGGTCACCCACAATCTGAACGAAGCCAAGATCCGCGTGAAGGGGGTGGAAGATCACCCCGGCATCGCGAGCAAGCTCTTCAAGCCGCTCTCGGATGCGGGCATCCAGATCGACATGATCGTGCAGAACCTCTCGAGCGAGGGCACGACCGACATGACCTTCACCGTGCCCCGCGCCGAGTACAAGAAGGCGGTCGAGATCGCGAACGCGGCGGCGGGTGAGATGGGCGCGAGCGAGGTCGAGGGCGACGACGCTATCGCGAAGATCTCGATCGTGGGTCTCGGCATGCAGGATCACGCCGGTGTAGCGACGCGCATGTTCACGACGCTGGCCAACGAGAGCATCAACATCCAGCTGATCAGCACGAGCGAGATCAAGATCTCGGTCGTGATCGAAGAGAAGTACGCCGAACTCGCTCTGCGCGCCCTCCACGCCGAGTTCGTCGAAGACGGCGCCGCGGAGCCCTCGCCCGAGTAGTGGGGAAGCGGGGCGGCGCGGGAGGGAGGCCCGTCGATGCCCATAGCGCGAATGATGCCCATAGCGCGAATAATGCCCATAGCGCGGATGACGCCCATAGCGCGAATGCAACGTGACGGTCGGCTGTGTGACGGGAGTCCTGCGGTGCAGCACGCAGCGACGGCGCTGGTCGCCTGTCTGATGTTCTACGTGGGCGTCGCATCGTCGACCGCTTCGTCGCCCGACGCGACGTCGTGCTCGAATCCCGCCCCGGTCCGCGCAGCGTCCGGTTGGACCGTCGACCTCGCTTGCGACGCGTCCGAAGCCGGGCAGCGGGTGAACGGCCCGGCACGCCTGCTCATCGGTCTTCCACTCGACGTGAATCGCGAAGACGCGCGTGCCCTCGAGGTTCTGCCGCGGATCGGTCCCACCCGCGCGGCGGCGATCGTCGCGGCTCGCGAAAACGCAGCCTTCTCCTCACTCGCCGATCTCGAGCGCATCGCGGGGATCGGCCCGGTGACGGTCGCCGGGCTCGAAGGCCTGGCCGTGGCCCGCCCCGAATTCGGAGCATGGCCGTGAACCTCCAACTCGGACAGATGATCGAACGCGCGCGGCGCTTCCTGATGGAAGATCTCTGGCGCGTCGATCTGCATCCGCGCTCCTTCCTCGGCATGGCGATCCGTGCGTTGCAGGTGGTCATGATGGTGGGGGAGGGCTTCGTCAAGGATCAGCTGCTGCTGCGCGCGAGTGCGCTCACCTATGTGACCGCACTCTCGGTGATCCCGCTGCTGGCGGTGGCGTTCTCGATCGTGCGTCTCTTCGATCCGAACAACAATCTGGCCGTGGTGGCGGTCGACTACCTCGCGGCGGGGAGCCCGGAGGCGCGCGACACCCTGCTGGGCCTGGTCGACGGCGCGAACATCGTGGGGCTCGGTAGCGTGGGCGCCGCGATGCTCTTCGTTTCCACCGTGCTGGCCCTGCGGCATCTCGAAACCACGTTGAACTCGATCTGGGGCGTGCGCCGCGACCGCGGTTTCGCGCGGCGCTTCTCCGACTACCTCGCCGTCATCATCGTGGTACCGCTCTTCACCGGCGCGGCAATGTCCCTGGGCGCGACCCTCGAGTCGGATCCGCTGGTCACGCGCCTGCTCGAATCGCCGGGTTTCGCTTCGCTCTACAAGATGGGCCTGCAGTACGCGCCGGAGTTCTTCCTGCTGGTGGGCTTCAGCTTCGTCTACTGGTTCTTCCCGAACACGCGAGTGCAGGCTCGCAGCGCACTGCTCGGCGGGGCCCTGGCCGCCGTGCTCTTCTCCCTCGCACAATCGACCTATGTCGACCTGAGTGTCGGCGCGGCGCGCTACAGCGCGCTCTACGGCGGCTTCGCCGCGCTGCCACTGCTCTTCGTCTGGCTCTACGTGTGTTGGGC
Organism: Myxococcota bacterium; assembly: GCA_028278345.1. GTDB lineage: Bacteria > Myxococcota_A > UBA9160 > UBA9160 > UBA4427 > DUBZ01. Next base: position 18,389 of record JANQEL010000207.1, read on the forward strand.
GATCGTGCTGCTCGGCGCCGAGTTCAGCTTCGCCCACCAGAACCGCGATCACTATCGCCTCGAGGTGAGCGCGACGACGCTTTCGCCGGCGGAAGTCGAAACCCTGGGGCTCGCGCTCTCGGTCGAGGTCGCGCGTGCCTTCCGCGACGACCGCACCGTGCCCACCGCGGAGGTGCTGGCCGCGGGCGTCGGCGCCTCGGTGCGCGCCGTGCGCGAAGTGCTCGACCAGTTGGAGAGCAACGGCATCCTCAGCCAATGCAACCTCGAGGACGGCGGCGAGGGCTATCGCCTCGGCCGTCCGGCGGAGCGCATCCGCATCGCGGATCTGCTCGACGCGATTCGCGGCCAGCGCGCTGAACTCGAGAACGAGCCCGCGCAGCTCGTCGCCCCCGCGGTCGAGGAGATGATTGGCGAACTCGACCGCGCGACCGCGCGCTACGCGTCGTCCCACACCCTCGGCGACATCCTCGCCAAGATCCCCGAAGTCCCCAACGAAGACGAAGGTGAGGGCGCGGATACCGAGCGGGGTGCGAACGCGTGAGCGATCGCATCTACCTCGACCACAACGCGACGACGCCGCTTCACCCGGCGGTCTCGGACGAAATGGCGCGTGTGTTGCGCGATGTCTACGGCAATCCCTCGAGCACCCACGCCGAGGGGGCCGCTGCGCGACGGGTCGTCGACACGGCGCGCGAGCAGATGGCGGCGTTGCTTTCGGTTGCGCCGCGCGAAGTGACCTTCACTGCGGGCGCGACCGAGGCGAACAACACCGCGCTCCTCGGCATCGAGGGCGATGGCCCCGTGATCGCGAGCTCGGTCGAGCATCCATCCATCGAAGCGCCCCTGGTCTGGCTCGAAGAGCGCGGCAGGCGGGTCGTTCGTCTCGGGGTCGACGAAGCGGGGCTGCTCGATCAGGACGCGCTCGAGCGCATCCTCGAGGAGTCGCCCACCCTCGTCACGATCATCTGGGCGAACAACGAAACCGGGGTGGTCCAACCGATGGGCGAGATCGCCGAACGCGTGAAGGCGCGCGGTGTTCCCCTGCACGTCGACGCGACCCAGGCCGTGGGGAAGGCGCCCGTCGATCTGTCTCGGGTGCCCGCGGACCTGCTCTCGCTTTCGGCACACAAGTTCAACGGACCGAAGGGAATCGGCTGCCTCGTGGTTCGCGGCGATGTCGAGTGTGCTCCGCGTGCTCTCGGCGGCCCACAGGAGCGCCGCTTCCGCGGCGGCACCGAGAACGTTGCGGGGATCGCGGGGCTCGGCGTCGCGGCGCAGCTCGCGATGGACGGCCTCGACGCGCGCATTCCGCAATACGCCGGTCTGCGGGATCGACTCTGGAAGGGTCTCGAAGGCGCCATTCCGGATCTGCGTCGCAACGGCGATCCCGAAGCCGTGCTGTGCAACACCCTGAGCGTCGAGTTCCGAGGTGTCGCGGGAGACATCCTGGTTCAGTCCCTCGATCTCGAAGGCCTTGCCGTGTCGGCTGGTGCGGCCTGCCACTCGGGATCGATCCATCCTTCCCACGTGCTCACCGCGATGGGACGCAGCCCCGAACAGGCCCTGGGATGTCTACGCCTGAGTGTGGGGCTCGGGATCGACGAGGCGCAGGTCGACCGCGCCGTCGCGATCATCGCGGAGCAGGTCGCCAAGGTGCGCGCGCTGGACGCACCCCGGTGACGGCCGCTCGAGAAATGGGGCACGTTCCCGCGCGATGAGCATTCGCGAACAGCCCGATACCCCTTCTGCCCGCATCGTCGTTGCGATGTCGGGGGGCGTCGACTCGTCGGTCGCCGCGGCGCTGCTCGCGCGCGAAGAGCGTGAGGTGGTGGGCATCACGATGCAGCTCTCGGGAGATGCCTCGCGCTGCTGTTCCCTCGAGGACGCCGACGATGCGCGCCGGGTCGCAGATCGCCTCGGGGTGCGTTTCTTCGTCGCCAACTACGCCGATCGCTTCCGCAGCGAGGTGATCGACGCCTTCGCGGACGACTATCTGAACGGCCGCACACCGATCCCCTGCGTCGCCTGCAACTCGCGCTTCAAGTTCGACCATCTGTTGGCACGCGCCGAGGTCTTCGGTGCCGACGCCGTCGCGACCGGTCACTACGCGCGCATCGAGATCGATCCCGAAAGCGGTGCCGCGCGCCTGTTTCGCGCCCGCGATCGCAACAAGGATCAGAGCTACTTCCTCTTCGAGCTCACCCAGGAGCAGTTACGCCGCGCGCGTTTCCCGCTCGGCGAGATGAGCAAGGACGAGGTGCGCAAGCTCGCTCGCGAACTGGGCCTGGGTACCGCGGACAAGCCCGAGAGTCAGGAGATCTGCTTCGTGCCGGACGGTGACTACGCGGCCGTCGTCGAAACCCTGCGCCCGGAAGCGAAGGATCTCCGCGGGGAGTTCGTCGACCGCGAGGGAAACGTGCTGGGCGAGCACCGGGGCATCCATCACTACACCGTCGGCCAACGACACGGCCTCGGGATCCACAACGCGAATCGCCCCCTCTACGTGAGTCGCATCGACGCCGAAACCGGGCGCATCGTGGTGGGCGATCGCGACGAACTCGAAGTCTCGGCCGGACGCGTGGAGCGCGTGAACTGGATTGCTGGCGAAGCGCCGGGCGAGCCGATCCTGGCCCGGGTGCAGATCCGCCATCGCCACGAAGGGGCGCTGGCCTGGCTGCATCCCGAGGGCGAAACCCGGGTGCGGATCGCGTTCGACGAGCCCGTCGAAGCCTTCACCCCCGGGCAAGCGGCGGTGTTCTACGACGCCGAACGCGGCGAAGAGGTGCTCGGTGGGGGCTGGATCGCTGGAGCGATCTCGTGAGCGAAGCGACGCCTCGCGAAGCCGGCGAACTCGAAGATCACCTCGGCTATCGCTTCCGCGATCGCGCGCTCCTGGAGAACGCGCTGCAGCATTCGTCGTACGCGAACGAACGCGATGACGTCGCCAGCAACGAGCGTCTCGAGTTCCTCGGGGACTCGATCCTCGGGCTCGCCGTCGCCCATGCACTCTATGAAGCGCATCCCGATTGGAACGAAGGGGACCTCACCCTCGCGCTGCAGAACCTCGTCGATGCCAAATCTCTGGCGAAGCTCGCCGAGCGCTGGGAACTCGGTTCGTATCTGCGACTGGGCCGGACCGAGCAGCAATCGAAGGGCGGGCAGAAGCCCGGCATCCTGGCCGACGCCGTCGAAGCTGTGCTCGGTGCGATCTATCTCGACGGGGGCCTCGAACCCGTCGCCGGCCTCGTCCGCGAAGTGATTCGCGATCGACTCGAGCCGGGCGCCGCCCCGACGCGCCGCGACCCGAAGACGCGCCTGCAGGAGTGGGTCATGGCCCAGACGGGAAATTTCCCGACCTACAGCTGCGTGGGAGACAGCGAGGTGGAGGGCGACGAGCAGCGCTTCACCGTCGAGGTGCACGTCGAAGGCGAGAGCTGGGGCGAGGGGGTGGGGCGCAGCAAACGCCTCGCCGAGCGTGCCGCCGCGAGTGCCGCCCTCGAGCGCGTCGATCGGGCGATCGCCGAAGGACGCGATCTGGAAGCCTCGCGATGACCCACCGCGCGGGCTTCGTTGCACTCCTCGGCCCGCCCAACGCGGGCAAGTCGACGCTGATGAATCGCCTGCTCGGACAGAAGCTCGCGATCGTCACCGCCAAACCCCAGACGACGCGGAGCCGCATCCTGGGCATCCACAACACCGAAGCCGCGCAGATCCTCTTCGTCGATACCCCCGGGCTCCACGAGAGTGAGCGCACCCTGAACGTCGCCCTCAACGAGGCGGTCGCTGAAGCGATCCGCGGCTGCGATGTCGGCGTCGTGCTGGTCGATCGAAGCCGAGGCTGGGAGCCGATCCACGATGCGCTGTGTGAAAACCTCGCCGCGGAACACAAGCCGTTCCTGATCGTGACCACCAAGCTCGATCTCGCAAAGGACGATGCGGAGGTCGCGATCCCCGAGCACATCGCGCCCACCCGTGCGCCGCTCGCGATCTCGGCTCGCACGGGGTACGGCGTCTCGTCCTTCGAAGAGGCGGTTGCCCGTGCGCTCCCCGAATCGCCGCCCCTCTACGATCCCGAGACCCTCACCGATCGCCCGGTGCGCTGGCTCGCGGGTGAACTCGTGCGAGAAGCCGTCTTCGAATGCCTGGGGCAGGAACTCCCGTACGAGATGGCGGTCGACGTCATCAAGTACGCCGACGCGGGGGCCGATCGGGTGACGATCGACGCGAACATCCTGGTCATGCGCGACAGCCAGAAGCGCATCGTCGTCGGGCGCGGTGGAGCCATGGTGAAGCGCATCGGAACGCGCGCGCGCAAGCAGATCGAGGCCCTGGTGGGCTGTCACGTGCGACTCAACCTCTTCGTGAAGGTCGACCCGAAATGGCTGAAGAGCAACAAGCGCATCGAGGCGCTCGGCTACAACTGAGCCGACTCGTCGCGGGCGCGCTGGCCGCCGCGCTGCTCTCGGTCGCTTCGTCGGCAGGGGCCGAAGCGGAGAAAGAGGGCGATCGCGTCTGGCGCGTCGACTTCGCGATCGACAACGACGTAATCTTCGGCGGCGAAGACCGCCACTACACCAACGGCCTGCACCTGGACGTGGTCGTGCCCGAAGGCGTGGTCCCCGGATGGGTCGCGACCCTCGCTCATGCGCTCCCGCCCTGGAACGACGATCCCGAGGACGTTCGCTTCGCCTTCGGTTTCCACCACGAGATGTACACCCCCGAAGACTCGCGGGCGCGCGAGGTCGTTCCCGACGACCGGCCCTATGCCGGCTATCTCCACAGTCGCTTTTCCATCTATCGCAACCGGCATCGCGACGACGAAGAAGCCATCCCCTTCCTCGACACCCTGGAACTCGACATCGGGGTCGTCGGCCCGGCCTCGATCGCCGAAGAGGGGCAGGACCTGCTCCACATCCTCACCGACTCTCCGATGTTCAAGGGTTGGGACAACCAACTCGACAACGAATTCGCCCTGGTGCTGCGTCGCGCGCGAAGTTGGCGGGTGCCGGGGCGGCCATTCACCCTCGCGGGCGGACTCGAAACCGACGTGATCGCGAACGTCACGGCGGAAGCCGGCAACGTGAAGACCGCCGCCACCGCGGCGGGGCTCGTTCGCATCGGCTGGGCGCTCCCGGCCGACTTCGGCAAGGGCCGCTTCGCGCGTCCCGACGGTCCCGACAGCCCGATGCGTTTCTATCTCTTTGCGGGCGCCAATGTCTCGGCGGTCGTGCGAGACATCTTCCTCGACGGCAACACCTTCGAAGACTCCCACGACGTCGACAAGAAGACCCTCGTGATCCACGCACCAATGGGGCTCGGCTTCGAGTACGGCCGCTTCAAGAGCCAGCTGATGGCCTTCTACAACTCGAAGGAGTTCGAGGGGCAGGACGGTCCCGACTGGTACGGCCGCTGGTCGATCATCATCGATTACTGAGATCGGCCCGGCGTGCCCAACAGGCGGGGTTCGATCCAGTGCGTCGCGTAGCTGCGGAAGGCCAGCGGGTGCCGTTGGACGCGCCCGTGGCGCGTGCCGCGGAACACGAACGTCACCTCCTCTCCCGCAAGGGGGCCCAGGGTGGCGCGCTTCTCCCGGGGCCAGCGGCGCACCAGGCTCAGCGCCTTCGGACGCGTGACCGGGACGCTGTGCTCGAGGAGCTGCACGGGTGCGAAGCCCGGGCGCTCGACCCACACCTCGAACTCGAGGCTCGCCCCGCGCGAGGCGGCACGCGGGGGGAAGTAGTCGGGACGCACGCCGAAGACGAGGCCGGGATCGTCGGGCAGCTTCACGGTGCAGCGGCTCTCGACCGTGAAATCCATCTCGTGATGATGATCGCCTTCGTCCTGATAGAGGGTGGAGAAGAGCAGGTGCTCGCGGACCCGGTGGTCGACCTCTCCGCCCTCGGGCGTGGGTTCGATCTCGCAGTGATCGAGTAGCGAGACGATCTCCCGCTTCGGTTCGGGGCGCGGGCGGCGCCCGAGGAAGAGGAAGTTGTCGCCGCCGGCCGAGTAGAGGATGTCGAACTCCCGCTCGATGAAGTCGACGAGCACCGGTGCGTAGTCGCGCAGCCTCTCGCGATCCGAGAAGAAGTCGTTGTAGCCGGTGACCGCGAAGCGGACCCCGTTCGCACGGCTGCCCTCGACCACGGCCAGACCCGCATCGTGGGCGATGTGGTGCTGGTAGAGGTTGTAGTACGCGCTCGGCATCGAGCGCTTCGCGAGGAAGTTCAGCATCGCGAGGTCGGGCACCGTGAGGAGCGCTTCCCCGGGCTTCGTCCGCGAGGCCGCGAAGCCGGCGAGTTGATCGATCATGATGGCGCGCTCGGCGCGCTCGTAGACCCCACCGCGCGTGCCGGAGATCTTCGTATCCATCACCGAGATCGTCTGGGTGTACCAATAACCCGCGACGGCGAGGTAGCAGAGGGCGAGCACACCTGCGGCCACTCGCATCGGCCAGCCTCGCAGCACCGGGCCCACCCCGGGGTCTTCGAGCAGGCGATCGAGCACGACGACGAACAGCAAGATCACCGGCTGGTAGACGTTGACGAGATGGTTGTAGTCCGCGCGCGGAAACACGCCGAGGAAGACGGCGCCGGACACCAGGGCGATCAGCGCCAGTGCCATATCGAAGCGCTTGCGGGTCCGCCACAGGGAGAACGCGGCCCCCGCAAAGACCAGGGGAGGAAGCAGATAGAGTCCGACGTGTAGACGCTCGATCAAGCGCCATTCGCGAAGCCAATCCGACGGAACCACGATGCGATAGAGGGAACTCGCGCCGTAGGTGAGACGGTCGGTGCCTCCGAGCACCTGGGAATCGAAGAGCGAAGCGAGGCCGAGATACGGGATGTCGTGTTGGCCGGCGAAGACGAAGGGATGCACGACGAGGCTGCGAAAGGCATCGCCGACTGCGCCGTTCGCGATCAGATAGGCGAAGACCGGGACGCCGATCGCGACGCCTCCCAGCGCCAGGGCGCCGAGATTCGCCGGAAGGGATGCAGCGCGATCTCCCGATCGCTCCGCCGCCGGCACGAAACGCAGCAGGCCGAGTCCGAAGAGCGCTGCGATCAGCGCGAAGGTGCCGTAGTTCTGCTTGAAGGTGATCGCGAGGCCAAGCCAGACGCCGAGCCAGATCACGTCCCGGCGCCTTCCCTTCTCTGCGTAGACGAGCAGTCGTTCGAGGGCGCACAACGCGAACAGCACCGCGAAGGGCGAGTAGAAGGTCCAGGTCCAGATCGGAAAGGCCCACACCCCCATCACCAGGAAGAGCGACGTCGACAGCCAGGCCAGGGAGCGGCGGGTCGTGAGGTCGACGATGCGGAAGACGACGGCCGCGCTGGCGACGAACGAGAACAGCGAAAGCGCCCGGCTCGCGATCACGCTCGGTTCGACGAACTTGAAGAGCGCTGCGAGCAGGAACCAGATGCCGGGCGACACGAAGGCATCCATGTCGCGATAGAGCACCTTGCCCTCGAGCAGGTCGAGGGCCTGCAGCAGGATGTAGCCCTCGTCGGAGAGGTTGATCGTGCGCTGACTCAGGGGCAGCACGAAGGCCACCACGCCGGCCAGCCAGAGCAGGGCGCCGCCGCGCCCGGTCGTCACCCGGGCGAACAGGGCAGCCGCGCCTCCGGACGGGCCCGACTCCCCGGAGCGCTGCGCCCCCGTGCTTTCGGTCTCGGCCGCCAACCTGCCTCTTCT
>JANQEL010000232.1 GCA_028278345.1 Myxococcota bacterium
ATCGCATTCATGTTGATGGCCCTTGCGGGGGTCGCGGGGGTTGCATTCGGCTACTTCCTCCGCTGGATCATCTCCCTCGGCAAGAAGGGCTCGATGGAACTCGAGATCAAGCAGATGATGCTTGAAGCGCAGGAGAAGGCGACGCAGATCGCCGCCGACGCCGAGAATAAGACGAAAGAAAAAGAAGAGCAGCTGACGAACGAATTCAAAGAGCGCGAGCGCGAGCTGAAACAAACGGAAGAGCGGCTCATCCGCAAGGAAGAACTGCTCGACACGCGGCAGGTGAACCTCGACACGGAGCAGGACACATTCGCGAAAAAGGAAGCCAAACTCGACGAGTCGCGCGCGAAGCTGGACGAAGCCGAAAAAGAGCAGCAGGGCAAACTTGAGCAAATCGCCGGACTCTCAGCGGACGAAGCGAAGGAAGAACTGCTCGCCGTCGCGGAGAAGCGGCACGCCGAAGACATCGAGAGCCGCATGCGCAAACTCGAGATCGCGGGCAACGACCGCCTTGAGGCGCGGGCGCGCGAGATCCTCACCTCATCGATCCACCGCCTTGGCAACTCCGTCGTCTCCGACGTCCTCGCGACGACGGTCACGCTCCCGAACGACGAGATCAAAGGCAAGATCATCGGCAAAGAGGGCCGCAACATCCGCTCGTTCGAGCGGGCGACGGGTGTGGACGTCATCGTTGATGATACGCCGGGCACCATCACCCTCTCCTGCTACGACCCCATCCGCCGTCAGACTGCGCGCATCGCGCTCGAAAATCTCATCCTCGACGGCCGCATCCAGCCCGCGAAGATAGAAGAGGCGGTGAAGAAAGCGGAAGAAGAAATCAACGTCATCATCAAAAAGAAGGGCGCCGAAGCGGCGTTCGACGCGAAGGTGCAGAACGCGGACCCGAAACTCCTCATGATCCTCGGCCGCCTCTACTTCCGCACGAGTTACGGCCAGAACGTGCTCGACCACTCGGTGGAAATGGCGCATCTCGCAGGCATGCTCGCCGAAGAACTCGGCGCCGATCCGGCCGTCGCGCGCGCCGGCGCGCTCTTCCACGACATCGGCAAGGCCGTGGACCACGAAGTGCCGGGCACGCACGTCGAGATCGGCCGCCGCATCCTGCAGAAGTTCGGCGTGGACGAAGCCGTCATCAAGGCCATGCAGGCGCACCACGAGGAGTACCCGTATGAAACTCTCGAAAGCATGATCGTGCAGGTCGCAGACGCCATCTCCGGCGGCCGCCCCGGCGCGCGGCGTGATTCGGTCGAGAACTACATCAAGCGGCTCGAAGAGCTCGAAGCGATCGCGAACCAAGAGCCCGGCGTGGAGAAGAGCTATGCCATCTCCGCCGGCCGCGAAGTGCGCGTCATCGTGAAGCCCGACGACATCACCGACCT
>JANQEL010000283.1 GCA_028278345.1 Myxococcota bacterium
AATACTCAAACCCGACGGGCTCAGGGCCACCGGTGTGCCCCGACCGTCAAACCCGTTTACTCGCCGCGCGATCGCCGCGTGTGCAGAGCTTCCCTAGCGGCCGGTGCTCGCCGCGTACTTCCGGATCAGGTCTTCGGCGAGGGCGTCCGCGCGCTCGAGCTGCCCGGGACTCATGCTCGCCTCGAGTTCGGCCTCGAACGACTTCGCCCCCTCGACGCCACGGGAGAGCGCGAGCTGGTTCCAGGCGTGGGCGTGGGCGAGATCGGCTCCAATGCCCGCGCCGTCGGCGTACATGCGTGAAACGGCGGGAAGCGCCTGCGGTTCTCCGCGAATGGCCGCGCGGCGATACCAGTCGAAGGCACGTTCGAGGTCGGGCGACGTTCCGACCCCCGACTCGAGACTCAGCGCCAGGAAGAAGGCCGCGCGCGCGTGCCCCTGGTTCGCCGCCTTCTCGAACCAGTGAAACGCCTTCGCTTCGTCTCGCGCGCCTTCGCTCTCGGGAAGTGCTCCGAGGAGGAGCAGGCCAAGGGCGAACTGCGACTCGACGTGGCCGAGCTCCGCCGCCTTCTCGTACTGACGCCGCGCCTCGACCAGGTCGCGTGCGGTGCCCCGGCCCTGCTCATGGACCAGGGCCAGCCGATAGAAGCCTTCGGCATCACCGGTCTGCGCACGCGCGATCGCAGCGGCCACTGGATCGGCCGTCGCCACCGTCGAAGAAGCGAAGGCGAAACACGAGAGCAGCACTGCCGCGCGAGTCCGAGGCCTCATCGCAGCCGATGCTACCCCGCCTCGCGCTGGTAGATGAGTTCGCCCTCGCGCACGGTCAATGCGATGTGATCGCGCACGAGATCCTCGCGCTGCTTCGTCCAGGAACAATCGAGGGCGCAGAGATCGGCGGCGTCGCCGACCGCGATGGGCCCGGGAGCCGCGCCGGGCGCTTCCAACGGCGAGGTGAACAGCGCGAGGGCGCGCTCCGGCGTGAGCGCTTCCTTCGGGCCCAGGGAAGCCCCCTCGCGCGTGCGGCGATCGACCGCCGCGCGAATCGCGCGCCACGGGTCGGCATCACCGTAAGGGGCGTCGGTTCCCGCCCCGAGCCCCACGCCTCCCTCGAGAAACCCCCGCCCCCGGTAGAGCCAGGGACGATCGCCTGCTTCGACGTCGCGCAGATACACATCCCCTCGTTCGTGGACGAAGCCCGGCTGGGTCACCACCGCGACTCCGAGCTCGCAAAGCAGGGAGACCAGATCGTCGGGGGCGATCGAGGCGTGTTCGATGCGGTCGCCCGGGTGAATCCCCGCCGCGCGCAACGCTCCCGCGGCCAGCACGAGTTCGGCGCGCGTGACGCAGTGAAACGCCGCGCCGCGATCCTGCCGATGCGCGGCTTCGATGCGCGCGACCAGGGCGTCGAACTCGGGAAGGGCACGCTCGCGCAACATGATCTTGTGGGCGCCGCGTTCGAGCTGCGAATCCTCGGCGGGCTGTGCTTCGAGCCCGCCCATGGCCACGACGCGCTGGGGCAGCGCACCGCTGCGCATCGCTCCCTCGATCGCCGCGAGGGTCGCGGCATCCTTGTCGGGCGTGGCGTCCGTCGCACCCGTCACTCCGCAGCGCGCGAGAAAGCGACCGACCGGCGCGAGGTCGGGAAAGGCCGAATCGCCAAGGCGCTCGCGCAACCAGGCGTCTTCGGCGTAGATGCGACCGGTCGGGCGCCCGGCGGAGTCGCACTCGACACCGGAGGGAAGCCCGTCGACGCCCACGACGACGCGCTCGATGGCTTCGGAGTTCAGGATCCACATCGCGCCCGTTCGATGTTGCACGCGCACCGGCACGCCTTGCGGGGACAGCGCGTCGAGGCGTTTGCGACCGAGGGGGCCGGCCACGGATTCGTGATAACCGACGCCGCGGAGCCACCCGCCTTCGCGGTCGGTCGAAGCATCGCGCAGCGCCCCGGCGAGATCGTCTTCGTTCTCGACCGCCGGCGGGCCACACTCCACCGACTGCCATGCAGCCGCAAGGGCGAAGAGATGGATGTGGTGATCGTGCAGCCCGCGCAGCAGGGCGCCGCAGGCGAGATCGATCGCGACTTGCGCATCCGCGATCTTCGGCGATGCCTCGATCGCTGCAACGCGCCCGTCTCGCACCACGACGTCGCGAACCACACCGGGTTCGAGTTCGGCGCGCCGTAGCCACAGCGTGCTCACCCTTCGACCCCCCATTCGTCGAGGACAGTCTGCGTATCGGCGCCGAGCGACGCCGCGTGCGAAGTCGCGTCGCGAGCGGCCGGAGGCTGTGCGTCGACACCGCGAGCAGCTTCGATCCCCTCTCGCGTGTAGTGCAAGGCAAAGGGAGGCTGCGACGCCGCTTCGAGCAGCGAAGCCACCACCCCGCGAAGCGATAGCGCGATCAATCGGCTCGACCCGCGTTGGTAGTTCGCGAGCGCAAACACCGCCGCGTGTAGACCGGCGAGGGGATCGGCTATCGCGTCGCCGCAGAAGAGAGGCGCGTCGCAGCCGTTCGCCCGTGCGGTCGCCCAGGCGAGCCCCGAAGCAGCGGCCGCGTCGTCGCCGAAGGCGACCCAATGCGCTTCGGGTTCTTCGCGCCCATACCCCGTGATGCTGATCCAGGTGCGCCCGGGCCGATCCGCGATCCAGGCTTCGGCCTCGAACCCGAGCCCGCGCAGCGCGCGCGGCCTCGCGCTCTCGATCACGATGTCCGCCGCTTCGATCAACTCCGCGAGTCGACGCCGCCCTGCTTCCGTTTCGAACGGCAGAGCGACGCTGCGCTTGCCCGCGTTCAGCAGGTCGAAGAAGTCGGCGGGGCCGCGGCGCGCCCCATCGGGCCGTGCTGCGCTTTCGCACTTCACCACACAGGCCCCGGCAGCGGCGAGCAGCGCACCACACAGCGGCCCGGCCCACAGACCCGAGAGATCGAGCACGCGCGGAGTCCCCCGCGCAGGGCCATGGCCATCGCGACCTCCCTCACCGAAGTCGACTCCGGCCACGCGTCCATTGGCACCGCGAACCTCTTCGGGAACCTCGGCCACGGGCAGGCCCATCCAGCGTGCGCGCTCGAGCCAATGCGATGCATCGCGGGTCGCGAGCACGTCGCCGATCGCAGACCACGAGGCCTCATTCACCTCTTGCGAGGTTTCGAGCACGAGATCCGCTTCGAGCCATGCGGGCAACATCTCGCGATCGCTCTCGCGTGCGAGGTTCACCGCGAGCCAACCTCCGCGCGTGGGGAGGAGCCGACACGAACCGCCGGGCGCTGCGTCTGCGTTTCGCTCCAGGCCGAAGATCGCGGCGCGCTCGCCGAGCAGCGCTGCGCCGTCGAGCTCACCGCCACGCCAGGCCTCACCGGCCAGGGTGCGAAACGCGAGCAAGGCCGCGTGGGCGGCGGTGGCCAGCGGCGCCGGAGCCAGCAGGGGCGGACCCGTGTGGGTGCCGGTGAGGCACATCGCACCCGAGTTCGCCCAGGCGAGGTGCGGGTCGTCTTCCGCGCGCTTGCGCGTGCCCTCGACGCGCATCGGGCTCCCTGCCTCGGCCAGCAGCGCATCGGCGTAGCGTGCGATCGCCCCCTGCGAGGCCGGTGGATCGGCTCCCGCGGTCGCCAATTGAGAGACCGAGCGGTCTATCGACACATCCCTACCCCGAACCCGTCCGCATGCGCCGCGACCCTAGCAGTCCGTTGAAGATCCCCGACCGAGCCAGCCGTAGTCATTCGGCCCGAGATCAAGGCGCGGAATCGTGGGCGTAGCCAAAGCTACGGCCGCGGTTTCGCAACGCAGAGATCGGGTCGAAGGGCTGCGGCTGGCGACAGAGGGGATTTTCAATGGGCTGCTAGCATCACCCCCGAAAAGCCCTTAATTTTCTGCCCCTTGGCCGAACCCCCGCGGCCGCGATCGACCTCGGACTCCCGCGCGAGTGCGCTCCCGAACGTCGCCCTCGCGAATCCCTGCGGCTTCGGATTTCGTTTTCCTTTTTCGTTTCCAACGCGGCGCACGGACTCCCAGTCATGGGACGCGTCCACGCCGAGATTGCTATCAGCGAGGAGTGAGGAACCACCATGGCCCAACTCAAAGCCGGAACCCGATTGAAGAGCGCGGTGTGCAACACGGAAGTGATGATCGTCGCGGCCCCCGCCGAAGACGTCGACGTGACCTGCGGTGGCGCCGCGCTGATCGCGATGGGCGAAGAAGGCGGCGGCGCGATCGCCGATGACGCCAAGGGCGGTACGCAGATCGGCAAGCGCTACGTCAACGAGGCGGGCGACCTCGAGATCCTCTGCACCAAGCCGGGCGAAGGCAGCCTGGCCGCCGGCGGTGTGGAGCTCCAGATCAAGGGCGCGAAGCCGCTTCCGTCGTCCGACTGAGCGTCCGGGGAACAATCGATGAATCTCATGATGCTGCTCGAGATGGCCTCGTCGAGCATGGGCGAGCGGGTCGCCATCACCAATGGCGACGACAACATGACCTACCAGCAGCTGTTCGACGCAGCCAGCGCGGCGGGAGCGAAGGCGAAGAACGCGGGGGCCGAGTACTTCGCGATGCTCGACGAGAGCAGTCTCGCCTTTCCGATCGCGCTCTTCGGCGCAGCCTGGTCGGGCATCCCCTTCGTTCCCCTGAACTACCGGCTCACCGGCGACGAACTCGACGCCCTGCTCACGCGCGTCGAACCCTCGATCCTGCTGTGCGAACCGGAGCGTGAAGAGGCCCTCGCCAAGCGGGAGAAGGCCAACCCCCTCGCGCGCCACGACTGCCTCAGCCATACGCGCAGCGAAGGCGCCGACCGCCTCGACCCGGAGTGGTCGATGGACCCGGAAGAGATCGCGATCCTGCTCTTCACCAGCGGCACCACCGGCGCCCCCAAGGCGGCCGTGCTGCGCCACCAGCACATCGTCTCCTACATCCTGAGCACGGTCGAGTTCATGAGTGCCGAGGAAGAGGCGGCGCAGCTCGTGTGCGTGCCGCCGTATCATATCGCCGGCATCGCCTCGCTCGCGAGTTCGATCTACTCGGGCCGACGCATCGTGCAGCTGCCAGCCTTCACCGCCGAGTCGTGGATCGAGACCGCCCGACGCGAGAAGATCACCAACGCCATGGTGGTGCCCACCATGCTGGCGCGCATCGTCGAAGCCCTCGAGGGCGAGTCGAGCGCCGATCTGCCGCACCTGCAGGCGGTCTCCTATGGCGGCGGCAAGATGCCGCAGCCGGTGATCGAACGCGCGATGGAGCTCTTCCCCGACACGAACTTCACGAACGCCTACGGCCTCACCGAAACGAGCTCGACGATCGCGATCCTCGGCCCGGACGATCACCGGGCCGCGATGGCCAGCGAAGAACCGAGCGTGCGCAAGCGACTGACGTCGGTGGGCCAGCCCATCCCGACGATCGAAGTCGAGATCCGCGACGACGAGGGCAACGCCCTCGGCGCCGGTGAACGCGGCGAGATCTACGTGCGCGGCGAACAGGTTTCGGGCGAGTACCTCGGCAAGGGCAGCCAGCTGCTCGACGACGGCTTCTTCCCCACCAAGGACGGCGGCTACCTCGACGACGAGGGCTACCTCTTCCTCGAGGGACGCATCGACGACATCATCGTGCGCGGTGGCGAGAACATGTCCCCCGGCGAGATCGAAGACGTGCTGCTCGAGCACGAGGCGATCGCCGACGCGGCCGTGATCGGCGTGCCCGACGTGCAGTGGGGCGAGGCGGTGGCCGCGGCCATCGTGCTCAAGGCGGGCAAGACCGCGAGCGAGGCCGAGGTGCAGCAGTGGGTGAAGGAACACCTGCGCTCCTCGCGCACCCCCGAGCGCATCCGCTTCGTCGACGAACTGCCCTACAACGAGACCGGCAAGCTCTTGCGCCGCAAGGTGCGGGAAGACTTCGCCGACTGATTCGCTTGCGCGGGGTCGCAGCTTGAACCAGCCACCGCCCCCACTCGCACTTCCTGAAGCGATCGAGGCCCTGGCCTCGCCGTACGCGCACGAGCAATACTCGCAGCTCACAGGCGTTGCCGTGCTGCTCGTCGATCTCACGGGCCCCGAGGTCGACCTCGAGAGCGAGATCGCGCGGCGCGCGTTGCAGAACCTGATCGAGCTGCCCTGTGTGAGCGTGGGTATCGGCGCCGAGGTGGTCTCGCCCGGCAACGAAGGCTGGGCGCGCGCCTTCGACGTGCTGCTCGAAGCCGACATGCCGTTGCAGCCGATCCTCGAGTCGCTCGAGAGCAACCCGATCGCATCGCTCGCGATGGTGCAGCTGACGCGCCACAGCGAGGGGCTGTCGATCCACGAGGCGCTCATCGCCGAATCCCTCGTCTACTCCACCCTCCAGAGCGGGCCCGAGTTCGCGCGATGGTTGCGCGAGCGCAAGGCGCGCGAGGTCGGCGAAGAGCGCGACGAACCCGCGGTGCAGATGTTGCGCGACGGCGCGAAGCTGCACCTCACCCTCGATCGCCCCGAGCGACGCAACGCCTTCTCGGCCGAGATGCGCGACGCGTTGACCGATTCCCTGCGGGTCGTCGACAGCGATCCCTCGATCGAAGAGGTCGTCTTGCGCGGAGCCGGCCCCGCATTCTGCAGCGGGGGCGATCTCGCCGAATTCGGCACCCTGCCCGACCCCGCGACCGCCCACGTGATCCGGTCGACGCGCAACCCGGGCCGCTGGCTCGCGCGCATCGCCGAGCGCGTACGCGCGGAGATTCACGGCGCGTGCGTGGGTGCGGGCATCGAACTCCCCGCCTTCGCGTCGCACGTGCGCGCGAAGCGAGACTCCTGGTTCTGGCTTCCCGAGGTCGGCATGGGGCTCGTCCCGGGAGCCGGCGGAACCGTCAGCCTGCCGCGGCGCATCGGGCGTCAGCGCACCAATTGGATGGCCCTCTCACGCGAGCGAGTCGACGCGGAGCGCGGCCTGCGCTTCGGTGTCGTCGACGAAGTTGTCGACTGAGAGAGACGAAGTTATCGACTGAGCAAAAGGAAGAACGAGCATGCCCGGACCGATGGATGGAGTGAAGGTGGTGGAGATGGGAGTCTGGGTCGCGGGCCCGGCCGCGGGAGGCATCCTCGCCGATTGGGGAGCCGACGTGGTCAAGATCGAACCGCCGGGCCTCGGTGATCCCTCGCGTTCGTTCTCCCAGATGCTCGGCAGCGATCTGCCGATGAACCCCATCTTCGAGATGGACAACCGCAGCAAACGCAGCATCGTACTCGACCTCGCCCGGCCCGAGGCGATGGAGATCGCCTTCGAGTTGATCGACGACGCCGACGTCTTCATCACCAACATGCGAACCGCCGCCATGGAACGCCTCGGCCTCGATCACGAAACCCTCACCCGACGCAACCCGCGCCTCATCTACGGTTCGATCACGGGTTACGGCTTCGAAGGTCCCGACAAGGATCGCGCCGCTTACGACATCGCGGCGTTCTGGGCGCGCAGCGGCATCGCCAACGCGCTCACCGGCCCCGGCGCCCCCGCCCCGCCCTTCCAGCGCGGCGGCATGGGGGATCACGGTGCGGGCCTCTCACTGGCTGCGGCGATCTCGGCGGCGCTCTTCTCGCGCGAGAAGTCGGGGAAGGGTCAGCTCGTGTCGACGTCGCTCCTGCGCCAGGGCATCTACACGATGAGCTTCGACCTTTCGGTCAACCTCCGCTTCGGCGTCGAGATCCAGGCCGCGGAGCGCAAGACGATGGGCAACCCCGCCATCAACTGTTATCAGGACAAAGACGGTCGTTGGTTCTGGATCACCGGCCTCGAACCCGATCGCCACTGGCCGCCCCTGGCCCGCGCAGTGGGACACCCCGAGTGGATCGACGACCCTCGCTTCGCGACGACCGCCGACCGCGCGGAGAACGCCGCCGAGCTGATCCCGATGCTCGACGAGATCTTCGCCACGAAGACACGCGACGAGTGGGCCGAGGTCTTCGCCACCGAGCCCGACTTCTTCTGGGCCCCGGTGCAGAACTACGGTGAAGTGCTCGCCGACCCACAGGTGCACGCATCGGGGGCCATCGTCGAGGTGCCGGACGGTGAAGCCACGACGCTGCTCCCCTCGACCCCGGCCGATTTCGCCGGAACACCCTGGGCACCGCGCAGCATGGCGCCGAATCACGGCGAACACACGGACGAAGTGCTGCGCGAGCGCGGCAAGAGCGACGAGCAGATCGCGGATCTCCGCGCGAAGGGCGCGATCGGCGGCTAGCTCCCTTCCTTCCGTACCATGATCCGCACGCCGAATCGGGTCGAGGGATCGAAGGGTACGCCGCCCCAGGTCTCGACCGTGCGGTAGTTCGCCGTCGCGAAGCCGTAGAGCGCCCGGCCGTAGTCGCGACCGAAGAAGGGAGTGCCGTAGAGACCGGCGCGCTTGTGCATCAGCACGATCACGTCCGGGGGCGATTCGCGAAAGGCAGCGACGATCGCCTGCTCGCCGTACATCTCGAGTTCCGGCGGCATGTAGTTGATGTAGGGCGTCGAGGTCTTGCGCCTCGCCAGGTAGTTGAGCATCACGCCCTCGGGCAGCACCGCGACCGTCGTGTCGGTCGGCAGGCTCTCGAGATGAGCCAGGGCTTCGTTGAAGGCGGTAGCGCGATGGTCGGCCCGCATGAGATCGCCGCCCTGCCCGACCGACGCCGAACGAACATCGCGCAGTCGATCCGTCTGCCCGTGCAGACTCCAGCCGAGTGAGAGCACGACCGCAAAGCCGAGCACCCGGGCCAGGCGCGCCGAGCCGCCGCGACGCTCGACGATGGCGGGGAACGAAGTCGCCAGCCACGCGATGCAGACGAGGACGGCGGGCAGGTAGAGCGCGAAGCCGTAGTGGGCGAGGCGCGCGTTGAACGCCATCTTCGCCGTGAGCGCGAGGGCAAAGACCAGGATCGCCGTCTGCGCTCCGTTCTCGCGGCCGCTCACGGTCTCGCGAATGGACCGGACGAGCAGCACCAGCACCATCAACGCGACCGGGGCCAGCAGGCTCTGCGTCCACGGCACGGGGAGGGGCCAGAGCCAGGTCGCGACCACCGCGGCGACGATCACCAGAGGGGTCCCGCGCTCGAGACCGAAGCGCTGCCACGCCACGGCGAGAGAGGCGATCACGAAGAGCAGCGCGGTCACGGCCAGCGCTCCCCAGAAGATCGTGAGCAGGCTCGCCAGCGGGTCGAGGGTCCCCATCACGTGTCGGTAGAAGGAAAGCGTCGACACACTCGACCCGGCGAGCACGCGCCACGGTTCGACCCAACCCCGAAGCGCCGCCTCGAAGCCCGACTGCAACGAAACGAAGAAGCTGATCGCCAGCACTCCGATCGCGAAGCCGGCGAGCAGCGAGCGCAGATTCCGAAACGCCTCCGCGCGTTCGGCGGCTTCACCTCGAACGCAGGGCCAACCGAAGCCCACCGCGATCGCCGCACCGTACGCCGCCATCACTTCGATCTTCGTCGCGGCGACCGCGGCAAGAATCAGACCGCAGAGCCAGCCAGCTCGTGCGTCGCCCTCGAACCGGGTCATCGCGAACAGCCCGGCCAGCGACAGTGCGAGCCCATGGGTGAGTTCGTGGGTGTAGGGAGTGAGGTAGTCGTAGTTCGCGAGAGGCAGCAGCTGTGCAAACGCAACCGCACCGAGGAAGAAGCCCGTGGTCGCAAAGGCCGCGGCCAGACCCGCCAGGCGCTTCGCCGTCGCATAGACCGTGACCGCGATGGCGCCGCACA
The DNA here is from genome assembly GCA_028278345.1 of Myxococcota bacterium. Taxonomy (GTDB): domain Bacteria; phylum Myxococcota_A; class UBA9160; order UBA9160; family UBA4427; genus DUBZ01. The sequence continues at coordinate 9,691 of JANQEL010000283.1, forward strand.
CCACGAGGTTCGACAGCTTCACGACGACCAGCGACGCACCGAAGGTGCGAAACAGCAGCGCGTGCCAGCTCACCGAAAGCGCGCCGCTCCAATGGGCCAGATCGAGGTAGAGCCGCTCGCCCTGGGCCACTCGCCAGGGCAGGTAGAGCTCGCGGCCGAAGTCCACCTGCAGGTCGGGACCCTGCGGCCAGGCCCCGACGAGAGCCGCGCAACCGATCAGAATGAGTGCCGCCGGCACCGCGTGGATTGCACGCCCCATGGAGGGCTTCTAGCCAACAAAGAAACCCCCCGCACCTTCGGGTGCGAGGGGTTCCGGAAACGGCCTGAAAGACGTTCTAGCGCGCCCGACCATTGTGCTTCGCGCGGAAGATGTGGCGCGACGCGCGGTCCTGCATCTTGTCGAGGCGGGCGCGTTCGGCGGGGTCGAGCTTGCCGTCATCCGCCCGCATCCGCTTCTTGGTCTTCTGGATGTGGCGCTGTTCGATCGCGAGGCGGCGCGCCTCGCGCGGCAGCAGATCGCCGTTCTTCACGCCATCGTGGATGCGCGCGCGTTGATGGGCCTGCCGATTGCCGGGGGTTCCCGCGCTGGCGATCGACGCCAGGGAAGAGAGGGTGAAGAGGGAGATGACGCAGAGGACGAAGATTCGCTTCATGATTCGGGCTCCTATGGTTGAGCCCCCGGGTCCGAGGCTCGATTCAAGGATTCAACCCCTTATCGGCCACTTGGTTTCGCGAGCGCAGGGGATTCCCGGCACATCGGCTGCGAATCCCGCTTCTGCCGCTGATTCGCGCACTTTTGGTACAGTCCTGCCCGCTCGTGAGGTGAGCCACAGCGAGAACGAGAGCCAAGAGGCACAAGAGCCACGAGAGCCACAAGAGCCAAAGGAAGCATGAAAGAGACTCAGCGCAGCCGACGCCGCGGTTCCCACAGCCGCCTTCTACTCGTACTCATCGCACTCATCGGCGCGCCGGCCCTCGAGGCCGCAGCCCAGGAACAGGCATGGGTGCGCGGCGAGATTCGCCTCAACCTCCGCAGTGGCCCCGGCACGCAGTATCGAATCCTCGGTGGCGTGGCGACGGGAGACGGCCTCACGGTCCTCGCCCGCGGCGATGGCTGGACCCAGGTGCGCATGGCCGATGGCACCGACGGCTGGATTCCCGAGGGCTACCTGAAGCCCGAGCCCCCGCCAACCGTGCGACTGCAGCAGCTCGAGAGTGAGGTCGCCACCCTGCGCAACCAGCTCGAGAGCGTCACGGCCGAGAGCGCAACCCTCAAGACCACGAACGCATCGCTGTCGGAAAACGATTCGGTGCAGCGTGAAGAGATCGACCGCCTGATCCTCGACAATACGAAGCTGCGCGCCGGCGCCCGCTATCCGGAGCTGATCGCTGGGGCGAGCATCCTGGCGGCGGGCATGATCCTCGGCGCGATGCTCCACCGCAGCTCGTCGAACCGCAGGCCCTCGTCGCGCATCCGGCTCTAGCCAGCGCCGCAGCTCACTCGGCGGGCGCGTTGCTCCAGACGTAGCTCGCTTCGGAGTGGGTCCCCCCCTTCGAGTAGACCAACTCGCGGGTGAGGGTGCGGACGAGCGCGAGGCCGCGGCCGCTCTTCGAGACGTTGCCGTCGAGACTGCGCGTCTTGGCTTCGACATCGAAGCCGGGGCCACTGTCTTCCACCGCGATGCGAAGGCAGCCACCATCGCCGTCGCGTGCGTGACTGAGACAGACGCGGATCGATCCGTGTTCGAGCTCCGCCAAGCGCTTGGCGCGCTGGCCGTAGTATTCAGAGAAGCCGTCGGGTGATTCCTTGAGTCGCGAGTCGAGGCGCAGCAACCCGTGATCGAGGGCGTTGAAGTAGAGCTCGGCGAGCACCATGTAGATCTTCTCACGATGTGCCTGCAGGCCCTGCAGGTCGACGGTCAGCTGCATCAGCAGGGGAAGCGGGTCCACCGCGCGCAGGGTGTCGGCATCGAAGGCGAGTTCGGCCCGCCAGTGCAGGGGGTCGCGAACGCGATCGGACTTCGGCGCAGGTTCTTCGGCCTGATCCGCTTCCCGGTGCCCCAGGTGACGCACCTCCACGAGAGTGAAGTCGTCGTCCTGCTCGCTGTTTGCAGTGAAATCGTTCAGATGGTCGGCGAGATCGGCGAAGAGATCCTGCGCCTCGGCGTATTCACTCAGGAAGTCCTCGAGTCGCGTCTGCCCGAACATCTCCTCCTGCGGATCGGATGCTTCGATGATGCCGTCGGAGTAGAGATACACCCGCTGGCCCACGTCGATCGGGATGTTCTCGGGGGCGGAGTCGATGCGGTCGTTCGATTGGATTCCCAACGCCAGATGCTTCGCCCCGAGCCGCTCGACGACCTGCCCCGCGGTATCGGTGATCAAGACGTCGGGCATGCCACCGTTCCAGAGCAGCAGTCGATCGTACTCGGGGACCAACTCGACGATGATGCAGGCGAAGAACATGCGCGTCGGCAGGATGGCTTTGAGCTTTTTGTTCAACTCCTCGATGACGTCGGAGATCGAGAACCCCTTGTCGGTCATCGAACGGAAGATGTCGTTCACCGGCATGGCGCCGATCGCGGCCTGCAGACCGTGGCCGGTGAAGTCGCCGACCAGGACGCGCACGCCGCCCGAAGGCGTGACGGCGTGGAAGACGACGTCCCCCGAGAAGATCGCCGCCGGGCTCATCATGCACTTCATCACGTCGGGCAGCGTGCCCGCCCGCCCGAGCATGTTCGAGTAGAGGCGCTCGGCGACTTCCTGTTCGCGGATCAAGCGACCCTGATGCTGCGCCAGCAGGTCGCGCTGGGCAGTGGCCTCGCGTTGCAGGTCGCGAGTCCGAAGCAGCGCGCGCATCTTGGCCGCGAGCACCACGGGCCGCCACGGCTTGACGAGGAAGTCGTCCCCACCGACACCGAGGCAGGAAGCGAGATCCGTCTCGTCCGTCGAGCCGGTCAGGAACATCACGGGGACGAAGGCGTGTCCGCTCGCACGCTTGATCTGCCGCGTCACCTCGAGAC
>JANQEL010000284.1 GCA_028278345.1 Myxococcota bacterium
GCATCGAAGCCCGGGGCACCGTACGCCTCGCCTTGCGCGAAGCCGGCCTCGAGGCGCGCAGTGCGAGCCGCGAGCAGATGTCCGTCGTGGTCAACCGCCTCCTCGCGGCTGAACTCGAGTCGCGCGGCATCTCGAATGGCGCGGATGTCTGCGGCGAGATCGACGCCCGCCTCGCGACCCTTCAGGTCGAGTCCTCCCCCGACACACCCGAAGCCGTCTTCGAACGACTCGGCAGCTGAGTCACGGGCGCGGCGCGCGCCCGAGATCACGGCATCGTCGCGGCGATTCGGCATCGCGAACTTCATGGACCGGTCGGTGCACTGTGCGCGGTGAAGTGATGTGGCGTGGCATTCGGATCGCTCGCATCGAAAGCGATCCGGCGATTCAGAGCTACCATGCCTTCGCCCACCGCAGTGTGTGTCGCCCTGATCTACAGCGCCCGGCACCCCTCCACTGCGCGATCGCATGACGGAACGCCGCCGGTCCTCGGCTGCGCTCGGGTGTGCCCCCGCAGACATCCTGCTCATCCCAAAGCGCCACTGGAGTTACGAGATGGATTTCGGCCTCACCGAGGAGCAGGAATTGCTCCAGGAGACCGTACGCAACTTCGTCGAGAACGAGTGCCCACCCCCGCGTCTGCGCGAGATGTTCGACGCGGGTGCGGGACACGATCCCAAGCTGTGGAACGACATGGCGGAGATGGGCCTGACCGGCCTGTTGATTCCCGAGTCGTACGGCGGCGCTGGGCTCGAGATGCTCGAGCTCGCCCTGGTCTTCGAGGAACTCGGCTACGGCAGCGTCCCCGGGCCGTTCTTCGGTCACGCGCTGGCGACGGTGGCCATCCTCGAAGGTGCGAGTGAAGAACAGAAGGAGAAGTGGCTGCCCGGGCTGGCCAGCGGCGAAACCATCGCGACCTTCGCCGCGGCGGAAGAGAACAGCCATTGGGACCCCTCCGAGTGGAGCGTCGAGGAGAAGGACGGCGAGCTCAGCGGGGTGAAGCAGTACGTGCCGAACGCCGACGTGGCGCGGCTGATCGTCGTCGGATGTTCGCGCGGGCGTCTGGCCGTCATCGGGGGCGACGCCGATGGGGTTCATCTCGAGGATGCGGGGGGCATCGATCGCACGCGCCCCGTCTTCCATCTGCGCCTCGACGGCGCGGCCGCCGAGTTGCTCGACAACGGCCAGGGCGCGAGTACCCGGGTGCGCGACGCCGCCTGCGTGCTGCTCGCCGCCGACAGCTTTGGCGCCGCTTCGAACCTGATTCGCATGTCGACCGAATACGCCAAGACGCGCGAGCAGTTCGGCACGATCATCGGCCAGTTCCAATCGGTGAAGCACGAACTCGCGCGGCTCGCGACGGACATCGAACCGACCCGCGCACTCTTCTGGTACGCCGCCCACGCCTTCGATCACCTGCAGGACAAGTCGGAACGCGCGGCGGCCCTCGCCAAGGCCCACATCACCGACCGGGCGATGCTCACCGCACGCTCTTCGGTCGAACTCCATGGTGGCCTCGGCTTCACCTGGGAGTGCGACGTCCAGATGTGGTACAAGCGCGCGATGTTCAACCGCGCGGCCTTCGGCACCCCCGACAGCGTACGCGGTCGCATCGCGCAGCTGGGAGGTTGGTAGGACATGGACCTCGAATTCAGCCCCGAACACCGACAGTTCCGCGACGAACTCCGCGCCTTCCTCGAAGGCTGGCCGCTCTCTGGCGCCGAAGCCGAACTGCCCCTCGAAGAGCAGGAGCAACTGTTCCGCGAGCGTGGCATCGAAGCCGGCTATGTCTATCGCAACATCCCGAAAGAGTACGGTGGATCGGGACAGCCCCTCGACGTGATCAAGGATTCGATCGTGGCCGAGGAGTACGCGCGGGTGGGCGCCCCGGGCAATCGCATCGACCAGGGCCCCGGTCTGCTCGCGCCGACACTGATCGAGTTCGGCACCGAAGAACAGAAGCGCGAGTTCGTGCCGGCGATGCTGCGCGGCGAAGTGCGCTGGTGCCAGGGCTATAGCGAGCCGGGCTCGGGGAGCGATCTCGCATCCCTCAAGTCGACGGCCGTGCTCGACGGCGATGAATGGGTGATCAACGGCCAGAAGATCTGGACCAGCAACGCCCAGGACGCGCAGTATCTCTTCGGGCTCTTCCGCACCGAACCCGACGCGAAGAAGCACGAGGGGATTTCGTACCTCCTGGTCAAGCTCGACCAGCCCGGAATCGAAGTGCGCCCCCTCAAGCAGATGTCGGGGGGCGTCGACTTCAATGAAGTGTTCTTCACCGACGCGCGAACCCCGGCCGATCACATCGTGGGCGAGCGCGGGCAGGGCTGGGCGGTCTCTCGCGCGACGCTCGTGCACGAGCGCAACCTGATCGGCAACCCGAACATGATGCGCGAGCACTTCGACCAGGCGATCGAGTTGGCGCGCACGACGCTACGCGACGGGCGTCCGGCAATCGAAGACCCGGTGATCCGCAATCGCCTCGCCGAGATCGAGGGCTACGTCCGCACGGCCGAACTCTCGAATCTGCGTCAGACCACGGCGGCCGCGCGCGGCGAACCGCTCAAGGTCATGCTGCCGATGATGATGAACAAGCTCTACTCGACGGACACCATGCAGAAGATCACGTCCCTCGCGTACGAGTTGCTCGGCTCCGACGGCATGCTGGCCCCCACCGAAGAGGATGTCGCGAGCTACGCGCGCACCCACACCCCGAGTGGCTACGTGGAGCAGTACATCTTCTCCCAGGGCCCGGCGATTGCGGGCGGGGCCACGAACATCCAGCTCAACATCATCGGCGAACGCGGGCTCGGCCTCCCGCGGGATTTGCGCGCACCGAAGACCTGATCACTCTACGAAACGGGTCGACGCGTCCCTTCCGTGACCCGGAGTTCTGCATTAAGAAGTGTCGGCACTGTTGGATCGAGTGGTGATTTTCTTGCTGGGACTTCGAGGTGGCTTCGTGTCGATGAGGATGTCGCGTGCGCAGTGGCGTGCGTTGTGGGTCGGTCTGTTGTTGGTTGCTCTGGTTGCCTGCGGCGGTAGTGGTGGCGGCAGCGGCGATGATGAGGACGACGATCAGGGCGGCGCGCCCGGTGGCGATTTCGGAACCCTCGACGTGAGCGGGCCGGACACCGCGGGCGATCTGGACGACGAGTTCGATCCCAACTTCACCGGTGAGGCAGGAGTCGCACCGAACATCGTCGTCTCGTTCCAGGAGACGACGACTGGCGATCTGCTGAATTTGAACCTCACGAACGGAGTCCCGACGCAGATCACGATCACCGCCAACGCGTCGACGTTTCCCGACATCTTCGGCTATCTGCTGAGTTGCCCGGCGGGATGCCCGGGGGTTGCCGTGGACGTGCCAGGCCAGTCGGTCGAGTTCGACGACGTGGTCGTCCCGCCTGCGGCCGGCACGCCCAACCAACAGGCCACCGACGACATCACGATCGACGGCACGCTCACCTGGGACTGATCCGAACTGGATTCGAATCCAGTTCGCCCGGCTAGAAGAGCGAGATCCCCGCGAGCGCCACACCGACCGCGGTGCACGCTCCGAGCACCTGCGCCCCCACGCCGGGCCAGATCGAGAGCGAGCGCTCGCGGATCATCGCCAGGGCCACGCCGCCGGCCAGGCCGCTGACCGCGATCGCGGCCAGCGGGATCGGTCCGAGGGGGAAGGGGTCGGCCGCCGTGAGGTGCCACGACATGGCGGCCGCGATGTAGACCAGCGTGTAGAGGAAGGCCGAGACCGAAGCGGCGCGCGAGAGCATCCACGGGCCTTCCACGCGCATCACCGGCCCGCGGAAGAGGAACCAGCCGTGGACAGCGCCGCGGAACCAGGCTTCGACGGCAAGCGCTGCGAAGCTGGCGACGGCGAGGGCGATCCCGAGTGACTCGGGCGTCGCCTCGACCGTGTGCGGCGCCCAGGCGTTGCCCGCGACCGAGGCCGCCATCACCACCGGGAACAACATCCACCAATCACGTCCCGCAGGCCGTCGCCAACCGAACAACCAGAAGCGCCGCTTCGACGCACTGAAGGTGGCCGGGAGCGCGAAGGCCAACGCGACGAGAGCGGCGCCGAGGAGGGCACTGCCACCGACGCTCAGCATCGAGAGCACACCGGTTCGTACGATGGGAAGTTCGCTCGCGACGAAGGCCGCGATCCCACCCGACACGAACAACGCGGCGGTGGTGAACGTACTGGCGATCCACGGCCAGATCTTCGAGCCCGTCGTCTTCGGTTGATAGGCCTCCTGCAGGATGCGCAGCACTTCACTCGGAGCGAGCTTGGTACCCGTCGCGCGCGGGCTACCGCCGATGTCGTCCGAGCCACCCCAGCGATTGTTCGCCGGGCGTCCGTTCACGGCGGGGTCGACGAGGTTCAACAGATCGTACGCGCGCTCGAGTTCGAGATTGAGCAACGCCGACACGCGGCGCAGGGTGTAGTGACGCGTCTCGTCTTCGTCGCGTGACTTCTCGAGGGCGATGATCGCGAGCTGTTCCGCAAAGCGGTTCTTGAGGCTGCGCTCGGCTTCGTAGATGCCCGATTGGTCGCGGCAGGCGACGGCCACCTTGCGGTCGGCGATCTCGAGGTGGCCGAGGATCTCCTCGATGCTCGTGTGGTCCTGGAAGTCGGCGCGCGTGTAGACGAGCTGGTCGATCTCTCCGAGCATGGCCGCCGCGTAGGCGCGCCAATCGAGTTCGTTGCCGCGCTCGCGGGCGCGGAACTCCTTCTCGAAGGTGTAGAGGGTGTCGAGCTTCGCGCGGGCGTCGCGCAGGGTGGTCTGCGGCAGCCCGCAGTAATCGGCGAGTTCGGCACCGTTCGCGTCGATCGCACCTTCGAGCCGTAGCAGCGGTAGCAGGGCGTCCTTCGAGCGGGCCGAGAGCTTGGGGATGCGCCGGAAGTTCAGCAGCACCCAGATCGCGAAGACGGTGTCGAGATCGGGCTCGTTCGCATAGAGGGTCCAGTCGCCCTCGTCGAGCTCGAGCCCGTTCATCACCAGCACCAGGGCCTGCTCGCAGGTCGCCAGGGTGAAGGGACGGATGCAGCCCTGGTGGTGGTCGAGGTTGTAGAAGCGGTGTTTGTTGTCGAGCTTCGGCGGGAAATCCCCTGCGCCGTCGAGAAAGATCGCGGGGCCGCCGAGCCCTCGGGCGTCTGCCTCGGAGAAGGAGAGCTTGGGATCGATCAGCACCCGCACGCGCGGGGCATCGTCACAGTGGAGGTAGGGCTTGCCGTCGTCGCCTTCGCGCACGCCGTAGCGCTCCGGAACCGTCGGTGGGTTCGGAGTCCCTGCGGCAGGCAGAGGTGCAGTGGGTGCCTGCTCTCGCGGCCCCCCCAGCCACGCTCTTCCCGCCGGTTCCGTCGATGCGCCGCGGGCCTTCTTGCGGATTCGCGACGTCGGCGGACCGGAGTTGGGCGTCGGTCGATCGGTCATACGCGGGGGCAGATTGTGCCGGAACTGGGATCGGTCGACCCGTCGCCGACAGGCAAAAAACGCTTGGCCCGCAGGGGAATAGGCCAAGCTGCCGACGTGCCAGCGAAAATTCCTTCAGACCCCAGGGGCGCCGAGGTCCGTGCGGGCGGGAATGGTTGCGAAAACGCCGTTTGAGTCGTCGTCGGGCTACTCAGGGCCTATTCGCCTATTCGCCTATTCGCCTATTCCCCGGAGAGATCCTTCTTCCGCTTCAACCAACCCTCGACCATCTTGGCGAAGGGCTCCGGGTTGTAGACGTCCTCTTCGTAGGACCACTTCCCGTCCCCGGCGTACTTCAGCAGGGTGAAGTTGTATTCCTGGTGGAGGCTGCCGTCGCCGGGGTCGGACATGCGATTCCAGACCTTGCACGAGACCCAGCCCCGCTCTTCGTCGATGATGTACCAGTCGATCGGGAAGTACTTCATCTCGGTGTTCGGGTAGCGGCCCATCGTCGAGCAGATCCAGTTCCGGATCGCCTCGCGGCCGCCGAAGGTGCCGAAGAGGTGCTCGACGTAGGTGGCGTCCTCGGTGAAGAGATCCGCCCAGGGGTTCCAGTCGCCGCTGGTTCCCGCTTCGAGGGCCACCTTCTGGTAGTTGTCGAAGGCTTCCTCGAGTTCTTCGCGACTCCACTTGCCCATCGTGACCTCCCTTCGGCTTGCGGCTCGCGCCGGCTGCGGACACCTAGCGGTACCGCAGGAGAGGGGCATTTCAAGCTCGCGATTCGCCAGGCAAGTGGGAGGCGAGGATGGCCCGTGCGGCGGCTTCCGGGGTGGGGTCGGGTGCGACCTGTTGGCCGATGTCACGGGCGCGTTCGGCGAGGAACTCGTTGTCCACCACTGCGCGCAGCGTGGCGGAGAGGCGACTCGCGTCGAGGCCCGTGCGAGGCAGGGGAGATGGCGCGAGGCCCATGCTCTCGATGCGTCGACCCCACCAGTACTGATCGAGCAGGTGGGGCACGATGATCTGGGGGACGCCCGCCTGGGCGCTGCGCGTCGTGGTGCCCGCGCCGCCGTGGTGCACCACCGCGGCGCAGCGCGGAAAGAGCGCGGCGTGGGAGACCGGGCCGATCTCGATCATGTCAGACGGCAGCGCTTCACCCCCGAGGCCCGCCCAACCCTGGGACACCACCGCGCGACAGCCGGCGCCGTCGACGGCGCGGATCACGAGTTCGGTGGTCGCCGCGGGCTCGGGGTCCGTCATGCTGCCGAAGCCGATGTAGACCGGCGGCGGACCGGCCGCGAGGAATTGTTCGAGCTTTTCGGGGAGCGGCTCGACGTCGTGATCGTGGAAGCAGCCGAGGGTCTGCACGGGTACCGGCGTTCCTTCGGGTACCGGGGCGAGTACCGGGTCCGCGGCGAGGATCGGTTCGTTCGACAACAGGTTCGTGTATGCGTGTCGGATCGGATCGAGACCGAGGTACTTCTTGCGCGCGCGATTGATCCCGAAGCGAAGCAGGCCGTCGACGGGGCCTAGGGTGAGCCACCAGGCGAGCCGGTTCACCCAACGCGGAAGGCCCTGCACGGGAACGAAGGGCGGGGCGTAGTCGTCCGAGGGAAACATCACCGGGCAATAGACCACGTAGCGATACGGGATGCCGTGGAAGTCGGCGACGCTCTGGCCCGCCATCTGAACGCCCGCGCCGAGGATCAGATCGCAATCGCGCGTCGCATCGGGAAGCCGCGTGAACTGCTTTTCAATGCTGTCCTTGAAGTAGGCGGCCTGCACGCGGTTGGCCGCGAGCCCCCGGCTGCGGATCGCGCCGGCCACGTCGACGAGGAAGGCCCGCGTATCGGTGCCGACCTCCCTGAAGTCGACGTCGGAAGCCGCGGCCGTCTCACTGAAGTTCGGCGGACCACACAGCACGACCTCGTGACCCAGACGGCGGAAGGCGCGTCCGAGAGAGAGCATGGGGTGGACGTCGCCGCGGGTTCCTTCGACGGCGAGGGCGATACGCATGGGGGACTCCTCGCGCGATCCCCCCGGTTCGCGGCACTGATGCGCTCTCTATCGCGATCGTACGGGTGCAGCTTGAGGGGAAAGCGTCGCAGGAGACAACGCGAATGAGCGTCGTGCAGCGCGCATGCTAAGCACCTGCACGACTGCGGCAGAAGAGGGCCATCGGCCGCCGCCACGGCTCAGCGGGGATCCATGTCGTTGCACGGTTCGAACGTGACAGTGATGCGATGCGCCTGGGTGGCGACGATCGCCGTGCTGACTCTTGGCGTCATCGCTTGCGGAGACGTCGCGCGCGACGACGGCGGGCCGATCGCCGAATGGCGCGAGTACGGCGGCGACAAAGGCGGCCTGCGCTATTCGCCTCTCGACCAGATCCACACGGGCAACGTCGACGACCTCGAAGTCGCCTGGAAGTATCACCACGGCGACTTCTCCGATGGAAGTGGCGAGTACGCCCGCACCTCGTTCCAGGCGACGCCGATCGCGGTACGCGACAGCCTCTACTTCTGCACGGCCTACAACCGGGTGATCGCCCTCGATGCCGAAACGGGTGATGAACGATGGGGCTTCGATCCGGGCCTGCGTGCGAAGCGGGGCGAAGGGCCGTATCCGCTCACCTGTCGCGGTGTGGCGTATTGGGAAGCGTCGGCGGATGCGAACGAGCGCTGCGCACGGCGCATCTTCACGGGCACGCGCGACTCGGAGTTGATCGCCCTCGATGCCGAGACGGGCGAACCGTGTCGCGGCTTCGGCGAAGCGGGCCGCGTCGCCCTGCGCGAAGGCATTGGAGAGGCTCCGCCCTGGGAGTACTACCCGACGTCACCGCCCCTCGTGGTGCGCGACGTCGTCGTGATCGGCGCGTTGGTCGCGGACAACCTTCGCGTCGATGCACCGAGTGGCGTCGTGCGCGCGTTCGACGTGCGCAGTGGTGCGCTCCGCTGGGCGTGGGATCCCGTTCCCCCGGATTGGCAATCCGAGGTCGACGATGAAGGAGAGGGCGGGCGGAACTATCACGCGGGCACGCCCAACGTCTGGTCGATCCTCTCGGGCGACGAAGCGCGTGGACTCATCTTCGTTCCCACCGGAAACCCGGCCCCCGATCTCTACGGGGGGCAGCGCGCGGGCATCGACCACTACGGCAGCTCGACCGTGGCCCTCGATGCTGAAACCGGCGAGGTGGCGTGGCACTTCCAGACCGTGCATCACGACGTCTGGGATTACGACGTCGCTTCACAACCCACGCTCTTCGAGATCCCCGGCGTCGGAGGCGGTACGGCGGGCGTCGCGCAGGCCACGAAGATGGGCCACGTCTTCCTGCTCGACCGCGAAACGGGTGTGCCCCTCTATCCCGTCGAAGAAAGGCCCGTGCCCCAGGGTGGGATCGCCGGGGAGGTGCTCTCGCCCACCCAACCCTTTCCCACCCATCCGCCGCCTCTCCATCCGGCGACCCTCACGCCGGACGAAGCGTGGGGCTTCACGCCGATCGATCGCGCCGACTGCGCCGAGAAGCTCGCGCGCTACCGCTCGGAGGGGATCTTCACGCCCCCGACCCGGGAGGGCTCGGTGCAGTTTCCCGGTAGCGCGGGCGGGATGAACTGGGGCGGAATCGCGATCGATCCGTTGAAGGGGCTCTTGTTCACGAACCAGATTCACGCGCCGATGGTCACGCAGATCCTGCCGCGCACGGAGTACGAAAAGCTCGACGCGAGCGAAGTCGCCTATCCCAACGAGGCCTATCCGATGGAGGGAACCCCCTATGGCGTGCGACGCTTCGCGCTGCTCTCGAACTTCGGCGCGCCGTGCAACGCACCGCCGTGGGGAACCCTCACCGCCGTCGATCTGCGAAGCGGCGAAGTGCGGTGGAGCTCGACCCTCGGAACCACGCGCGACATGGCGCCGTTTCCGATGTGGCTCTCCCTCGGCGCGCCGAACCTCGGTGGCGCCGTGGTGACGGCGGGAGGCGTGGTCTTCATCGGCGCGACGACCGACAAATTCTTCCGCGGCTTCTCGGTCGAAACCGGCGAGGAGATCTTTCGTCGGCGCATTCCCTTCACGGCGAGCGCCAATCCGATCACCTACCGCCTGCGCCGGGAAGCGCGGCAGTTCATCGTGATCGCAGCGGGCGGGCACGGCTGGTCCGAGCCCGGGGATGCGCTGATCGCCTACGCGCTCCCCTGAGCCTCGCCCGCGCCGCCCCCGGTGTAGTCGCTTTCGTAGATGTCGGGCTCGAGATAGATCGTGACGCTGTAGGCGGGCAGGGCCGCTCGCACTCGGGCTTCGGCGTGATCGACCGCTTCGGTCACGGCTTCGAAGTCGAGCTGGCCGTCGAGTTCCACCTTGGCGCACACGAGCAGTTCGTCGGGTCCGATGTGCTGGGTGCGCAGGTGGATGATCTTGATCAGGTCGTCGCCTTCGTCGAGGGCTCCGCGGACCGCGGTGAGGTCGTCCTCGTGCGCACTCTCGCCGATCAGGAGACTCTTCATCTCGAAGGCGAGCACTGCGGCGATCACCACGAGCAGCACTCCGATCGCGATACTCGCGCCAGCATCGAACCGCGGGTCATCCAGCGCGAGGCTCAACCCGACGCCAGCCAACGCGATCACGAGACCGAGCAGCGCACCGAGATCTTCGAGCAGGACGACCGGCAACTCCGGGGTCTTCGAACCGCGGATGAACTGCCACCAAGTGCCTTCGCCCTTCAGCGGTCGCGCCTCGTTCACCGCTGTCATGAACGAACCGGTCTCGAGCACGATGCCCACCACGAGGATGCCGACCGCCCACATGGGATCGGCGAGTTCTTCCGTATGCCCGATCTTCTCGAGACCGTGGGAGATCGCGAAGAGGCCTCCGAGGCTGAACAGCACGAGCGCCACGACGAACGACCAGAAGTAGCGCTCGCGTCCGTAGCCGAACTCGTGCTCGGGGGACGGTGCGCGGGCCGCCGCCGCACCGCCCCAGAGCAGCAGGGCCTGGTTGCCCGTGTCGGCGACCGAATGCACCGACTCGGCGAGCAACGACGCGGATCGCGTGAAGATGAAGCCCGTGAACTTGGCCACGGCGAGGCCGAGGTTGGCGAAGAGGGCGGCAAAGATGGCGCGGCGGCTGTTGGCGGCCATGGGGTGTCACGAACCTCCTGTGTCGCCCCGTCGGGAGCGGTCGGAACGTAGCCCCGGAAAGCACGCGATGGCGAACGTGATCGATGCCGAAAGCGGGATCCAGTACGTCCAGGCGAGTCGCGTTCCACCCAACAGTGTCGGGTGTAGAAAGAGAAACAGGCCGATGACGCCGCCGCACACGAGGGCCGCGACCCCTGCGACATCGTTGCCCTTGCGCGCGAACCACCAGCCCCTCGCGAACACCCCGAGCAGGCCGCCATAGAGGATCGACATCGAAGAGAGCGCGAACTCGATCAAGCTCGGGCCGCCACCCCCATCCTGCAGCGACGCGTGTACGCGCGCCATCAGGAGCGCGGCCGCAATCAGCAGAACGCCGACCGCGACCGAAACGCGGCGCATGCGCCGGGTCGCATCGTCTCCACCCGACCGGCCCGGAAACACGTCGCTCACCCAGGTCGCCGCGATCGCGCAGACCGCCGAGTCGAGGCTGCTCATCGCAGCCGCGAACAACCCGGCGAACACGAGACCGCGAACCCCGGCCGGCAGTTCGTGCAACGCAAACCACGGCACGATCTGGTCCGGCGAGGCGAGGCCTTGCGTCGAAGCCTCGAGATAGAAATGCGCGAGCCCCGTACCGATCATCAGGAAGAGGAGCGAGAGGGGAAAGTTGAGCAGGCCCGAGAGCGCGAGGGCACCCCCTCCCGCGCGTCCGCTCCGCGCCGTCAGCAGCCGCTGCACCATGTCGTGATCCGTCGCGTGCGTCGCGAGGGTGAGAAAGAAGCCCCCCACGAACGCGGTGCCGAAGCCCGTGGTCGATGTGAGCTCGAAGAGCGGCGCCCAGGTGAAGACGTCGGTCTTGTCTTCGGCGTGCGCCCACGAGAGCCAGCTCGCCGCACCGCCCTCGATCGCGCTCACGCCGAGTACCAGGGCGATTGCCGCGACGAGAAACACCGCACCCTGCAGCGCGTCGGTGTAGATCACCGAGCGAATCCCGCCCACCGCCGTGTAGGCGAGGGCGAGGGCGCCGCACACCACGATCGTGGCTTCGATCGAGAGCCCCGTGACGAGCGAGAAGGCCAGCGCCGCGATGAATAGACGCACGCCGGATGCGAGGATCCGCCCCCCCGCGAAGGCGCCGGCCGCCGCCCGTCGGGTCGCCTTGCCGCTCGAGGCCTCGAGGAATTCGTAGACGGTCACGATGCCGCGGCGGTGATAGAGGGGAATCACATAGGCGCCGAGAACGAACTTTCCCGCCAGCGCGCCGAAGGCCAGCTGGAGGTAGCTCCAGTTGCCGTGGAAGGCGACGACGGGGACACCGATGAAGGTCGCCGCCGACAACTCCGTCGCGATCATCGAAAGCAACACGGCCCAGGTCGGCACGCGTCGCGCCGCGAGCAGCAGGTCTTCCTTGCCGGCACCCCGACGGCTCGCGACGACGCCGATCGACACCACGGCAATCGCGTAGGCGGCCATCACACTGAAGTCCGCTGCAGTCAGCCCACTCAACGGCGCTTTCCGCGACTTGCGAGGGCGTCTGGGCCCAGCTCACCGCACCCTGGTGTTGGCCTGAGCCGTGTCGTGCTCACCCGACGATTCCCCTTCCGTCTCGCCGTTCCGGATATGCGACTTGCCGGGACGCCCCAGCGCCCCGGGGGAGCCAGGCGAGCGAATCCACGGTGAAAAATCAGCGACCACTCGCTCGCTGCGAACATCGATCCTATAGAATCCCTCTTTCAAGAGGAAATCATGTCCAGCGAATACGAAGGCTCCCACCTCGAGTCGGCCGACGACGCCTACTTCGACGAGCGCGATACGAAGACGAACCGCCGGTTCGACGAGGAACTCCTGCGCGCGCCCATCAGCGTGCTCTCGAGGCGCATTCCCATGGTGTTCAGTGAGAGCGATTCCGTCCAGGTCGCGATGCGCGCCATGCAGGCCGAACACCGGGGAGCCGTGTTGATCTCCGAGGACGGCACCCGCCAGTCGGAGCTGATCGGTATTTTCACCGAGCGGGACGTGCTGCTGCGGGTCGTCGATCGTGGGCGTCATCCCAGCGAGGTGAGCCTGCGCGAGGTGATGGTCAAGGCTCCCGAGGCCCTGGATCGCAGCGCACCGGTGGCCGCGGTGCTGAACAAGATGTCGGTGGGCGGCTTCCGCCATGTTCCCATCGTCGATTCGCAGAACCGTCCGGTCTTCGTGGTCTCGATGCGCGATGTGGTCGAGTACCTCGTCGATTCATTCCCCGCTGCGATTCTCAACCTTCCTCCCGAGGACGGCCCCGAGCGATACCGCACGCGCGACGGCGCTTGAGTCATTCTGACGCGGGATATATCGGCTAGGTAATAAGCGCCAACGGCCACCGCACTTGCGTTCGGTATTGCCTACGCCTTCGGCGTACAGCCGGCTCGTCGTTTTCCGATAAGGACGGAAACCCACGACGGGCAATTCGGAGGCTGTGACCGGACGATGGAATCGCAGTTCATCGGGCGTCAGCCGATCGTCAATCGCAAGGAAGTCATTCTCGGCTATCGGCTGCTGTATGGCGGTCTGCCCGATGTGCAGTACGACCCGAGTGGGAAGCCGGCCGAGGTCCAGAGTCCTTCCGAACACCTGGTCAAGCACTTCCAGGAGGCCCTCGGCGAAGCGACGGGTTTCGTCGAGGTCGACATCGACGATCTGAACAGCCCGTTCGTCGACGCTCTGCCGCCGAAGCAGTTCGTCATCGAGATCGGCCCCCTCGAAGACCACGATCCGCGCAAGGTCGAGAGTCGCTGCAAGAAACTGCGCGAACGCGGGCTGCGCATCTGTCTCGGCAACTATGGTCGTCGCGACAACCGATCGTCGCTGCTCGAGTTGGCGAGCTACATCAAGATCGACGCTCTCGCGACATCCGACAGCGAGATCAAGACGATCGTGCGCCGCATGCGCAAACAGAACGTGGAGATCATCGCCTCGCGCGTCGACCTGCCGACGCAGTTCGCGAACCTCGTCGAGCAGGGGATCGACCTCTTCCAGGGCTACTTCTACGCGCGTCACGACCCCGATTGCGAGAAGGAGCTGAGCCCCGACCGCATGACGATCGTCGAGTTGCTCTCCCGGGTGAGCGGCGGCGCCGAGATCTACGAGGTCGAGGAGGCGTTCAAGAAGAACGCGAACTTGGGCGTCAGCCTGTTACGCCTGGTGAACGGCCTGCAGTTGGCCCGCTCGCAGAAGATCGAAACGGTGAACCAGGCCCTGGTGATGATCGGCGCCCACGGTCTCTCGCGCTGGCTCAACATCCTGCTGTTCGCCGGCACGGGAGAAGACGGCAGCAAGACGCCACTGTTCAAACTCGCTTCGTCTCGCGGCAAGTTGATGGAACTGCTGCAGCTCGAACTGCTCGGCCCCGACATCGGGCGCGCCGAGAAGGACATCGCCGAACGCGCCTTCTTGATCGGCATGCTCTCGCTCTCGCACGTCGTGCTCGGGGTTTCGCAGCTCGACGCGATCGAACAGCTGAGCCTCGCCGAGGAACTGCGGGTTGCGATCTCCGATTACGATGGCGTTGCCGGCTCGCTTCTGAAGCTCACCCAGGCCCTCGAAGACGAGGATCTCGACGAGGTCGAGAAGATCCTGGCAAACCACTCGCTGACGCGAAAGCAGCTCCAGGGCGCCCAGGCCGAGGCCTTCAACTGGGTGAACGCGCTCTAGCCGAAGGGCGCGCTAGGGAAGCTCTGCACACGCGGCGATCGCGCGGCGAGTAAACGGGTTTGACGGTCGGGGCACACCGGTGGCCCTGAGCCCGTCGGGTTTGAGTATT
>JANQEL010000290.1 GCA_028278345.1 Myxococcota bacterium
CGCCCCCGCCCGCCAACGCGAGCGGGGCCTCGGAGACGAAGGTCTGCGCATGACGCAGGGGTGCTGCGCTGCGCAGGTCGTCGGTGCTGCTCGGTTGCGTCACGACTCGCGGTGCGTGCGCGCCTACTGGCTCGCGCGCAGCGCCTGATCGAGATCCGCGATGATGTCGGCCGCGTCTTCGATCCCGACCGACACGCGAACGTACTCGGGGCTCACCCCGGTGGAGGCCTGCTCCTCGGGCGTGAGCTGCGAGTGGGTGGTCGAAGCCGGATGGATCACCAGGGTCTTCGCATCGCCGATGTTCGCGAGATGGCTCGCGAGCTTCACGTTCTCGATGAACTTCTTGCCCGCTTCTTCGCCGCCGCGAATGCCGAAGCCGAGGATCGCCCCCGCACCGTCGGGCAGGTAGCGGCCGGCCGAAGCGTGATGGGCGTGGCTCGCAAGCCCTGGATAGTTCACCCACTCGACCGCGTCGTGGCCTTCGAGGAACTCCGCCACCTTCTGTGCGTTGCCGCAGTGCTGGGGCATCCGCAGGTGCAGGGTTTCGAGACCGAGCAGGGTCAGGAAGGCCGCAAACGGGCTCATCGCAGCGCCCGTATCGCGCAGCCAATGCGTTCGGATGTGCATGATGTAGGCGATGTTGCCCAGTGGCCGCAGCGCCTCTTCGAAGACCGCACCGTGATACGAGGGCGAGGGCCCGCAGAACTCGGGCCACTTCTCCGGATCGTCCGCCCACGGGAAGTTCGCGCTATCGACGATCACTCCGCCGATGTGCACGCCGTGGCCACCGATGAACTTCGTGGTCGAGTAGATCACGATGTCGATGCCGTGATCGATTGGTCGCAGGAGCGCCGGCGTCATCACCGTGTTGTCGCACAGCACCGGTAGCTTGTGGCTGTGGGCGATGTCGCTGATCGCCTGGAAGTCGGGCACGTCGTTCTTGGGATTGCCGATGCTCTCGATGTAGACGCAGCGCGTGTTCTCGTCGACGAGTTCGTGGATCGACTCGGGCTTGTTCGGGTCGAAGAAGCGCACCTCGATGCCGAGGTTCTTGAAGGTCTGCGTGAAGAGCGTCCAGGTGCCGCCGTAGAGACTCGTCGAGGACACGAAGTTCTGACCCGAGTGGCAGATCGTGAGGATCGCGGCCGTGATCGCCGACTGCCCGGAGGCGAAGGAGAGTGCCGCCGCTCCCCCGTCCATCGCTGCGATGCGCTTCTCGAGCACGTCGTTGGTGGGGTTCATCAAGCGGCTGTAGATGTTCCCGAACTCGGCGA
Source organism: Myxococcota bacterium (assembly GCA_028278345.1). Classification (GTDB taxonomy): domain Bacteria; phylum Myxococcota_A; class UBA9160; order UBA9160; family UBA4427; genus DUBZ01. The sequence continues at coordinate 1,275 of JANQEL010000290.1, forward strand.
GACCGAAGAGGTTGGCCGCGTGCTCGGTGTCATTGAACACGTAGGAGGTCGTCGCGTAGATCGGAACCGCACGGGAGTTCGTCGTCGGGTCGGGTTCCTGGCCGGCGTGGACCGCCATCGTGCCGAGGCCTTGGGGGGTTTGTTCGTCGCTCATCTCGGGGACTCCTTCGGGTTGGAGGGCGCGCACTCGCGCGGACATGCGAACGTAGAGCAGCCGCGGGCCATCCTCTACCGCGGAATTCTCGGGTTAAACTCGCGCGTTCGAATCCAGGAAACCCGATGAACGAACCCACGAGCACCTCCACCACCACCGAGGACGCCCCCCGCTACCGCTACTACGTCCTGGGCATGCTCACGCTGACGTATCTGTTCAGCTTCATGGATCGCCAGATCATGTCGATCCTGATGGAGGACCTGCGAGCCGAGTTCGCATTGAGCGATGCGCAACTGGGTCTGCTCTCCGGGCTCGCCTTCGCCCTCTTCTACGCGACACTCGGCATTCCGATCGCCCGCCTCGCCGACCGCTGGAACCGGGTGCGCATCATCTCGATCGCGGTGTCGGTGTGGAGCCTCGCGACGGCGCTCTCGGGGCTGGCCGTGGGCTTCGCCTCGCTCTTCCTCGCGCGGGTGGGGGTCGGGATCGGAGAAGCCGGTGGCAGTCCACCCGCCCACTCGCTGATCGCGGACTACTTCGAGAAGGCACAACTCTCCCGCGCGCTCTCGGTGTACTCCCTCGGCACCACCTTCGGTTCGGTCGTAGGGATGGTCGTGGGTGGCTTCGTCGCCGACGCCTACGGTTGGCGCGCGGCGTTCTTCGTCGTCGGCCTGCCCGGCCTGCTACTCGCCCTCGTCTTCCGCATGACCGTGCGCGAACCCGAACGCGGGCGATTCGATCCCGACTACGACGCCAACGCGCCGCGGGCCAACGTTCGCGAAACCCTGCGCTCGCTGATGAGCAACCGCGTATACGTGCTGGTCACCGTGGCCCACGCCTTCCACGTCGTGGTCGGTTACTCGATGGCGATCTGGAAGCCCGCGCTTCTGATTCGCACCTTCGAACTCTCGAAGGGAGAGACGGGAGTGTGGCTTTCTTCCATGACGGTTGCGACGGCGCTGCCCGGTATGTTGGCCGGCGGCTTCCTCGCCGATCGGCTCGCCCAGCGCGATGTGCGCTGGATGGCGTGGATGCCCGGCATCGCGCTTCTGATCGCACTGCCCGCCAATGAGTTCGCCCTGGCTTCGCACTCGTTGACGGGCATGCTGATCTTGTTCGGCGTCGGCCTCTTCTTCGCCACCGTCGCCCACGCGCCGGCACTCGCCGTAGTGCAGCGGGTGGTGAAGCCGACCGAACGCGCGCTGGCCGCGGCCTTCGTCTTCTTCCTCGCCAACATGCTGGGCCTGGGGCTCGGACCGGTGATCGTGGGCGCCTTGAGCGACGGCTTCTCAGCCGACCAGGGTCTGCGCTCGATCCACGCGGCGCTGATGGTGATGAACGGTGTGCTGCTGCTCGCGGCCGCATCGTTCTGGCTGACCGCGCGGGCGATGCAAAGCGAACGCTGAAGCGGATCGTCCGAGCGCTGGCTACCGCGTTCAGTCGAGGGTGAGATCCAGCCGCGTCACGTGATGCGTGAGGCGTCCGCGAAAATCCTCCACGCTTCCATCGCAGCGCGACAGAGCCCGCGCGTCCATCAGTAGATGGAAGCCGCTCTTCGTCTCGGCGACCACGGCGGGGAGTTCATCCCCCACGATGGCTGCGAACTCCGCATCCACTTCGTCGCGGTGCAGGTAGTCGACCGGCACTCCGAACGACTCCCGGCAGCTCGTCCACTCGTCCTTCTCGCCGAAGAGGCCGTGGGTGATGCTGCAGAGCGAGCAGCCGTTGACGTTGAAGAGCTTCTTCGTGCTGTCGATCAATGCGTTGAAGGCCCCTGCATCCGCATTGAATACGAGAAGCAGCCGAATGATCCGGCGCTGGGTCGGGTCCATCCATCCACCCCCGAAGTCGAGAAAGCGGTTGCCTCCATCTACGAAGGGTCGAGGGTGCGGGTTGCAGGAAACCCGCCGGGCACTGCTCTCCCGGCGCCCACTTGACGAGAAGGCCCGAATGAGACATATATGTCTCATATGAGAGCGAAGAGAGTCAGTAGTCGTGATGCGATCTGCTCCGCCGGTCTCGAGGTGTTGTCTCGAAACCCGGGCGCGTCGCTCAACGAAATCGCGATTCGCGCCGGAGTCGGTCGCGCGACGCTCCATCGCCACTTCGCCTCGCGCGATGACTTGATGCGCGAACTGGCGCTGATGGCACTCGACGAGACCGATCGCGCGATCGAGACCATTCCCCTCGATCTCGACGCTACGTCGGGTCTCATGGCGATGTTCGAGGCCCTCGTTCCCCTCGGCGCCCGCTTCGGCTTTCTCGCCAACGTCGCGGTCGATGAACCCGAGGTGGTTCGCCGCTATGCGGCACAGGTCGATGGTCTCAGTTCCCTCGTCGACGACTTGCGAAGCCAGGGGCAGATCGCGGTCGCCATCCCGCAGCGCTGGGCCATCGAACTCATCAACGGGCTCATCTGGATGTCGTGGAGCCTGGTGCAACGCGGCGAAGTCGCACCGCGAGCCGCAGCCGAACTCGCCACCCGCACGGCGCTGCGCGGATTGGGAGATTGACATGAGCTACGAAGTCGAAGCGGCCCTTGCAGGGTCCGAACTCGGCGAGCGCGCCCTGCCCTTCGCCGCCTATCGCGATCCAGATTGGTATGCCCGCGAACTCGAGCATCTGTTTCGCGGAGATTGGGTCGCCGTGTGTTCGGCAGCCATGCTGCGAGAGCCGGGGAGCTACGTCGCGCTATCGATCGGCGGCGAGCCCATTGCCGTCGTGTGCGATCAGGCTGGGCGACTGCACGCTCTGTCGAATGCGTGCCGCCACCGCGGAACGCAGCTGCTCGACGAAGGGACCGGCGAAGTGAAGTCGATCGTGTGCCCGTACCACGCCTGGGCGTACGATCTCGACGGCGGGCTTCGCGGCGCGCCCATGACCGGCAACATCGAGTTCGACGCGGCCGCGCATGGCCTACCCGAGTTCGCCCTCGAGGTCTGGGCGGGGGTCGTCTTCGTCAACGTCGATGGCCGCGCACTCCCCCTGGCTGATCGCATGAAGGGCGCGATGCAGTATCTCGCGCCCTATGGGATCGAGCGGTACGACACCCCCGCAGGCACGCGGGCGACCGAGAACTGGGACGCGAACTGGAAGCTCGCATTCGAGAACGGCATCGAGAGCTATCACCTGTTCCGGGTCCACAAGGAAACCTTCGAACCGGTCGCACCGACACGCGGGGCGTACTACGTGGAGGGCGGCCCCGACTGGACGATCACCGGGGGCGCGATGGCCACGCACGACGGCGCCTATCCCGGTGAACCTACGAGCCTCGATGCCGAAAAGCGCGGGCAGTACGTCCTCGTGTCCCTCCCGCCTTCCTTCGTCGGTGTGTTGACTCGCGATTCGTGGGGCTGGATCACCATTCTTCCCACCTCCCCGGCCAGCTGCTCGGTCACGTCGGAGGGATTGATCCCCGAGAGCCTTGCCACGTATGCCGCAAGCTCTTCCGGGCCATCCGCTGACTTCATCAAGACCGTCCTCGAAGAGGATCGTTGGATCTGCGAACGCAACCAACGCGGAATCCAGGCTCGTGGAAGCAAGGGAGGCCAGCTCGTCGAGCTCGAACGCGTTGTCGGCGACTTCCAACGCTATCTCGCATCGCGAATGGCGACTCGTGACCCGCTCTCCTCGTGACGAAGTCGAAGCGGAGTACCGAATGAGCCAAAGCGCAGCGATCCCGACATCGAGCCACAAGCCGCGCGCCGTAGCGATCCTGCTCTCGCTCTACGTCGCCGTCTACTTCGGCTGGACCTGGCCGTGGGGAGTCCTCTTCATCGCCATGACGATCGCCAGCATCCACGCGCGCGAAACGAATCTGGTCGACGCTGTTCGTCGGGACGAGAACCCGTTGCTCTTCTGGTGGATCAGCGCGACGTGGCTCGCTTTGAGCCTCGCGCTGATCGCATACGACATCGCGCCGCTCGTGCTGCGAGACTGAAGGAAACCGGCGCGAGGCAGAAGCGACAACCTCGCGTGTCGCGTGTGCTGTTCGACAAGCGCGCGTCGTTCGGATTCCATCCGTGCATCATGCGCAGTTCGCGGATCCCCCTTTCCCTCGTCGCAGGCGTTCTCGTCATGGCCTGGACGACCGCTGCGCTCGCGAGCCAGTTCGGCCGCGAGGGGTTCTCGGGCAACCCCGACATCAATCGCGGCGCGATCTGCACCAGCTGTCACACCCCCGGCCCCGCTCTTCCGAACGTTTCGGTCATCGCCCCCGCCGTCGTGGATGCCAACTCGCGGAGCCTGATCACGGTGTCGGTTTCGGGCGGCCCCGGAGCGACGGCCGGCGTCGCGATCTCGACGAGCAACCACCGCGGAGAACTCCTCCCCCTCGGCACCGACCTCGTGCTCGCCGGCGACGAACTGGTTCACCGCATGCCCCGGCCGTTCACCGGCGGGCCTCTCTTCTTCCAGTTCTGGTGGACCGCACCGCCCTGGAACGGGAACGTCACGTTCTACGTCGCGGTGAATTCGACGAACGGCAACCTCGACCTGCTCGGGGACGGCGTGCGCGCCACCCAGCACGTCGTCGGGGTGCGCAACGGTGTGCCGCCGCCGGAGGAGCCACCACCCCCACCTCCGGCTGCACGACTCGATAGGTTCGCGTCGGGACTCGCGCGCCCGGTGGTGATCAAGAGCGCGGGCGACGAGCGTCTCTTCGTGGTCGAACAGGTGGGCCGGATCCGGATCGTCGAACCCGACGGCACCGTGCGCCCCACCTCCTTCCTCGATATTCGCGATCGCGTGTTCTTCGGGTTCAACGAGATGGGCCTCCTCGGGTTGGCCTTTCCCGATTACTACGCGCTCAAAGGCCACTTCTTCGTCTATTACACGATGCGCGTCCCCGGCTCCCGCGCCCGTTCGCGCGTTTCACGCTTCAGCGTGAGCGAAGATCCAAGCCGCGCCGATCCGTCCTCCGAGGTGGTGCTCCTCGAGTTCGAGCAGACCAACGTCAATCACAACGGCGGAGACATCCACTTCGGCCCCGACGGCTATCTCTACATCGCGTCGGGTGATGGCGGCGGGGGTGGCGACCCGTTCGACGACGCGCAGGATCCACATTCGCTGTTGGGCAAGATCCTCCGCATCGATGCCGACGGAGGGGGCGACCCGCCCGACTGCGACATCTCCGATGGCAAGTCCGCCTACGGAATCCCCCGCAACAACGCCTACGACGATGGCCCCGGCGGAGAGGGCTGCGACGAGATCTGGGCCTCGGGTCTGCGCAATCCGTGGCGCACGAGTTTCGATCGCGAGACGGGCGACTTCTGGATCGCCGACGTAGGCCAGAACGTCATCGAAGAAATCAACTTCGTGCCCGCGAGGAGCCCCGCCGGTCTGAACTTCGGTTGGCGCTGCTACGAGGGCGACAACCCCTTCAACCTGCTCGGATGTTCCGACGGCTACGAGTTCCCGATCCACGTCGAGCTTCACGCGGCGGGCGATTGCTCGATCACCGGGGGCCACGTCTACCGCGGCCTCGAGGAGCCCGACTTCCAGGGCCGGTACTTCTACAGCGACTTCTGCAACTCGGCGATCCGCACGATCACGCGCGAAGACGACGACTTCGTCGTGCACGAAGTCATCCCCGCCGGCGCCATCGCCCGCCCCGTCGCCTTCGGCGAGGACGTGAACGGCGAACTCTACGTGGCGAGCCTGGGAGGCGTGATCTATCGGGTGCGGCAGAACAGCGGGGCGCTCGCAGTGACGTCGATCGTGGATACCGCAAGCGCACCGGACGTTCCCGGAACCTCTCCCCTACTGCTCGTCTCGGCCCTGGCACTGGGCGGTGTCACGGCGATCCGATGGGTCGCGAGCCGATCAAGCCGCCGTTAATCGATTTACTTTTTCGGTGCTGGAGCGTAGGGTGGAAGGGTTACTGAGACTTCCCCCACGTAGATTCGGAGTGATTTCATGAGTTCGATTCACACTGCTATTCGGTCACGTCGCGTTCAGTTGGTCCTTCTGTTGTTCCTGTTGGTTGCGGCCATGGGCGCGAGTTCGTCGAACAACGTGTACAAGTACATCTATTTGATGAACAAGCGTGTCACCGAACTCGAGAAGGAAGCTCCGAGCCAGTCGCTCGTGTTGGTCGATGCACATGGCACGGTGATCGGTGAGGTTCTCGGCACCGGCGGCATCGGCCGCGTCGAAGTGCTGCTCGAATCCGAGAGCGATAGCGACTTCCCGCTGGTTCTGAGCGCGGCGCGCAGCGAATTCAGGGATCTGTTCGACGACTATCTGACCGGGCCCCACTATGAATCCACCGACTGCACGGGTACGCCGTACCTCGGTTCGAGCCCCGAAGGTCGCGACGTCGACGACGAGCACCTCACGCTCCCCTCGATCGTCCACGGTGGGCATGAAGTCTTCATCGCCGATACCAGCGAACCGGTCGACGTCGAGATCCGCTCGGTCGCGGGCTGGGACGGCTGCTACTCGCCGTACGAAAGCGTCGAGTACTTCCGCGTCGTGGAGCACATCGACCTGAGCGAGCGCTTCACTCCGCCCTACGAGATCGCGCGCTGAGCGCCGCCGGGGCCTGAAACGAGAAAGCCCTGTCCCCGGTAGCTCTTGAACGACGCCTTCGGTCGAGCGCGGCTTCGTCGTGTCGCGAGTAGGTCCGTCAGGCCTCGAGGAAGGTATCGATGATCGAGTAGGACAGCAGTGTGATCAACACGATGCCTGCGACGTTGAGCCAAAGCCCCGCCCGAGCCATCTGTCGAATCGTCACGTGACCGGTACCGAATACGATCGCGTTCGGAGGCGTCGCGACTGGCATCATGAACGCACAGCTCGCCGCCAGCGCTGCGGGCACGATCAATCGATAGGGATGAAGGTCGATTCCGGGCGCCAGCGCCGCGAGGACCGGCACGAGCGTCGCCACCGTCGCCGTGTTGCTCGTGAGTTCCGTGAGGAAGATGATCCCCGTGCAAACGAGCAACACGGCGGCGAACCCGGGCAGCCCCGAAAGATTCGTCGCAAGCGAGCCGAGGAACTCCGCGACGCCATTCGCCGCGACCGCCGCGGCGAGCGAGAGCCCACCTCCGAAGAGGATGAGGATTCCCCACGGCAGATCGCGCGCGGCTTTCCACGTCATCACGAAGGCGCGCTCCTTCACGTCGACGGGGATCAGGAAGAGCACGAGGCCGCCGCACATCGCAATCCCGGCATCGGACAGACCGGGGACGAAACTCCGTAGCCAAGGCCCCAGCATCCACGCCAGCGCGGTACAGCAGAAGACGATCAACGTGACCCACTCGCCCGACTTCGGGGCACCGAGCGCGCGCAACTGGCTGTCGAGCAGGCCTGGCCCTCCCTCGATCCGGAGCCCGCCGACCGGAAAGATCACCCGCGTCAGGAGCCACCACGCAAACGGCAGGAAGACCGCCGCAAGAGGCGCACCGATCGTCATCCACTTCACGAACGAGATCGATTGTCGATACGGCTCGGCAATCGAATCGGCGATGAAACCGACGAGGATGGCGTTGGGCGGTGACCCGATGATCGTCGCGATTCCTCCGATCGACGCCGCGTAGGCGATGCCGAGCATCAGACACAGGGCGAAGTTGCGACTGGCTTCCTCGTCGCGAGCTTCGGGTGGACGCTCCGCAGGCCCGCGCGCAGTTACGAGACCGATCACACTCGTCGCAATCGGCATCATCATCGCCGCGGTAGCGGTGTTGCTGACGAACGCGCTCAGCACCCCGGTCGCAATCATGAACCCTGCGACCATGTTGACGGGCCTGGTTCCAACGAGTCGAAGCGTGATGAGCGCGATGCGTCTATCGAGGCCCCAGCGCTGCATGCTGAGGGCAAGCAGGAAACCCCCCATGAAGAGGAAGATGAGCTCGTGCGCGTACGGCGCTGCGGCGGTCGTCATGTCCGCTATGCCCAGCAAGGGAAATGCGGCCAGAGGCAGCAGCGCAGTCGCGGAGATGTCGATGGCTTCGGTCAGCCACCACACGGCCATCCAGGCCATCACGGCGAGCGTGGCTCTCCCGCCCGTGGTCAAGATGGCCGTCGTGCCCTCCGCGTCGACATAGTCGTGCGGAAGGACCGCGTAGGCGAACAACGCCAGCGCGGGCCCCGCGATGAGACCGACCCACTGAACTGTCGAGCGTAAGCGGGACGGTCGATGCACCGGCCGGCCGCCGTGCCCTAGAGCCGCACCACCGCGATGATGCCGAGAATCGAGCCGACCAGAGCGATCAGGTAGACGATGCCACCGACGAGTGCGTCGCGATCGCCGCCACCGAGGTCGACGCTGATCGAGCGTACGTGGTGGGCGCCCTTCCAGAGCGGAAGCACGAGCAGGGCGGCCAGCACGAGCTTGCCGATGATGTTCGAGCCCAGCATGTGGGCGCGCTCGTAGCTCAGCGCTTCGGCGTCGACGATGCCCATCGGGAGCAGCAGGCCGACCACGAGGATCCAGCCCGTCAGCAGCATCGTGCCGATCATGATCCCCTGGCCGAAGAGCAGCCAGATCACGGGTTCGATCTTCAAGAGAAAGGTCTTCATCAGAAAATCCCCCCGGCGAGAATGGCGGCCAGCACGACGGTCAACCCGATCCAGATCACATAGAGCATCGCGTGGATGACCGGCAGCGGCGGCATCGGGAGCCCCGTGTCGCGCGGTTGCGCCTTCGGGAACAAGCTGAAGAAGCGCACAGCCACGAAGATCACACTCGCGAGCGCCAACGCGTGGAAGGCGATGTAGAGCGGGTGCGAGAGCGTCGCCAACTTCTCGGCCCAGCGCTCCGGCCCGTCACCCAGCGCCCAGATCAACTCGATCGCGAGGAAGCCGACCAGGAAGTAGACGATGCCCGTGGCGTCGAAGAGCAGGTAGTTGCGAATGCGCTTCGCGCCCCACCAGCTGCTGGGCATTTCGGGGGGGGCCGTCCGGGTGCGCCCCGGCTTCGGCGGATGCATGGCGTCGGGATGTGCTGCGCCCATGTCTATTTTCCTCCTCGCGGGACGACGAAACCCTTGGCCCAATCGATCACGGCCCCGAACTTCGCCTGGTTGACGGCCGCCGCCGGGTCGACGCTCTTGGGGCAGACCTCGCTGCACTCGTTGGCGAACGAACAGGAGAACGCGGTGCCTTCGCCGCGGAATATCTCGTTGCGCTCTTCGTTGCCTTCGTCGCGGCTGTCGAGGTTGTAGCGGTGCCCGAGCGCAATCGCGGCGGGCCCGAGGAACTCGGGTTCGTTCGCCACCACCGGGCAGGCCGAGTAGCAGAGCATGCAGTTGATGCACATGCTGAACTGCTTGAAGGTCGCGAGCTGCTCGGGGCTCTGCGAGTAGGTGCCCTTCTCGTTGAAGTCTTCGCTCGCCGCTTCTTCCTTGGCGCGCACGATCCAGGGCTTCACGCTCTTGAACTTGTCCATGAAGCCGTCGAGGTCGACGACCAGGTCGCGCACCACCGGGAAGTTCGCGAGCGGCTCGACGACGACGCGATCGGGGAAATCCTTGAGCGCTGTCTTGCAGGTGAGTGTGGGCTCGCCGTTGACCATCATCCCGCAGCTCCCGCACACGGCCATGCGGCACGACCAGCGGTGGGAGACGGAGGGATCGATCTCGTCTTTGATGTAGTTGATGGCGTCGAGCACCTTCCAGTCGTCGTCGACCGGAATGGTGAACTCTTCCGTCCTTCGCCCGTCGTCCTTGTCGGGATCGAAGCGGGTGATGACGATGGTCTTCATCTTCTGTTCCTGCACGGGTGCTGCACTCATCTAGTACTTGCGCTCCTCGGGTTCCCAATGGCCCAGGGCGACTTCCTTCTTGTCGATCCGCGGGCGGGCTCCGGGTTGGTAGTAGGCGATCGAGTGGTGGAGGAAGTTCTGGTCGTCGCGCTGGGGGTAATCGCGGCAGGTGTGGGCGCCGCGCGATTCCTTGCGCAACACCGCCGAGTTCACGAGGGCCTCGGCGACATCGACCATGGCGATGAGCTCGAGGGCCGAGATCACCTCGGTGTTGAACACCTTGCTCGAATCCTCGAGCTTGAGCTGCTGGGCACGCTGCTTGATCGTGTCCACCTGCTCGACGCACTTCTGCATCGTGTCCTGCTTGCGGTAGACGCCGCAGCCCTCTTCCATCGCCTTGTTGAGATCGCGGCGCACGGCGCTGATGCGCTCTTCGCCGTTCTGGCTGCCGCGGTACGCATCGATGCGCGCCGCTTCTTCTTCGGCCTGGGCGGTGAGCTGGCCTTCGTTCGCGTCGCCCGAATCCTTCGAAAACTGCAGCGCGTTGCGGCCGGCGGAAGCACCGAACACGAGGCACTCGGTCAGGGAGTTCGAACCGAGGCGGTTGGCGCCGTTGAGCGACGCGCACGCGACCTCGCCCGCTGCGTAGAGGCCGGGGATGTTGGTCGCCGCTTCGACGTCGGTGTCGATGCCGCCCATCATGTAGTGAACCACCGGGCGAATCGGGATCGGCTCGTAGACCGGGTCGACGCCCACATAGGTCTTGGCCAGTTCCCGCACGAAGGGCAGCCGCGACATGATCTTCTCTTCACCGAGGTGGGTGAGGTCGAGGTTCGCGTGCTCGCCGTGGCGATCCGGAACACCGCGACCGGCTTCGAACTCCTGGATGATCGCGCGCGAGATCATGTCGCGCGGCCCGAGCTCGGCCTTGGTGCCGACGCCGTAGTCGTACTCGATGAGAAAGCGGGTGCCTTCGCTGTTGCGCAGGTAGCCGCCCTCACCGCGCGTCGCCTCGGTGATCAGGATGCCCGTGCCGGGTAGCCCCGTCGGGTGGTATTGCACGAACTCCATGTCCTTCAGCGCAACACCGGCGCGATAGGCGAGGGACATGCCGTCGCCCGTCTTGATCATGCCGTTGGTGGTGAAGGGGAAGACCTTGCCCGCGCCACCGCTCGCGATCACCACCGCGCGACCCAGGATCGCCTGCATCTCGCCGGTGCGGATGTCGAGGGAAACCACACCGCAGGCGCGGCCATCCTCGATCAGCAGCTTGGTGACGAAGTACTCGTCGTAGCGCACGATGTTGTCGAAACGCATCGAGTGCTGGAACAGGCTGTGGAGCATGTGGAAGCCGACCTTGTCGGCCGCGTACCACGTGCGCTTCACCGTCATGCCGCCGAAGGCGCGCGTCGCCACCGTGCCGTCTTCGTTGCGGCTCCAGGGGCAGCCCCAGTTCTCGAGCAGGGCGAGTTCCTTGGGGGCCTCTTCGACGAAGTACTCGATCACGTTCTGGTCGCCGAGGAAGTCGGAACCCTTGACCGTGTCGAAGCCGTGCATTTCGAGATTGTCGTCGTCGCGCGCCACCGCCGCGGCACCGCCCTCGGCGGAAACCGTGTGGCTGCGCATCGGATAGACCTTCGAAACCAGGCCGATGGAGGCATTCGGGTCGGCTTCGGCGGCCTCGATGGCGGCTCGCAACCCGGCCGCCCCCGCGCCAACGATGACGATGTCGTGTCGGGAGACTTCGATCACGCGATCTCCAATATCTGGCTGTTTCTGTTTGCTGGCTGTGTTGATTCTGCGGTCCGGTGACCGCGGGTGTCGGGATCGCGACCGCGCTCCGGTGGAGCCCAGCTGCAGGCGAGAGCGCCTGCAGCCATGCGAATAGCCGCGGGGCCGGTGGTGGGACCGTGCGGCGAGCAGGCTGCGCGCCAACGGGAAACCGGGGGGTCCGGCGACGTCCGACGGGGCGCGAGCTTACACGATTCGCGGGGGGGTGGGGACTCCGGCGCGAGTTGCCAGCATGCAGCGTATCCACCGATTCGATTGCGTTCGGGCCCGTACCACGCGCTACGCGGGCACCTGCTGCGTGAGGCAATGGACCGCGCCGAGGCCCAGAACCAACCCGCGAGCACCGATCGGCACGATCTCTCGGCTCGGCAGGCAGTCGGCCAGGATCGACAACGCTCGCGAGTCGGTGGGAAGATCGAACACGGGTACGAGAGCCACGCCGTTGGCGAGATAGAAGTTCGCGTAGCTCGCAGGGAGGCGATCACCGTCGTGTTCGATCGGCGGGGGCATGGGGAGCGAAACGAGATCGTAGGGCTGGCCACGCGGGTCGCGAGCTCGTTGTAGTCGCGACCAGTTCTCGGCGAGCGCCACCGCGTTGACATCGCCCGTGTCGTCTTCGCGTACACAGACGATGCGGTCTTCGGCGACGAAGCGTGCGACGTCGTCGATGTGACCGTCGGTGTCATCGCCCTCGATGCCACCGGCGAGCCAGATGAAGTGGTCGCTTCCGAGGGCATCGCGGAGTACGCGCTCGACCGCGTCGCGCGTGCGCGGAATCGCGTCTTCACGGCTGCGATTCGGGTTGAGCAGGCAGCTCTCGGTCGCGAGCAACCCGCCCGCGCCGTTGCCTTCGATCGACCCTCCTTCGAGGACGAAGTCGATACGCTCGCTCTCGGTCCCGACGGCTTTCGCCATCGCCGACGCCACGGCGTCGTCGCGATCCCACGGTGGGTACTTGCCCCCCCATGCGTCGAAGCGGAAGTCGAGGGCCAGCGGCTGTGAATCGCGTTCGACGAAGATCGCACCGTGATCGCGCACCCACGCATCGTCGGTGGGGATCTCGTGCACGGTCACGTTCTGTTCGGGATCGACCCCGCCCGCATTCAAGCGCTCGCGCACTCGTTGGTTCATCGGCGCGTCGCACACGTTGATGTGGACGTGTTCGTGCGGCACGAGGGCGCGAACGATTTCGACGAAGGCCGCCTCGGCTTCGGCGAGCCGACCGGGCCAGGTCTCTTCGTTGTGGGGCCAGGACAGCCAGGTCGCCGCGTGTTCCTCCCACTCTGCGGGCCAACGGCGGGCGTGCGCGCTCATCGGGAAACCGCGCGCTCAGTCGTCGCGCATGCGGCGCGTGAGCTCGCCGTAGGCGTCGATGCGGCGGTCGCGCAGGAAGGGCCATTCGCGTCGCGTCTTTTCGATCAGCCGAAGGTCGCATTCGACGAGCAGGGTTTCTTCTTCCTCGGCCGAGGCGCGCGCGATGACCCTTCCGAAGGGGTCGGCGACGAAGGATTGTCCCCAGAAGCGGATCTCGCCCTCACGCCCCACGCGATTGACCGCAGCGACGAACACGCCGTTCGCGATGGCGTGGGCGCGCTGCACGGTTTCCCAGGCGTCGTGTTGGGCCGCGTCTTCCTCGGGGCCTTCATCGAACTGCCAACCGATCGCGGTGGGATAGACGAGCAGCTGTGCGCCGGCGAGCGCAGACAGACGCGCGGCTTCGGGGAACCACTGATCCCAACAAACGAGGGGGCCGAGCGTGCCGAAGCGCGTGGGCACCGCGTGGAAGTCCGTATCGCCGGGCGCGAAGTAGTACTTCTCCTGATAGAGCGGGTCGTCCGGGATGTGGGCCTTTCGGTAGAGGCCGGCCTGCGAGCCGTCGGCGTCGAATACGACGGCGGTGTTGTGATGCACACCGGGGGCGCGGGCCTCGAAGAGCGAAGCGACGATCGCGATGCCGCGCGCGGCCGCGAGCTTCGAGACTGTTTCGGTGGTGGGCCCGGGGATCGGTTCTGCCCAGTCGAAGCGCGAGGCCTCTTCGCCCTGGCCCGGATAGGGAGAGCGAAACAGCTCCTGCAGGGCCACCACCTCGGCGCCATCGCGCGCGGCCGCCTCGATGCGATCGCAGGCCCTGGCCAGGTTTTCCTCGCGGTCGTCTCCGCAGCGCATCTGGATCAGCGCCAGGGCGACGGTGTCGCGTTCGAGGCGGGAGGAGGCCATGGGAGGGAGTTTCGCTTGGCGATTCGAGGGGTTGAAGAGCGGGGGAGATTTCTTCGCGGCGTTTTCGCGTGTGTGACCGGTTGTGTCACACGCCGCCGCGAAGCTCGAGTTCATACACGAACCAAGAGTCGTCAACCAGAACAAGAGTCGTCAACCAGAAGAGGACAGAAGAGGACAGAAGAGGAATCCAGATGCGTCGACTCCCCTCAGACATCCAGCCTCGCCCCCATCTCCCGAGTCCCGCGAGTCGTCGCAGCCTCCCCCCGCACCATGCCCCCCAGCGACCGGCGGCACGGCGGCCCCACCCCCTGGCCGCCCCCGCCGGTTCGAACACCCGAACATCGGTTGGCGATGGCAACGGAGTCGAATGGGATGCCGTCACCGCGATTCGCGCGGCCACGGAGGGGGCCGTTCAGGCCCTCGGTGTGATGTCGGCCTTCGTGGCCTTCGGCCTCGCCTGGGCCTGGCTGGCGCAAGCGCTGCCGGCCAGCGCGGATCCGGCCCAGCCGCCGTCCGCGGTCGACCCCGTCGAGGCCACCCTCTACCGTGGTCCGTCCCTCGAAGGCGGGCTGGCGGGTGCGCACACCAGAGAAAGATGATGAACGACTCCCAAGCGCCGACCTGTGGCTCGCAGACGGTTACAACCTGCTCCACTGCGCCCCGTTTCGAGCCCCGGCCGAGAGCGCCACGTCCGGGGGTTCAGGCCAGCGATTCTGGTCGAGCGAGATGCGCGAGCGGCTGGTCGAAGTCGCCCGGCGCTTCGCGCATCCCCACCGTGCACTCTGGATCGTGTTCGATGGCCCTCGCGAGAACACGACGCGCGTAGACGAGGCGGCCCACGGCAAGGACGAAGCGGTTGAACACGAACGCGAGCTTCACGTCTGCTTCGCCCCTTCCGCTGACGACTGGATCGTTCGACGGGTCAAGCAGATCACGAACCCCGCGCAGTTCGACTCCGCCGCTGTAGATCGACAGCTGCACTCGGTCGCGGTCGTCTCGGGCGATCGAAAACTCGGCAACCGCGCACGCCATCACGGTGCGGCGGTCGTTTCACCACGACTCTTTCTCGCACACTGCGGCGAATCCGACGAAGAATCGGACCGAGAACCCGGGTAAGTGCGACGCATCGGGTGACTTTCCGTCACCCCTCGCGTACGCCCCCGCGAGGCAAAAAAACAAGCGGCTCCGCTTGACCCACGCCCGGCCAAACAAATACCGTTGGCCGCTCGAGCACTTGTCCTCGCTACGGCTGCGCCCCCGTCAGCACCCCCTCTGATCGAGCCCACGACCCGGTGCTCGTACGAAGGCCCGGGTCACGACTTGCGGCAACCGTCCGCGGGCATGGGGCCGATGTCCTCTGCGGTCGTGCGTTCTGCGCGACACGGGCATGCTGGGTCGCGGTACTCGCGGTGGAAGAAGGCAGCAGCAGGTAGAAGAGAAGAAGAAAGGAAGACATGGCCGCCCAAGCCTCCCAGGAATCGCTGACCCTCCGCTTTGCGCGTCTCGTGGTGCGGCGTCGCGGCATCATCTCCCTCTTCCTCATCATCTCCACCGGCTTCTTCTTCTACCCGATCCTCAACTCGGCGATGATCTCGATGGGCATGCCGCTGCCCGGCCCCGCCGTGAAGATCGACACCATCGCGCGCTCGCAGTGGCCCGATCACCCCTACATCCGCGCCCAGGACAAGTTCTCGACGATCTTCGGTGGTTCGTCGATGGTCGCAATCGCCCTCGAGGTCGAAGAGGGCACCATCTTCAACCCCGAGACGATCGAGAAGATCCACTACATCACGCAGACCCTCGACGGGAAGGGCTACGACAGCCAGACCGACGCGCGCGACGAGATGCGTGAAATCCTCGACGAACAGGGGCTCGACTACGAGGAGATCAACAAGCGCCTCGACGAGCTCTACCCCCCCTACCCCGTCAACCACTATCAGCTCTCTTCGGTCACGGCGAACAATACGCGCGTGATCCAGGTCGAAGCTTCGGGCGACATCGAGACCAGCGTCTTGATGGAGAAGCTGCCCAAGACGCAGGAAGAGGCCGACGCCCTCGGCGCCCTCGTCCGCCAGAACCCGCCCTACATCTACGGCCGCCTGGTTTCCCACGACCAGAAGGGCGCGCTCATCATGGCGGGCTTCGTCACCGAGCGTCTGACCGGTCGCGCGACGGTGATGTCGGTATTCGACTGGGTGCAGAAGATCAAGGCCGACGTCGAGGACGAAAACCACAAGGTCTACGTCTCGGGCGTGCCCATCCTGGTGGGTTGGATCCTCAAGCACGCCTTCGAGATCGTGCTCTTCCTGGTGCTCACGATCCTGGCGATCTTCGCGCTGTTGTGGGCCTACTTCCGCCGCTGGCACGGCGTGTTCATTCCCTTCGTGGCCGCAATCGCGACGGCGATCTGGGGGCTCGGTTTTACCGGCTGGGTGGGGATCGTCTTCGACCCGCTCATCCTCGTGATTCCCTCGATCATCACGGCGCGCGCCATCTCGCATACGGTGCAGATGGCCGAACGCTTCTTCGAGGATTACGAGATCCTGCTCCCGGCCTACGACGGCGATGCGGAGAAGGCAAAGGTCGAGGCCGCCACCGTCGCGATGAGCGAGCTGATCGTGCCTGGCACACTCGGCATCATCACCGACGTCTGCGGCCTGCTGGTGATCCTGCTCACCTCGATCCCGCAGATGCAGGATCTCGGCAAGTTCGGCGCGTTCTGGGTGCTGTGCATCATCATCACGGTCGAGATCCTGCACCCGATCCTGATCTGTTATCTCCCGGCGCCCGAAGACCACGAGCACTTCCTGCCGGCACCGATGGTTCGCTTCACGCGCTTCCTGGGCTTCATCACCACCCATGCCAAGTACAAGTGGGCAATCGCGGCCTGGACGGTCTTCCTGTTGTCCGTCTCGACCTATATCACGTTGATGCACTCGCTGATCGGCGAAGCGTCACCCGGCACACCATTGTTGTTCCCAGATCACGAATGGAACGTCGCCACCGCGCAGATCGCCGAGCGCTTCGGCGGCGTCGACACCATTCAGGTCTATCTCGAGGGCGATACCCCCAAGGCGGCCGAAGACGCGAAGCCCGTGTTGCGCGTCGAAGAGTTCGAGCGTTGGATGGGGAAGTACACCGATCTCGGTGCGAGCCTTTCGATCGTGCCGATCCTGCGCGGAAGCTGGCGCATCAACCACTACGGAGATCCCAAGTGGGAGTTCGTCGCGGACGACCAGGCCACCATTCGACAGCAGATCTTCCAGCTGCGCACCAACGGTGCTCCTGGCGCCCTCAAGCCCTTCATCACGGATGACGGCAAGGACGCGGTCATCAATTTCTTCTACCGCGACCACAAGGGCGAAACGATCATCCGCGCCATCAACGCCGCCGACGAGTTCATCAGACGCAATCCGCTCGGCGAGGTCATCATTCGCCTCGACATGGACAAGGCGCCCGATGGGGCCGGGACGTTCCACCCCGAAAAACTCACGGACACCTGGTTCTACATGCTCGGGCCCCTGCTTCCGCCGCGGCATCACACGATGACCGTGCAGATCCGCCAGGAAGACGGCAGTTACGAGCACGTTCCCGTGAACGAGTTCACGACCGTCGAGGCTTTGCCCGAGTGGATGGACGAGTTCCGCGAAGGCGCGATCGAGGATTACGACAACGCGCTCTTCGACGCCGACGAGGACGAGTACTTCGCCTGGCCCGACGACCTCGCCGATTGGGAACTCGCCGACGTCGACTATTGGTGGGAAGACGAGGATCTCGGCATTCGGGCCGTGTCCATGCGCACCACGAACCTGATCGTCGAAGACCTGAAGGCCGTCGAGTCGGTTCCCGCCTACCAGGCCACCAACTCGTGGACGCGCGGCGTCCAGTTCGTGATGGCGGGCGGCATCATGGGCATCCTCGCTGCGGTGAACGACGAAGTCGAGCGCAGCCACGTGGCAAACATCATCCTGATCTTCGTCGTCATCTTCGTGCTCCATTCGACGACGTACAAGTCGATCCCGAGTGGCGCGATCATCCTGTTGCAGATCGTGACGGCGACGATGCTCTCCCTCGCCTACATGGCCGTGCGCGGCATGGGACTCAACATCAATACCCTGCCCGTGCAGTCGGTGGGGGTGGGGATCGGCGTCGACTACGCGATCTACATCGTCGACCGCATTCGTCATGAGGTGGTCGACACCGCCGACATCGACGAAGCGGTGCGACGCGCGGTTCGCACCACCGGGATGGCGGTCTCGTTCACGGCGACCACGATCGTGGGCGGCATCGTCCTCTGGTCGTTCTCGAACCTGCGCTTCCAGGCCGACATGGCGCAGCTGCTCTCGATCCTGATGGTGATCAACATGTTCGGCGCCCTGACGGTGGTGCCGGCCTTCTACTCGATCGCGCGGCCGAAGGTCGCGACGGCGCTGCTCACCGACGAACAGCGCGAGGCGATCCAGCGCCAGAAGGAAATCGAGCGCAAGAAGGGTCTGCGCGACGACTGAGCCGCGCGGTCAGCCCTGAGCCCAGCGGTCCAGCCCTGAGCCGAGCAGTTCAACCGAGCGCGGCTTGATAGAGGTCGAGGATCCGCGCTGCGGTTTCCTCGACCGCGCGGCCCGTGATGTCGATCGTGCGCCAGCGTTGTTGGCGGAAGAGCTTGCGCGCGCGGCGTAGCTCGAGTTCCACCGAATCGGAGTCGGTGTAGGAGCTGTGGGGTGACGCGCGCAGCTCCTTCAAGCGGTTGATGCGCAGCGTGAGCAGGGTCGCGTGGTCGACCACGAGGCCGTAGACCTTGCGCGGGTCGAGCTCGGTGAGCGCCTTCGAGGGCTCGACACTCGGCACCAGGGGCACGTTGCCCGTCTTGTAGCCACGCTGGGCCAGGTACATCGAGAGCGGTGTCTTCGATGTACGCGAGACACCGACGAGCACGATGTCGGCCTCGAAGAGGGTCTCGAGGTTGGCGCCGTCGTCGTGACGCACGGCGAACTCGACGGCGTCGATGCGCTCGAAGTACTCGTCCGAAAAGGCGTGGAGCAGCCCCGGCTGATGGCGTGGCTCGGCGTGGAGATGCTGGGCGACCTTCGAGATCAGCGAGCCGAGCAGATCGACGGTCGGTACCCCGCGCGCACCCGCTTCCCGCAGCAGTGCCCCCGCAACGCGCTTGTCCACCAGGCTGAAGACCACGAGGGCGTTCGCGCCAGCGGCTTGGTCGATAGCGCGTCGCACTTCTGATTCGTGCCGGATGCCGCCGAAGACGCGCAGCTTCCAATCGGCCTGGAACTGCAGCATCACCGCCTTCACGGCGGCGGTGGCGGTGTCGCCCGTGCCATCGGAAATGACGATGACTTCGGAACGACCGCGGGCGGCTTCGCTCGGTTGATCCATCGCTTGCGAGTCTAGCTTGGGGTTGGCCCATTGAGCATGGATAGAAGTTTCGGCACTCTCCCCGGCCCATGGCCTACGACCACGGCAGGATCGAAGCACGTTGGCAGGCGTATTGGCTCGAAAACGAGACCTTTCGCGCGGAAGTCGATCATTCGAAGCCCAAGTACTACGCCCTCGACATGTTCCCCTATCCATCGGGGGACGGGCTGCACGTCGGTCATCCCGAGGGTTACACCGCGACCGACATCGTCTCGCGCTACAAGCGCATGCGCGGTTTCAACGTGCTGCACCCGATGGGTTGGGACGCCTTCGGCCTGCCCGCCGAGCAGTACGCGATCAAGACGGGCACGCATCCGCGCATCACCACGAAGAACAACGTCGACAACTTCCGGCGGCAGATCCGCTCGCTGGGGTTCAGCTACGACTGGTCGCGCGAGATCGACACCACCTCCCCCGACTACGTACGTTGGACCCAGTGGATCTTCTGCAAGCTCTACGAGCGGGGCCTCGCCTACCTCGCTGAAGTGCCCGTGAACTGGTGCCCGGCCCTGGGCACGGTGCTCGCGAACGAAGAGGTGATCGACGGCAAGAGCGAGATCGGCAGCCACCCCGTCGAGCGTGTGCCGATGCGCCAGTGGATGCTGCGCATCACCGCATATGCGGACCGCCTGCTCGAAGATCTCGACGATCTCGATTGGCCCGAGCCGATCAAGAAGATGCAGCGCGATTGGATCGGGCGATCGGAAGGGGCGCAGGTTCGCTTCCCGTTGGCGGATGACTCCGAGCGCGAGATCGAAGTCTTCACCACGCGCCCCGACACCCTCTTCGGCGCGACCTACATGGTGCTCGCCCCCGAGCACGAGCTGGTGGGTGAGATCACGACCACGGAGCAGCGCGAAGCCGCCGACGCCTACGCCGCAGCCAGCGCGCGCAAGAGCGAGCGCGCCCGCATGGCCGACACCCATGAGAAGACGGGTGTCTTCACCGGCGCAATCGCGACCAACCCGGTGAACGGCCAACAGATCCCGATCTGGATCGCCGACTACGTGCTCGCCGGCTATGGCACGGGCGCGATCATGGCGGTGCCGGGGCACGACGAGCGCGACTACGAATTCGCGAAGACCTTCGACCTCCCGATCGTCGAGGTGGTGGCCGGCGGCAACCTCGAAGAGGCGGCCTTCACCGGCGCGGGCACGGCGGTGAATTCCGACTTCCTGGACGGGCTGGATACTCGCGAAGCCAAGACGCGCATGAACGAATGGCTCGAGGAGAAGGAGATCGGCAAGGCGACCATCACCTACAAGCTGCGCGACTGGCTCTTCAGTCGGCAGCGCTACTGGGGTGAGCCCTTTCCCGTCGTGCATCGCGAGAACGGTGAGATCGCCCTGGTCCCCGAAGACTCGTTGCCCGTGACACTGCCCGAGCTCGACGACTACAAGCCTTCGGGCAGCGATTTCCAATCGCCGCTGGCCCGGGTACCCGACTGGATCGAAACCACCGACCCGGCGACGGGCGAGAAGGTGAGCCGCGACCCCAACACCATGCCGCAGTGGGCGGGGAGCTGTTGGTACTTCCTGCGCTTCCTCGATCCGAAGAACGAGAACGAAGCCTGGTCGAAAGAGGCCGCGAAGTACTGGATGCCCGTCGATCTCTACATCGGCGGCGCCGAGCACGCGGTGCTGCATCTGCTGTATTCGCGCTTCTGGCACAAGGTCTTCTACGACCTGGGTCTCGTGCACACCAAGGAGCCGTTCCACAAGCTGGTGAACCAGGGGATGATCCTGGGCAACAGCTATCGCTACTACGACGACAACCCGAGCGATGATCCCGACATCGACGCCGAGATCTTCGCCGCGAAGGATGCCGTGGTGGACGGCGAACGCGTGACCGCCGCTTCCGACGGACGCGAACTCAAGACGCGTTGGGTGCCCCTCAAGGACGTCGTCTTCCCCGGCGACGGCAGCGCGCGACACCCCGAACACGAAGACCTCGAACTCGAACTCGTCGTCGAGAAGATGTCCAAGAGCCGCGGCAACGTGATCAGCCCGGATGAAGTGATCGAACAATTCGGCGCCGACTCGATGAGGCTCTACGAAATGTTCATCGGACCTCTCGACAAGGCCGCCCCCTGGTCGACCGACGGCATCATGGGGATCTACCGCTTCCTGCAGCGCACCTGGCGCCTCGTGATGGACGACAACCGCGACGCCGACGACACGATTCGCGAGCTCGCGCTTGGCCAGGGGAGCGAAGAAGAGCAGCGTCTGGTCGCCAAGACGATCGCTGGCGTCACCGAAGACATCGACGAGATGCGCTTCAACACCGCGATCTCGAAGCTAATGGTGATGGTGCGCGATCTCGGCGGCGACACGCCGCCGTCACGCGCATCGATCGAAGCGCTGGTGCTCCTGCTCTCCCCGATGGCCCCGCACATCAGCGAAGAGTTGTGGCGCGAACTCGGTCACGAGAACACTCTCGCCTACGAACCCTGGCCCGAAGCCGACGAAGCCCTGCTCACCGAAGACACGATCAGCCTGGTCTTGCAGGTGAACGGCAAGAAGCGCGACGAGATCGAAGTCCCCGCCGACGCCTCGAAGGAGAGCATCGAAACTCTCGCCCTCGCTTCGGAGAAGGTCCAGAAGCATCTCGACGGACGCGATCCGAAGAAGGTCGTCGTGGTTCCCGGGCGGCTCGTGAACGTCGTGGGTTGATCGCTGCGGGTGTAGAGGGTTTGGCCGTGGCGCGTCGCCGCTCGCTCAAGAAGTTCCTCGCTTCGAAGACGGGTGCGACCCTCGCGAGTCGGTTGGTCGCCATCCTGTTGCGGGGGATCGGACGGACCTGGCGCGTGGTCTACGAGGGCCCGGATCCGTTCACCACGCGCGAGGGCCCCCACCTCGGTGCGTTCTGGCATCGCAACGCGCTGATCGCCGCCTACCTGTTTCGCGATCGCGGCTACAGCGTGCCGGTGAGCCGGAGTCGCGACGGCGACCTGATCACGGGTCTCCTGCTCGCGCTCGGCTACACCATGCCGCCGCGGGGTTCGAGCACGCGCGGTGGCGCTGCCGCGTTGCGCGCGGTCGTGCGCATGGTCGAGGAGGGGACGACGATCTCGATCCAGACCGATGGGCCACTCGGCCCGCCGCGCGTCTCGAAGCACGGCATGGTGAGCCTCGCGCGCCGCACCGGGAAGCCGATCACGCCGCTGGCGATGAGTGCTCAGCCGTGCATCCAGTTCGGGAGTTGGGATGGCACCCTGCTTCCGTGGCCCTTCGCGCGGGTGGTCTGCCGCTTCGGGCCGCCGATCGAGGTCTCGACCGAAGCGACACCCGAGGAAGAGGACGATGCGCGGGCGGAACTCGATCGCGTACTGAACCAGCTCACCGACGAGGTCGATGCCGCATGCGGCCTGATCGATCCCCGGCGGCCCAGCGGCCCCTAGGCGTCCGGAACGAATCGCTTCCGGTACTCCGCGAAATCCCGTCGGATCCCTTCTTCGTCGAGACCGAACTCCTCGAGGGTGTAGCTGTGGGCCTCGCGCTTGTCCCGCGCGTTGTCGACCGCCCACTGCCTCATCGATTCGACGGCCTCTTCGGTGAGTTCCCAACCCGCGAAGGCGTAGATGCGGCGGATCACGTCGATCGGATCGTCGAGCACGTCGGTGAAGAAGACGTCGAAGAACCGATCTTCGTGTTCCTTCCTCACTTCGATGCAGCGCCTCATCGCTCGGCTCATGCGATCGCTCCACTGACGTCCGGTGACCCTGGGGTCGGCGTTGTCGCTCCCCATCGCGCGAATCGTCTGGATGAAGCTCGCAAGCGACGGGATCGTCTGCATCGGATCGCGGTGGGTCTGTACGACCCGGGCATCGGGGAAGACGTCGAACAGGAGATGCATGAAGCCCAGGTGGTGCGGTGCCTTCAATACCCACCGGCTCGCCGCTTCGCCGCGCCGCTTCTTCTGCCACTGCAGGAACTTGAGCAGCCGCTCGAGGTAGAGGTAGGAGGAACGCTGATCCTGCTCGTCCGCCCAGGCCATGAACGAGGGCACGTTGACGAAGGCCTCGGGGTTCGTGGAGAGGAAGGAGTGTTCGAGCAGCATGGCTTCTTCGTCGGGGCCCTCGGCTTCGAGGGGATGAATCGCCATCAGGTCGGGGGCGTTCTCGAGCATCGCCGCCACTTCGGCCTCCGCATCGTCGATGCGGGGGTCGCGCTTCTCGGGGTCCGGCGGTTCTTCGGGGGGCGAGAGCGGCGCGGGGAGGCGCGTCTCCCACCAGTAGAGGAAGTGGTTCTCGGGGTCGGAGGCGATCATCCGCTGGAGCATGGTCGTGCCGGTGCGCGGCAGGCCGACGATCACGATCGGCTCGGCGATGCGTTCTTCGAGGATTTCGGGATGGCACGCGATCCAGGCCTCGGTTCGCAGTCGATTCACCAACAGGCCGACCATCCGCGCGTGCTGCATGCCCCGGCCCACGGCGTTGAGTTCGGCTTCGCGATCGAGGGATTCGACAAGGCGTTGGAAGGGTTCGCGAAACGACTCGTCGCCGAAGTCATCGCTGCCCGCAATCGCGCGGGCTTCCGCGAGGATGTCTTCGATGTCGAGACTCAGGGGATCGAAACTCGTCGCATCGCTCATGGTTGCTCCTGGGCTTTCAGCGGGCCCGACCCGCGAGGGTCTCGAAGGCATCGAGCAGTACCTTGGCCGCGCTGTAGGGGTCGCGCTTTCCCGCGCGCACCTCTTCGAGCAGCCGCGCGCCATCCGGGTCCTCGGCGGCGAATGTGAGTAGACGTTCACTCGCCATATCGCGCAGGATCGCCGCGAAGAAGTGCTCGGCCCTGCGCTCGGCGACGAGTGCGTCTTCGCGGCTGGTCTTCAGATGCTCGCGGTGTGCGAAGCAGGCGTCGACGAGCTCTTCGACGCCCTCCCCCTTCTCCGCCACCGCGCGGACCAGCGGCGGCTTCCACGCCTCGTCATCCCGCTCAGAAGTTTCGAGGTTGACGTGCAGCTGCCGCTCGAGCTCGTCGGCGCCGGGAAGGTCTCCCTTGTTGATCACGTGCACGTCGGCGACCTCGAGGATGCCCGCCTTCATCGCCTGGATGCCATCGCCGAGCCCCGGCACGCTCACCACCACGGTAGTGTGGGCGAGTTCGACGACGTCGAGCTCATCCTGACCGACGCCCACGGTCTCGACCAGGACGACGTCGAAACCCATCGCATCGAGCACGGCGGTGGCCTCGAAGGTGCTGCGACTCAACCCGCCGAGCTGCCCTCGCGTCGCCATCGAACGGATGAAGACCCCCTCGTCGGTCGCGTGCTCCTGCATGCGCACGCGGTCGCCGAGAATCGCGCCTCCCGAGAACGGGCTCGTGGGGTCGATCGCCAGTACGCCGACGCGAAGCTCACGCTTGCGCAACGCACCGATCAATCTCGAAACCAGCGTCGACTTGCCGGCACCGGGTGGGCCCGTAATCCCGATGACGAAGGCCCGCCCGGTCTTCGGATAGAGGATCTCGAGTGCCTCGACACCGCCTTCGTCGCGATCGTCGAGCCACCGGATGATGCGCGCTCCGGCGCGCACTTCACCTTCGAGCGCCGCTCGGGCCAGCGCCGCCGTCTGCGTCACGACTCTTCGCCCCGCAGAGCCCACCACTTCTCGAGGTAGGCGACGACGTCTCGCGTGTCGGTGCCCATCGTGAAGAGTTCGGTCACGCCCCGGGCCTTCAGCGCTTCGACGTCCTCTTCGGGGATCACGCCGCCGCCGATCACGAGCTTGTCGCCCGCACCCCGGGCCGACAGCAGCTCGACCACCTGGGGGAAGTGCTTCATGTGGGCCCCGGACAGGCTGCTCAGCCCCACGACGTCGACGTCTTCCTGAACGGCCGTGTTCGCGACCATCTCCGGCGTCTGGCGCAAGCCGCTGTAGATCACCTCCATGCCGGCGTCCCGCAGGGCTCTCGCGAGCACGGTGACGCCGATGGTATGGGCATCGAGACCGAGCTTGGCCACCAGCACGCGCAGGGTTCGCGGCATCGGCTAGACGCCCGTGGTGAGCGAATCGGGATGATAGGTGCCGAAGACCTCGCGCAACACGTTGCAGAGCTCGCCGTGGGTCGCGTGGGCCTTCACGGCATCGAGGATCGGCGGCACCAGGTTGTCGCTGCCACGCGCTGCCGCATCGACGGCCGCGAGACATTCCTTCACCTTGGCCTCGTCGCGCTCGGCCCGAACCCGGCGGAGCCCTTCGATCTGTCGGGTCTCGGCGTCTTCGTCGAGCTTGAACATCTCGATCGAGCGTTCTTCGTCGTGCTTCACGAGATGGTTCACGCCGACGAGTTTGCGATCGCCGGTTTCGAGTTCCCGCTGCCGGGAGAACTGCTGCTTCGCGAGCTCCTTCTGGAAGTAGCCCGTCTTGATCGCTTCGAGGGCGCCGCCCAGGGCGTCGATCTTCTCGATCTCGGCGAACACCTCGTCTTCCATGCGCCGCGTCATGGTTTCGACGTAGTAGCTACCCGCGAGGGGATCGACGGTATCCGCTGCGCCCGTTTCGTGCGCCACGATGTTCTGCACCGCGATGCCCACCGACGTGGCTTCCTCGCTCGGTAGCGCGTGCGCCTCGTCGTGCAGCGGCGTCGTCATCTGCTGGCCACCGCCGCCGAGCACACAGGCGAGCATCTGGATGCCGAGGCGCGCAATGTTGTTGAGCGGCTGTTGCAGCGTGAGCGACATCGTTCCGGGCGATCCCATCAGCTTCAGTCGCAACGCCTCCGGCGTGGTTGCGCCGTAGCGCTCCTTCATCAGCCGCGCCCAGATCTTCCGGTAGGCGCGCAACTTGGCGATCTGCTCGAAGAAGTCCATGTCGACGCCGGTGATGAAACTGAAGTACGGAGCCACCTGGTCGACGCTGAAGCCGCGCTCGAGCACCGCATCGAGGTACGTCATCGCGATCGAGAAGGAGAACGCCAACTCCTGCACCGGCGTTGCGCGCGCGGCGTAGAGCTGGGCGCTCACGATCGCGATCGGGACCCAGTTGGGATGATGGGCGATCGAGTACGCGATCACGTCGGTCGAGATCCGAAGGCCGGCTTCGGGTGGGTAGATGTAGCGGCCGACGCAGGTGTACTCGATCAGGATCGCGTTCGGCATCAGGAGCGTGAAGCTCTTCGGGTCGACGCCCTTGCTCTCGAGCGCCGCGATGATCATGGCCAGGTTGATGGGTTGAGGCGCGTTGCAGACCGACGTCAGATGTTTGAGCCGTTCGAAGGGAATGTCGAGAGCCGCCTCCATGTCCGGCAGCGAATCGATCGCGGTTCCCGCGCGACAGACCTCACCCTCGGCGAGGGGGTCGTCCGAGTCCAACCCGTTCGTAGTGGGCAGGTCGTATTCGATGATGATCCCGTTCAGCCCCCGTTCGAGCATGGCGCGCCAACGCTTTGCGGAATCCTTGCCCGTGCCGAAACCCGAGACCTGGGACATCGCCCACAGTCCCCCGCGATAGCCGTCCGACTCCGTACCGCGGGTGTAGGGGTATTCGCCGGGGAAACCGCTGTCGAGGAGATAATCGAAGCCGATCTCGTCGAGATCCGCCGGCGTGTAGAGCGGCTTGATCGGCCACTTCATCGCCTGGGTGGTGAAGCCTTCCTTGCGCTGGCCGTGGGCCTCGATGTCGGGCGAAAGCGTCTCGCGCTTCCAGCGTTCGACCTGATCCGCCACCGAATCGCCATCGGGCTTGTCGGGCTGATTCTTCATCCCCGGCGATTATAGGTAGGCGACCGGCCCCTGCGCCGCGGCCCGCTGAACGCGAGTCGCGGCGGGACGCGATGGCCTCGATTAGACTCGCGCGCCATGCAGACCCAGAGGCGCTCCCGATTCGCACATTCGTGTCGCCCCCTCGTGCTCGGGAGCATTTCGGCGCTGGCGATCTCGTGCGCGAGCCCACCCCAATCGCCCTTCGAACCCACCGCGGATTGCTTCCGCGACGTGTCGACCTTCCTCGCGTCGGACGAGATGGAGGGCCGCGGGATCGGCACCGAGGGGTTGGCGCGCGCCAGCCAATACCTCGTGGATCGCTACGGCGAACTCGAACTGGATGGCCTGCGCCTCGGAACACCCGCACCGAGTTTCCGGCAGCCCTTCAGCGCGACGATCGGCGTGCATGCGGGCGAAGGCAATCGACTCGAGAAGTCGGTGCGCGCGTCGGACGAAATCGAGACGACGGCCTTCGTCTTCCGCGAGGACTTCATCCCCTTCGGCTTCTCGTCTTCCGGCGACTTCGAGGGCGAGGTCGTGTTCGTGGGGTACGGGATCGAGGCCGAAGAGCTGAAACGCGGAGACGAGACGTTCCGCTACGACGACTACGAAGGCGTCGAGACGAAAGGTCGCATCGCCCTCGCGATGCGATACGAACCGCAGGAAGACGACGCCGAGAGCCCCTTCGACGGCAAACGACCGAGTCGCTTCTCCGACCTGCGCTACAAGGCGCTGAAGGCGCGCGAAGCCGGAGCCATTGCGTTGATCTTCTTTTCGCCCCCGGGCGAGGACGAAGATCGCCTGCCGCGAACCGGTCGCCGCGGCGCCGTCAGCGAAGCGGGCATTCCGGTGCTCCAGGTCAAGCGCGAGATCGCTCGCGGTTGGCTCGAGGCGGTCGGCGAGGATCTCGATGCGCTGCATAAGGAGATCGACGCCACCCTCGAACCGCGCTCACGTACTCTCGTTGGCGTCACCATTCGTGGTGCGACCGACATCAACACCACCCAGACGTCTCTCGCCAACATCGTTGGCGCGTACCCGGGACGAGGATCGCTCGCAGGCGAGACGGTCGTGGTCGGCGCGCACTTCGACCATCTCGGCTACGGGGGGCCGGGTTCCCTCGACCCCGATTCGACCGCCATCCACAACGGGGCCGACGACAACGCCTCGGGTGTGGCCACCATGCTCTGCGCGGTAGCCGAACTGAAGGAACGCTTCGACGACGACGACCGGTCGCGACGCACCCTCGTCGTCGCCGCGTTCAACGGTGAAGAGACGGGCCTGCTCGGCTCCAACTACTACGTGCGGAATGCGCCTCGCCCGATCGAGAACACGGTCGCAATGGTGAACCTCGACATGGTCGGGCGGCTGCGAGACAACCAGCTCCACGCCATGGGCACCGACTCTTCTCCCGACTGGGCGTCGATCCTCGACACCGTGAGCCACGTGCGGGGCGTCGACATGATCTCGGGCGGCGACGGCCATGGGCCTTCGGACCAGATGTCCTTCTATGGCGCGGGCGTCCCGGTGGTGCACTTCTTCACCGGCTCCCACGGCGATTACCACACCCCCGCCGACGACATCGAGCTGTTGAACTTCCCCGGCGGTCGCCGGGTGACCCTCGTCGTGGCGGATACGCTTGGCCGATTGCTCCTGCGCGACGAGCGCCTCGCGTATGCGAGTTCGGGCCACGGCCCCACCATGGCGGGAGACAGTCGGGGCTTCGGCGCCTATCTCGGCACGGTCCCCGACTACGCGGACATGCGGAGCCGTGAAGGAGGCGTGTTGCTTTCTTCAGTGCGACCTGGCGCGCCGGCCGACGTCGCCGGCATCCGCGGGGGCGATCGCATCATCGAGATCGACGAGACGAAGATCCAGAACCTCCACGACATGACCTTCGTGCTGCGGGATCACCGGCCGGGAGAGATCGTCGACGTCGTCGTGGTACGCGACGGTGAAGAGCTGCGGCTCCGCGCCACACTCGGAAGTCGCGGCAAGCGGAACATGCAACAAGGCGAGTCACCGCATGGTTCGCCGGGCGAATCTGCGAACCCGCACGGCGGCGGGTGAGCCGGGTATCGAGAGACGAGAAGGCGAATTGCCGAGGGCGCACACGCTTCGTACGCTCAAGGTGTGAGTGAAGCCGTCGCCCGCCGTCCTGCATGCCAGCTCGCACCGCCCACGGTGCTCGAGAGTGCGTTCGATGATCCAGCCGAAGTGCTGGCACTGATCGACGAGGGTGCACCCTACAAGAGCATCACCGCGGTCCAGAAGGAACCCGAGGGCACACGCGCGGCCCCCTGGTTCCGAAACTTCTGGGCACTCGGCAGCAAGGTAATCTTCCCCGGTGCGGAGCGCGTATTCGAGAACCCGAACTTCATCGAGGCCGCGAAGGAAACCTTCGACGCCGAGGTCATCGTGCCGCTCGCCATGATGACCAACCTCAACCCCCCGGCCCCCGCAGCGCCGCCGCATCTCGACCTCCCCTACTTCCGCGGCGCCCACAAGCGCGAAGTCCCGCTCTGGATGCTCGCTCCGATGGGTTACTCGGGCCTCTTCCAACAGTGGGCGATCCCCGTGGCCTCGGCGATCACCTGGTTCTACGGAGGGCTGGGTGGTGCCTTCGAATACTGGCCCGAAGGCCTCGACGCGCCGAGTCGCGTGGCCACGGGCCTTTCCAAGAACCTCGGCGTCATCGCCGACAACGAGTACATGTATCACCGCGTCCGCCAGATCGGCGACCCGGCCGACTTCCTACCGGGCAACCAGATCCCCTACGAGGCGATGCTCGGCCTCGACGGCGACGAGTGGCAGATCACGGTCGGCGAGCAGATACTGGCGCGATACGAGAAGGACCGGATCCGGACTTCGGTGTTGTGGAAGGCCTATTGCTTCGCCAACGAGGCACAGGCCGAGGCGTTCGAGCGGGGAGCCGACGCACTGACGCCGAAGATGATCGTCGACATCTTCCAGCAGGACCTGCGACACCGGGGAATCCAGATCGATCCCCCCGAAACCCTGGAAGGCCAGGACCGCTGGAGCAAGATCATTCGCGAGACCTATCCACCGGCCTCGATCAACGCCTGACCGAAGCCCACACAAAGAGAGTGAGTCATGTCTGATTCGAACGTCGAGAACAAGAACAAGGAATTCGAACTTCGCGGAGTCAACCACGTAGCGCTCGTCTGCGAAGACATGGCGCGCACGGTCGACTTCTACACCAACGTTCTCGGGATGCCGCTCACCAAGACGATCGATCTTCCCGGCGGCATGGGGCAGCACTTCTTCTTCGACATCGGCGGTGGCGATTCGCTGGCCTTCTTCTGGTTTCCGGAATCGGAGGGGCACGCGCCCGGCATCGCCGCCCCCGCGCGCATGGTCGGGACGGGGTCGATCGCGTCGGCCCACGGCTCGATGAACCACCTCGCCTTCGACGTCGCCGCCGAAAAGATGGAGGAGTACCGAGAGAAGCTGCTCGCCCGCGGGATCGAGGTCACGGAGATCGTGAACCACGACAACTCTCCCATGCAGGCGAGCGACACCCTCACCGACGACGTCTTCGTCCGCTCGATGTACTTCTGGGATCCCGACGGCGTGCTCCTCGAGTTCGCCGCCTGGACCCGCGAGCTGCGCCCCGACGAAGCGCAACTCGAAGGCGTGGGCCCCGCGCAGAAGGAGGAGTACCTCGAGATGCAGCGCGAGTTCTTCGAGATGATGAAGCGGCAGGCGAAGAAGGACGCATAGCGGGTACGTCCGCTACCGGGTCTCCCGGCTCGACCACTCGAGCTCCGCCGACGGGCCCTCCGGTCGATTTCCCTTCAACAGGGCCTGGATCGCACGACGCATCCACTGGGTTCCCGGGTCGGGATCGAAACGGCTGTGCCAGTTGAGATAGATCTCGATGTCGATGTCGTCGAGCGGGCTCGGAAACGCGGCCAGACTGTGCAGCGTCGAGAAGTGGTACGCCATCTGCGATGGCAGCGTGCAGACCATGTCGGTCGAAGCGACGACGCGCGGCATGTCGAACAAGCTGTGCACGCGCAGGTGACAGTCGCGCTCCTTTCCGGCCGCACGCAATCGCTGCTCGATCAGCGAGCCGCGGTAGTCGGGCCAGTCGAGCACCACGTGACGCAGGGAGAGGAACTGCTCGAGGGACATCGAGTCGCCGACCAGGGGATGCCCCCTGCGCACCATCGACACCTGCTTCTCGCGACAGGCCAGCTCGCACTTCACCCCGCGACCCACGATCGGCTCGGTCGACAGCATCAGGTCGATCGCACCGGTGCGCAGGCTCTCCACCGCGGCTTGCTGGCGTTGTGATCGTACGTTGAGAGAGACCCCGGCCTGCAGCTCGTCGAGGTAATGCATCAGGGCCGGCAGGATCACGAGCTCGCCGTAGTCGAGCAGGATCAGATTGAAGACCCGCTCACTCGTCACGACGTCGAAGTCCTCGGCCTCGGACAGCATCAGGATGACGAGGTCGAGGATGCGTCGGACCTGACTCGCGTACTGCTGGGCGCGCGGGGTCGGCTTCACGCCGCGCCCGGTCCGCACGAAGAGCTGATCTTCGAGCACCAGGCGCAGCCTCGAGACCGCATCGCTGACCGCGGGCTGGCTCATGCCGAGCTTGCGCGCGGCGGCGGTCACACTCCCCTCCTGCATCACGGCGTCGAACACCGTCAGGAGGTTGAGATCGACGTTGCGCAGGTTCATGGCGGGCCCCGGGACTGCCGATTCCGATATACGAAATTTCGATATCAGGTTCCAACTTTATCTATTGGACCGATTCGACGCGACCCCGTAGGATGCCCCGCACACCCACCAGGAGGATCGAAACATGACCACTGCCCTCGATACGACGGCGGGGCTCGAGGTGACCCCGGTTTCCGGATCCCTCGGCGCTGAAGTTCGCGGCATCGATCTCAGGAAGGTCGCTGCCGAAGACGTCGACACGATCCTCGGCCTGGTGGCCGAGCACCTCGTGCTCTTCTTCCCCGATCAACACCTGACCCCCGACGAACACATCGCCTTCGGTCGGCACTTCGGGAAGCTCGAGGCGCACCCGAACCTCTCCTTCGATGCCGAACGACCGGAGTTCTTCGAGTTGCGCGCCGAGGGCGGAGCCGGGGGCGTCGCCGATGAATGGCACAGCGATCTCACCTGCCAGGACGAACCCTCGATCTTCGCCATCGTGCACATGAAGAAGTGCCCGAGCGTCGGCGGCGACACCCTGTGGGCCAACATGTACAAGGCCTACGACGAGCTTTCGCAGCCCATGAAGGATCTGTGCGAAGGGCTGACGGCGCTCCACGACGCGAGTCCGCACGGGCATCCCGAACGCATGGCCGTCCACCCGATCGTTCGCGTTCATCCCATCACTGGTCGCAAGTCGCTCTTCGTGAACGAGCACTTCACGCGACGCATCGTCGAACTCAGCCCGGAAGAGAGCGATGCCCTGCTGCCGCTGTTGACCCGTCACGCCACGCGCGAGCGGTTCAGCGTTCGCTATCGCTGGAGCGAGGGCACCATCGCGATGTGGGACAACCGGTGCACCCAGCACAATGTGCTGAACGACTTCGAAGGCGAGCGCATCCTCCAGCGCGTGACGGTGATGGGTGACCATCCCGAGGCGGCGGCGTCTTCGGACTACAAGCCCTTCGCATCGGAAGTCAGCGCAAAGGTGTGGCGCAACAAGCCGGTGATCGACTACCTGCGCAGTCGCAACTAGCTCAGGGCGCCCGCAGGGCTCGCAGGTGACGCTCGGCTCGCTCGACGTACTTCGGAAGACCGCGCGCGCGACCGAGCCCGCCCACGTGTCGCCACGCTTCGATGGCCTCCTCGCGGTGCGTGCCGCTCTGCTCGAGTGAGAGCGCGAGATTGTTGTAGGCGGAGATGTAGCTCGCGTCGATCGCCAGCGATTTCCGATACTGATCGATCGCCAACTCGTGGTCGTTCATGGCGCGGTAGCGGTTACCCAGGTTGTAGTAGGCCACCGAGAGGTTCTCGACGCCGAGGCCGCGGTTCGAGATCGCCGCGAAGACCAGCAGCAAAGCCAGGCCGTAGAGGAACTCGCGCTTGCGCGTTCGAAGCGCGTCGTGCAGCCAGACGAGCGCCGCTGCGGCAAAGACGATGAGCACCGGCACGACCGGCACCCGGTACCGCGAGAGCACGAAGAAGACGAGGCTCGTTGCAACGGTCACCGCGATCAGCGCATAGAGGGGCACGAGTTCCCGATACCGTCGTGCGGACAAGGCCAGTCCGAGCCCAGCCAACGGTGCAACGAAACCGAAACCCACTAGCGGCAGACGCAACACCCACGAAAACTGGCTCGAGACCTCGTAGGAGCGGTTGTTCCAGATCTCGTGGTGGTTCACGAAGAGCATCGCCTTGCGCCACAAGAGCGCAAACCACGCGCCCGGGTTCTCCTTCACCCATTCCAGGCCGCGATCGAACCAGAAGTCGGACACCTCCGAAGGCTTCAAGGAGCGCCCGAGCTCGGCTTCGGCGTAGGCGCGATAGATCTCGTTCTGCTCGGCGGGATGATCGGCCTGTGCGCGATCGAAGACCGACGGCACGTTGTGGCTTCCGTTGGCATCGGCGTTGTTGCCGTTGAAGAAGTTCATCCCCGCAGAAGCAGTCACCCACACCCAATCGTCCGCGACCGCGTGGTTGCGCAGTGCACTGGGTGCGATGGCCAGGGCGAGTCCTGCGAAGATCGCGGCCGCCAGAATGGCGCGCCGTGCGGTCGGCGCGGGATTCCAGAGCAATGCGACGCACACACACGGGACGAACAGCAGCATGTTGGGGCGCGCCAGAGCGGAAAGCCCTGCGAGCAGGCCCAGCGCGAACCATTCGACGATGCGCTCCCCCCGCTGTGCCCGCAGGGCGAGGCCGACTACCAACAGGTTCAAGGGGATCAGCACGTTTGCAATCAACAGGCTGCCTTCGTAGAAGATGAACATGCCGTAGAGGGCGGAGAGCGCGGCCGCGAGCAGTGCGACGCGTCGGTCGAAGAGGGAGCGCGCCACCCACCACGCCAGGAGGCACACCGTCGAGCCCACGAAGACGTTCACGAAACGAGGCCAGAAGAGATCGGGCCCCGTTACCTGATAGAGAAGCGAGAGCAGGTAGGGAAAGAGCGGACCCTGCAGGAACACCCCCTGCCCCAACCAGTCGCCCTCGGCGATCCGTGTCGCCCACTCGTGATAGAAGCGCGGGTCGACGGCCGGCTGGAAGAAGAAGGGGTCGTGCTGGCGGATCTCGAGCAGATGGAACATCCGCAACATGACCCCGACGAACCAAATGCCCGCGAGGGCGAGCCACTCACTCTGCTCGACGCGCTCGCGAGAATCGGTCGCGGGGACTGCGGGCTCCATTGCGGAGCGAGAATACAGGATCCCTATTCGGCGCGACCGCCGAGGGAAGTCAGGAGCGAACCGGCCACCACCGCGATTGCACCCATGATGCTCCACAGCGGGAGTTCGATCGGTGGAAAGAGCTCGGCGTCGAATCGCGTGAGCAACGAACTCGAAGCCAGGGTGCCCAGCGGCACCAACGCAATCACCGCACTGACGCGCGAGGCTTCGAGGTGTTCGAGCGACGCAGAGAAGCAACCGTAGGCGCCCGCGGTGGCCAACGCAGAAAGAGCCAACGCGATGACGCCCACCCGATCGAGTTCGAGCACCGAAGCGTGATCCACGCCCGGCGTGAAGAGAACCGCGCAACCGATGAAGAGCGAGAACATCAGCGGCTGTGACGGAAACGACGTCAGCAATTGCTTCTGCGCGAGGCAGTAACCCGCCCAGGTCACTGCGGCAAAGACGATTGCCAGAACACCCTCGCGATAGCGCGCCGCTTCGAGGGCGCGGTCGGCCAGTTGGCCGATCTGGCTCGAGAAGAAGAGGACGAGCCCCGCCAGCAGGATCGCGAAGCCGAGCCACTGCAGGAGCGCGAAGCGCTCGCGGAACACCACGATTCCGCCGACGGCGAGCAGCAGCGGTCCGAGCTGGATCAACACCTGAGAGGTCGCGGGAGACGTGAGGTCGAGCCCGATCAGGAAGCCGATGTAGTTGGCCCCGAGGCCGAGCACCGCCGCGGCCAGCAGCAGGTACCCCCGGCCGCCGACCTCGCCGAACCGCGGCAGCTCACCGCGCCGCCACAACACGATGCCGAAGCCCAGGCTCGCGATCGCGAAGCGAAACCAGGTGATGGACACCGGATCCATTCTGCCCACCAACACCTTCAGCACGTGCGGCAGGATCGACCAGATGGTCAGGGTCACCGTCGCGAGGGCAAGCCCGAAAGAACGGCGACCGGTCGTTCGATGAAGCGCCAACCCCCTGGCCGATCAGAGGTGGTAGATCATCAAGTAGACGATGACGCCGGTCACGCCGACATAGAGCCAGACCGGAAAGGCGAAGCGCGCAATCTTTGCATGGTCGGCGAAGCGACCTTGAATGCCGAGATAGGCCGCACGAAGGATCAGCGGCAGCACCAGCACGGCGGTGACCGTGTGGGTGAGCAAGATGGCGAGGAAGACCTGTTTGTAGAGCCCATCCCCCGGCGCTTCGGCGTGACCGATCGTCGATACCTGCACCACGTAGGAAACGAGGAAGATCGCACCGAGTACGATCGCGGCCTTCATCAGTTTGGGATGAAGTTCGCGGTCACCCGCGCGAATCGCCACGAAGGCCCGGACGATCAGGCCGATGATCAGGAGATTGAGAAACGCACCGAAATGGGGAAGCCAGTCGAACATGGCGGCTCACCTTAGCGCAGCGGCGCGCTGCTCTTCGGCGAGGTGCTTGCGAATGTCCGCGGCCATCTCGTCGGGAGGGGTGTTGTGCTGGAAGATCGCCCGCGCATTTCCGTCCGGCCCGATCAGGTAGGTATTGGAGGAGTGATGGATCTCGCGCGACGGCTTGGCGGTTTCGCCCGAGTCGTTCTGGAGGTCGCTCCCGTCGAAGTCGTAGAAGACCCCGTAGGCGCGGGTGGCGGCTGCGATTTGCTCCTCGCTTCCCGTGAACCCCATCAGATCCGGATGGAAGTGCCCGACGTACTCGGCGAGTCGTTCCGGGGTATCGCGCGCAGGGTCGAAGCTCACGAAGAGGGGTTGAACTGCGTCCGCGTCTTCGCCGAGTTCTTCGAGGGCGCGGGTCATCGCCGCCAGGTTTCCCGGGCAGACGTCGGGGCAGTGCGTGTAGCCGAAGAACACGAGGGCGAAGCGACCGCGCCAATCGCGATCCGATGCGGCTTCTCCTCGGTGATTCACCAGATGCAACTCGGGCTGCTCGTTGCGACGGGCCAGCATCGACCCCGGCACCGCACCAGTCGCGCGGGCCGAGCCGATCACACCACTGGTCCCCGAGATCTCGCCTTCCTCTCCACTCCTCAGGTCCCAGAAGGCGGCCAGCAGGCCGATCAGGATGACTCCGGTGGCGACGTGGACGAGATAGATCGCTTTCACGCGAACACTCCATTGCGATCAGGTGACGGAAGGCGCGCGAGCATATCGCACGCGAGTGTCGAATTTCGGACACGCGTAGCGCGTCGGAACGCGAGACGGAGAGGAGGGACGACATGCAATCTGCACCCGGAGATGAACCCCGCGGGGCGAGAGACGGTAACCAGCCGAGGGTAAACCGAAGCGAACGCACTAAACTGCGCGCGCCTTCCCCGAGAGCGAATCCCGCGCGGATCCCCGACGCCGCGGATTCGCGACGCGCAGTCCATCGCCGCGCTCCGAGCTGCCATTCCCATCATCCCTTCGCCCTTCGCGGGCTCCGAGGTCTACTCGCTGTGCCTATCTCCGTTCCCATTCCATTCGCGCGCCTGGCGTCCCTCGTCACGACCGCGGTCGCATTGAGCTTCGCGATCGCGCCGACGATCCACGCCGAAACGGCGGCCGCTCCCGACCCCGGCAGCGCGAGCGCCGTCGTCGACGGTCTTCACGCCACCCTGACCGAGGCCATGAAGCAGGCCGAAACCCTCGGCTACGACGGTCGCTTCAAGCTGATCGAGCCCGCGGCGGCGAACGCCATCGATCGCGCCTTCATGGCGCAGAAGTCGATCGGACGGCACTGGCGCAAGCTCGGCGAAGAGGAGCGCGAACGCTGGCTCAAGACTTTCGGCGACTACACCGTCGCGAACTACGCGGGTCGCTTCAAAGGGTATTCGGGCGAGCACTTCACCCTCGACGGCGAACAGGATGCGCCCCACGACACGAAGCTGGTGAAGACGACCCTCGTCCTCCCCAACGACGACGATGTCGCCCTCAACTATCGCCTGCACCAGACCGACGCCGGCTGGCGGATCATCGACATCTACATGAACGGGACGGTGAGCGAACTCTCGCTGCGCCGCTCGGAGTATTCGTCGACGGTCAAGCGCGACGGGATCGAGAAGCTGATCTCCGCTGTCGAAGAGAAGGTCGCGGATCTGGCTGCGGGCAACGTCGAAGACACTGGCGCCGCAGTGGCGTCCAGCGCCGCGAAGGCGCAGTAGCCCTCGGTGTCCCTCGCTCGGGCGCTTCGCGTCTTCGAGGAGAAAGGCGCTCTCGCGGGGCCGGTCGAAACGAATCCGATCGCGACGGGTCTGATCAACGAGACCCATTTCGTGTGCGATGCACGCGGCGAAGGGTTCATTGCCCAGCGCCTGAA
Source organism: Myxococcota bacterium (assembly GCA_028278345.1). Lineage (GTDB taxonomy): Bacteria > Myxococcota_A > UBA9160 > UBA9160 > UBA4427 > DUBZ01. The sequence goes on from JANQEL010000290.1 coordinate 38,932, forward strand.
CCCGGTGTTCGACCCCGCGGTGAACGACAACATCGTACGGGTCACCCGGCACCTGGCCGCTCGCGACGTACCCACCTATCGAGTCGTCCTGATCGAGGGCGATTCCGCGATCGATCTGGGGGACGACGGGATCTGGCGCCTCGTCACCCAGATCCCCGGCGATTCCTTCAATCGCCCCCCGGATCGCGAGCACGTGGTCGTGGCCGGGCGCGCGTTCGGAGATCTCCACCGGGCCCTCTTCGCCTTCAGCGAGAGCCTGCATCCCCTCGGCTTCCCCTTCCACGAAACCCAGACGCACCTGATGGATCTCGCGGCAGCGCTGCGCGAATGCGCGGATCACGACTTCTACGCCGAATTGAAACCGCTGGCCGAGGAAGTGCTCGAAGCGGGCCGAGAGCTGCCGCGCTTCGAAGGCGTTCCCGCGCGGGTGGTTCACGGCGATCCGAAGTTCAACAATCTGCTCTTCGAACCGGATGCGGAAGGCGGGCCGAAGGTCTGCGGCATCATCGACCTCGACACCGTGAGCCGTATGCCCCTCGCCTACGATTGGGGCGACGCCATGCGCTCCTGGTGCAACCGCGCGGGTGAGAACGCAGCGGAAGCCGAACTCGATCTCGACTTCGTCGCGGCGACCGCGGAGGGGTTGGCGAGCGCCTTCGAAGGCGAGGACGCACCGGAGCTCGGTGAAGCCGAGCGTCGCAGTCTCTCCCAGGGCCTCGAAGTCATCTCCCTCGAGTTGTGTTCGCGTTTCGCCGCCGACGTGTTGCGCGAGTCGTATTGGGGGTGGGATGACACCCGCTTCGAACGCGCCGCCGAACACAATCTCTTTCGAGCGCGGGGCCAGCTGTCGCTCTACCACCAGGCGGTGGAGTCGCGCGCTGAGCGCGAACGCGCCATCCCGCTGTAGCGACGTTGTTCGCAACACCGAGTTCGGCGAAACTCCGGGCAACGAGCAGACCGTCGACGGTCGAGAGGTAGAGAGGGCTTCGTGGTCGACGCCAACGCGCGCGAGCAACGCATCCAGACGATCTGCCTCCTCGTGCTGACGACCGTCACCGTCGCGGCCGCCCTCCTCTGGCTGCGACCCATCTTGATTCCCTTCGTGCTCGCGCTCTTCTTCTCCCTCGCGCTGACGCCGGTCGTCGAAGCCCAGATGCGCCTGGCGCGCATGCCGGGTGCGCTCGCCGTGGCCTCCACCCTCGTGCTGCTGACCCTCGGGCTCGTGCTGGTGGGTTCACTGGTCTCGTCCTCCCTCACCGAAATGACCAACAACGCGGAGGCGTATCAGCGGCAGATCGTCATCACGGTCGAACGCGCGCGCGACGCGCTTCCCCTCGAGCGCTTCGGTCTCGAGGAAGCCGGGGAAGCCTTCGATCCATTTTCGGTCGTACAGCCCGACCGCATCGGCGACATGCTGATGAGCACCACGAACACCATCCTCGAGCTCTCGTCGCGCGGGCTCATCGTGCTGGTCTTCACTTTCTTCCTGCTGGCGGGGCGCGCGGCCTCGAGCGGGCGTAGGTCGGATGGCGTCGCACGGGAGATCGAAGACCGCGTGAAGCGCTACATCGTGAACCAGACCCTGATCTCCGCCGCGACGGGTACGTTGGTCTGGATGATCCTTGCCACGATCGGCGTCGACCTCGCCCTCGTGTTCGGTCTGTTCACCTTCCTATTGAACTTCATCCCGAGCATCGGCTCGATCGTCGCGGTGCTGCTTCCCCTGCCCGTCGTGCTCGTGAGCCCCGACATCTCGACCCTCGGCGCCGTGCTCGCAATGGCACTCCCAGCGCTCGTGCAGTTCCTGATCGGCAACTTGCTCGCGCCGAAGATCCTCGGAGATGCGCTCCAGTTGCATCCGGTGACGATCCTGCTCTCGTTGATGTTCTGGGGCGCGCTCTGGGGCGTCGCGGGCATGCTCCTCGCCGTGCCGATCACTGCGATCCTGCGCATCCTGATGGAGCGCTTCGACGTGACCGAACCGGTCGCGCGGCTGCTGTCGACGGGTTCGCTCAGCGCGCAGCGTGCCTGAAGGCGATCGTTCGGTCGTCTCGTCGATCGCCGGGAGAGTGATATCCTCGGCGCGGCTTGACTCCACCGACACACGCCGCCCACGAGAGAGAAGAAATGGAAACCCTGCGTTTTCTGGACGAGAGTCGTGTACGCGAACTCCAGCGCGAGTTCGGCACGCCCTTCTACGTCTACGACGAGGACACGTTGCTCACCCGCGCGCGCGAGGTGCTGAGCTTCCCCAACCCCTACGGCCTCGTCGGCCGCTACGCGATGAAGGCGCTCCCGACGGCGGAGATCCTGCGCATCGCGCACGGCGCCGGGCTCCACATCGATGCCAGCAGTGGCTTCGAAGCCGAGCGCGCCCTGCGAGCGGGTGTGCCGGCCGAGAAGATCCAGATCACCGCCCAGGAGCTGCCAAAGAATCTCGAGGAGCTCGTGCAGCAGGGCGTGTGGTTCAACGCGTGTTCGGTGCGACAGCTCGAGTACTACGGCGAGCGCTTCCCGGGTAGCGAGGTTTCGGTGCGCGTGAACCCCGGGCTGGGTTCGGGGCACAACAATCGCACCAACGTCGGCGGGCCGTCCGCGAGCTTCGGCATCTGGCACGAACAGCTCGACGAGGTCGAACGGGTCGCGGCCCGGCATGATCTCACGATCGGCCGCATGCACACCCACATCGGTTCGGGTTCGGATCCCGACAAGTGGGTCGTATGCGCGAAGATGTCCCTCGCCATCGCCGCGCGACTCCCGAACGTCCACACCCTGAGTCTCGGTGGCGGCTTCAAGGTCGGGCGCATGGCCAACGAGGATTCGGCGGATCTCGTCGCGATCGGCCAGAAGATCGTGCCCGAGATCGAAGCCTTCGCGCGTGAACACGGACGCGAGCTCGCCCTCGAGATCGAGCCGGGGACCTACATCGCCGCGAACTGCGGCGCGCTGATCTGCACCATCACCGACGTCGTCTCCACCAGCGAGAGCGAGGGCTACGAATTCATCAAGATCGACGCGGGCATGTCGGAGATCATCCGCCCGAGCATGTACGGTGGACAGCACCCGATCGTCGTCGTTCCCGGCGATGACAGCGAACGAGGCACGGGCGAGTACCTGGTGGCCGGCCACTGTTGTGAGAGCGGCGACGTGCTCACGCCCGCCCCCGGCGACCCTGAAGCGCTCGCGACGCGAGCCCTCGTCGAGCCGCGCGTGGGCGATGCCCTCGTGATCGAAGGCGCGGGGGCCTACTGCTCCGGCATGGCGGCGAAGAACTACAACGCTTTCCCCGAATGCGCCGAGGTGCTGCTGCGCAGCGATGGCAGCGCGAAGTTGATCCGAAGGCGCCAGACGCTGGACCAGATCATCCAGAACGAGGTCTAGGTAGCTTGGCGGCGCAACGGATGGCGATCGGCGCGCGCGCGTTGGCGATCGGCTTGTTCGCCGTGCTTGGCGCCGCGATCTCGAACCCGGCAGTCGCAGCCAAGGCCGGGTCGAGCCTCGAGGGCACCTGGTTCGTCCTCGTGCACTATCGCGATTCGCAGACCGCGAATCCCGATAGCGATCGTTGGCTCGACAAGGTCTGGACTTTCGAGATGCGCGGTTCGCGGCTCCATTGGGTCGAGTATCCGATCGTCTTCTTCGAAAGCTCTGCAGGTCGCTTCGAGGCCTACAAAGGGAACCCCCGAAGCCGCGTCCTCGCGAAGTGGGAACCCAACGCGTCTCAACAAGAGGAGCTCGACGGAGGACCGCGAGTGAACACGCGGGGTTCGGAATCGAAATCCCTGCGCGGCAGCGACGCCCGCGGCTGGAAGACCTTCGGCCGAAGCCGAGTCGCTGGCGCGAACATCGTGGGGTATCACGAAGACTGGAGCATCGAACCGGCCGACGCGGGTTTCGTCTTCAGCATTCGCGAAGTGATGGGCAACGCCGCCACAGGCACCGACGACGGGCTCACCGTCTACGAGGTCGAGAGCAGCAACCCGGATGGCAGTGAGCTTCGCGGCCGCTTCGATCGCGATGGAACGCGAGTGGGCACCTTCCGAATGACCCGCACCCCACCCATCCGCACCCTCAAGAGCAGCGAAGAAGAAGACTCCGTCAACAAACGACACCAGGGCAAGAACTACAACCGCTTCATGCGAATCACAGACGACGACAAGAAGAAGCGAAAGAAGGAACGAGACCAATGACCCCGCCTACCGCCGCCCCCCTCTCCGGTGAGAAGATCCTGATCACGGGCCCGACGAGCCAGGTCGCGCTGCCCATCGCGCGTACCCTCGCCCGGGAGAACGACGTCTACGGCCTGGCGCGCTTCAGCAAGGAAGAAGACCGGCAGCGCGTCGAAAAACTCGGATGCAAGACCCTCGCGATCGATCTCGCCAGCTCGCCCCTCGACGAGGTTCCGCGAGACTTCAGCATCGTGCTCCACTTCGCCGTCGTGAAGAGCGGCGACTTCGACTACGACCTGGCCGCCAACGCCGAAGGCGTCGGACGTCTGATGGATCACACGCGCCCAAGCAGGGCTTTCCTGCACTGCTCGACCACGGGCGTCTACGAAGACGCGGGGCATCAGGCCCTGAAGGAGACCGACCCTCTCGGCGACAACCACCGCGCCATGATGCCCACCTACAGTATCTGCAAGATCGCCGCGGAGAGCATGGTTCGCTTCGGCTCGCGCCAGTGGAACGTCCCCACCACCGTGGTGCGCCTCGGGGTCCCCTACGGAGACAACGGCGGCTGGCCCTGGTTCCACCTGATGATGATGCAGGGTGGCGTTCCGATTCCCGTCGGGAAGAACCCTCCCAACGTCTACAACCTGCTGCACGAAGACGACTACATCGCGATGCTTCCGCGCCTCGTCGAAATCGCCGACGTTCCGCCCGTCACCGTGAACTGGGCCGGCAGCGAAGCCACCAGTATCGAGGAGTGGTGCGCCTACCTCGGCGAACTCACCGGTCTCGAACCGAAGTTCAACCCCACGGACGCGACGATCGGCAGCGTCACCGTCGACCCGACGAAGATGCACGAGCTCGTGGGACGCACACAGGTGGACTGGCGCGATGGCATCGCGCGCATGGTGAAGGCGCGAAACCCCGAACTCCTGAAGGACTGACGGCGGGCGCCGCCGGGGTTCAGGAGATCCAGCGCCCGAGGGCCGTCCCGAACAGGAACTTCGCGGCCTTCAACAGGCCGTCCTCCTTCTTCTTCCCATAGGGGTAGAAGGAGCGCGAGTTCTTGCCCTTGAAGCGGTCGACGATCACGGGCAGGGGATGGCAGTAGCCCCGCACGCCGTTCTCGCCGTTCACCTGCCCCACCCCGCTCGACTTGCGCCCACCGAAGGGCGCTTCGAGGCAACCGTAGGTGACGGTCATGTCGTTGACGCAGACGCTGCCCGATTCGATGCGTTGCGCCAGGCGCGTCGCCTTGAAGTCGTCATTCGTCCAAATGGTCGCGCCGAGGCCGTAGTGGGTGTCGTTTGCGAGGGCGATCGCTTCCTCTTCGTCCTTCACGCGCATGATGGGAAGGATGGGGCCGAAGGTTTCGTCCCGCATGATCTGCATCTCGTGATCGACTTCCGTCAGCACGGTCGGTTCGAAGAAGAGGCCATCGAGGTTCGGGTTGCGACGTCCGCCCACGTGCACCTTCGCACCACGCGAAACGGCGTCGGCCATGTGGCCCTCGATGATCTCCATCTGCCGGGGCCAGAAGATCGCGCCGACGTCGCTCTCGCCCTCGTCTCCCTGGCGCAGCTCGGCCGCGCGCTTCACCACCTCTTTTTCGAACGCATCGGCCACCGAATCCACCACGTATACACGCTCGGTCCCGCAGCAGTACTGCCCCGTGTTCATGTACGCACCCGCCAGCGCACCCGCCGCGGCACTCTCGATATCGGCGTCGGCGCAGACGATCATCGGATCCTTGCCACCGAGTTCGAGGGTGCAGGGAATGAGCTTGCGACCGCAGGCCTCGGCGACCTTGCGACCGGTCGCCACCGAGCCCGTGAAGCTGATCTTGTCGACCGCGGCCTCGCAGAGCGCCGCGCCGGTTTGGCCATCGCCCATCAACACCTGCAGCACGCCTTCGGGGAGCCCGGCCTGCTCGAAGATCTCCGCCAGTAGTTGTCCCGAGAAAGGCGTGACTTCCGAGGGCTTCAAGATCACCGTGTTGCCGGCCACCAGGGCCTGGGCCACGGGATTGATCGCGAGGATGAAGGGCCCGTTCCAGGGCGTGATGATGCCCACGACGCCGAGGGGCACGTGGTGGATCGTGAGCTTCTTCATGAAGCGCATCACACCGTGGAGCGACTTCTTCTCGGGCGCGAGCAGCTTCGGCGCGCGCTTGGCGTGATACGAAACCGCATCGCAGGCCGAGAAGATCTCCATCGAAATCGCTTCGGTGCGCGTCTTGCCCGTTTCGCGGATCACCGTCTCGATGATGTTCTCGTGGCGCTCCAAGACGATCTTCACCACGCGTCGCAGATAGCTCGCGCGTCGGTCGACCGAGAGCGCCGCCCACTCGGGTTGCGCCTTGCGCGCGCGCTCGACGGCGGCGTTCACGGCGTCGGCCGCCTGCACCTCGATCTCGCCGATCGGCTCGTTGTTGAGGGTGTTGCGCAGGAGCAGCCGGCGCGGCTCGTCGGCACTCGTTTGCGGGATGGGTTCGACGATCGCCATGGGGACCTCGCGCGCTGGGTGGTGGGATGACGGTCGCGGGAGTCTACCACCGCACTTCCCGGCTTCCCGGCGCTGGGGCTCGCATCTCGGCGTGCACCCCGGGACGGGGCGGCGCGATGGGCACCGCCCTACACTCGGACGCGATGTCCCGCAGAGAAGAAGACGAAATCACCCTGCTGCTCAACCGCGCCGAGCAGTCCGACAGGCCCGCCGACCACCTGTGGGAACTCGTCTATCCCGAACTGCGCCGTCGTGCGCGCAACCTGTTCAAGAACGAGCGCAGCGACCACACCCTCTCGGCCACCGCGGTGATCAACGAGGTCTTCGTTCGCCTCACCACGGCCTCCGCACGCGAGTGGCAGGATCGCCGCCACTTCTATGCGGCCGCCTCGGGCATCATGCGGCACGTGCTGATCGACCACGCGCGCGCCAGGACGGCGGAGAAGCGCGGCGGGGACAGCGTGCGCGAGACCCTCGACGAAGCGGTCTTCCCCGACGTCTCCGATTCCGAGAGTGGCTACGCCGAAGCGCGCGATGCCCTCGACCAGCTCGCCCTCGAGAACGACCGCGCCGCCACCGTCGTCGCCCTGCGCGTCTTCGGTGGTCTCACCGTCGATGAGATCGCCGACGAACTCTCCGTTTCTCCACGCACGGTCAAGAGCGATTGGGTGACGGCGCGGGTGCGCCTCAAGGACATCCTCGAATCCCAGGAGAGCTGATCGCGGGCGCCTTTGAGCGACGCGCAAAGAAAAACGCCCGGTGCACTCGCTGTACCGGGCGTTTCCCTTGGCGTCGTGTGACGCCCCTCGCGGGAAGGAACTGTGTCAGGCCGAGAGTACGCTCGGCAGCTTGCGATTGTGCTCGGCGAGCGTGCGCCGCGTGCGGAACAGGCTGATCTTGATGGCCTGCGGCGACTTGCCCATGTTGCGCGCGATGTCGCGCGTCGAGCGGTTTTCGATGTAGCGCTGCTCGAAGGCTTCGCGCTGCTGTTCCGGGACCTTTTCGTCGAGCACGCGGCTGCAGTTGCGCAGGATGCGGACGAAGTCGGTCTTCTGGTCGGCGGGGGTTTCGTCGGAGGCGAGTCGGTCGACCTCTTCGCTGTCGATCGAAATCGAGATCGGTCGCTTGCGGCGATAGCGTCGGCAGATCTGGTTGTGCGCGATGCCGAACATCCAGGTGAGCAGCGTCGAGCGGCCCTCGAACTTGGCGAGGCCACGGTGGACCTGGAGGAAGACCTCCTGGGTCACGTCCTCGGCGTCCTCGGGATCGCTCATGCGCTTGAGGGCGAAGTAGTAGATGCGGCGTTCGTATCGCTCGTAGAGTTCGGCGAAGGCTTCGTCACGGCCGGCGAGGATCTCGCGAACGAGTCGGGCGTCGTCTTCGGCGGTGGTCGGTAGATTCTTCATGGGGTGCTCCTTGCTTTCCGCTTTGCGCTGGCGGCTGGTTCCGGGGTTTTTCTTGCCGCTCACCTAGAAAGGCGAGATCCGGGCGGAAAACGGGCAATCGCCGAGGAAGTTTTTTCAACTCCCCGGAAAACGGGCAGAAACGGGCGCACCCCTCGGGGAAGGCGCTCAAGTCCCCACCGGGGATCGGTCGATAGACCCCGAGAAACCTGCAAGCCGGTTCGACGCCCCGCCCCCTGCGACGCGCACCGGCAGGGGAGCCCCCATGAAGCAACCGCGAACCATCGGCCTGGCGTTGATCCTGCTCGGCACCATTGTGCTGCTCGGCAACACGACCGAGGCCCTGCCCCCCGAAGCCTTCTTCGCTGGCCTCGTCATGTATCCCATAGGCGGCTTTCTCTTTTTCAAGGGAAGCCGCGAAGCGATCAACAAGGCCGAGAGCCGCGCGGCCCGCATTCGAGCGCCCAAGCTCAACAACGCGACCGCCGAGGCCTATGCCGATCGACAGCGACGCAATATCGAGGAACACGGTTCCGTCGACAGCCAGGTGCGCGCCCTCAATGAACAGCCCGCGGCCCAGCTCGCGAGTCCGCAAGCAGCGCGTGTACAGGACGCCTGCCTCGATCTCGACGCAGAACTCGGCGAAGAAGAAGACCTCGTCGTCACCACCGACGTGTCCTTCCCCATCGAAGTGCAGGAGCAGGATTCTCTCGCCGAGCAGCTGATGAAGCTCCAGAAGCTTCGCGACGACGGCATCATTTCCGACGAGGAAATGGCCATCGCCAAGGCGAAACTGCTGGGCTGAGATTGTCAGTAGTGCTCCGAGAGCACTCAGCGATCGCCAGATGCGCGTGCTAGGGTCGTCCGCTCTTCGAGCGCCCGACCGGAGTACGCCATCCCTCCCCGCGAGAGCTTCCCCGAGCCACATTCCTCATCGCGACTGCGGCTGATCGAACCGCGAGCGCAGGTCGCGATGCCCTCCTTCGAAGAAGAGGTGCGCGACGGCCTGGCCAGCGAACCGCGCAGTCTCCCCTGTCGCTTCTTCTACGATGAGATCGGCTCGAAGATCTTCGAAGAGATCTGCGAACTCGAGGAGTACTACCTCACTCGCGTCGAGCGCAGCATCCTGCGCGATCGAGCGGACGAGATCGCGAGCGCGGCCCCCGCGAACGCGACCCTGGTCGAACTCGGAAGCGGGAGTGCGGAGAAGACGCGGCTGTTGATCGAAGCCTTGATCCGCAAGCAGATCACCCTGCGCTTCGTACCGATCGACATCTCGCGCAGTGCGCTGATCGAAAGCAGCGAAGGCCTGCTGCTCGACCATCGCGCCCTCGAGATCGCCGCGATCTGCGCCGAGTATGACAGTGGCCTGCGCATCCTCGACAAGGCCGCCGGCTCACCGCGCATGATCCTCTGGCTCGGTTCATCCGTGGGCAACCTCCACAAGCCGCAAGCGGCGGACTTCCTGGCCCGCGTACGCGAAACCATGGAGCCCGACGATCGCTTCCTGATCGGGATCGACCTGCGCAAGGAACGCGACGTGCTCGAGAGCGCCTACGACGATTCGCTGGGCGTAACGGCGCGCTTCAACCTGAACCTGCTGGCGCGCGTGAATCGCGAACTCGCGGGGAACTTCGATCTCGCGGGTTTCCGCTTTCGCGCGCACTACGACGAGGAATCGGGTGCCGTCGAGAGTTCCCTCGTGAGCCTGCGCGACCAGAAGGTCGAGATCGGAGCCCTCGGGTTGCAGGTGCCCTTCCGCGAGGGCGAGTCGATCCACACCGAGAACTCGTACAAGTACTCCCTCGAAGAGATCGACACCCTGGCGGCCGAAGGCGGCATGGCGAGCGAAGCACGCTGGCTCGACGACGATGGTCGCTACAGCGTGAACCTGCTCCGACCTGCGGATTGACTCCGACCGCTCCGCGCCCTCAGTGGGCGTCCCGCCAGTTCGCCCCGTAGCCGATGTCGACGACCAGCGGCACCTGGAGTTCGAACACACTCTCCATCTCGCCGCGCACGAGGTCGGAGAGTGCATCGATCTGCGCTTCGGGCACTTCGAAGACGAGTTCGTCGTGCACCTGCATGATCATCACAGCGTCTAGGTCGGCGCTGGCGAGGGCACGGTCGACATCGACCATCGCCTTCTTGATCAGGTCGGCCGCGGTGCCCTGGATCACCGTGTTGACCGCCATGCGCTCCGCCGCCTGACGAAGCACGCGGTTCTTCGAAGCGAGATCCGGGAGATATCGGCGGCGGTCGAGCAGCGTCTTCACGTAGCCGATCTTCTTCGCCCCCTCGATGGTGCCGTCGAGGAAGCGCCGCACGCCGGTGTAGCGCGCGAAGTAGGCGTCCACGATGTCCTGCGCCTCGCTCGTCGCGATGCCGAGGTTGTTCGCGAGCCCGAAGGCCGACGAGCCGTAGATGATCCCGAAGTTCACCGCCTTGGCGCGGGCGCGCTGATCGTCGTCGACCTCGTCGACGCCGATCCCCGCCACCTCGGCGGCCGTGCGGCGGTGGATGTCCTCCCCCTTCGAGAAGGCGTCGAGCAGGCTTTCGTCCCCCGAGTAGTGGGCCAGCACGCGCAGCTCCACCTGGGAGTAGTCGGCCGCGAGCATCACGCGCCCTTCGGCGGGGATGAAAGTCTCGCGGATGCGCACACCTTCGGCCGTGCGGATCGGGATGTTCTGCACGTTCGGGTCGGAGGCCGAGAGCCGCCCCGTCGCCGCGCCGATCTGGTTGAAGTTGGGATGGATGCGTCCCGTGCGTTCGCTCACGAGCTTCGGCAGGGCGTCGATGTAGGTGCTCTTGAGCTTCGAAAGCTGCCGCCAGCGCAGGACGCGGCCCGGCAATTCGTGCTCCGAGGCGAGCTGTTCGAGCACGTCCTCCGCGGTCGAGTAGCCGGTCTTGGTGCGCTTGATCGGCGTGAGGCGGAGCTTCTCGAAGAGGATCACCTGTAACTGCTTGGGGGAACCCACCTTGAACTCTTCGCCCGCGAGTTCGTAGATCTCCTTCTCGAGGGTTGCGAGGGCGGATTCGTACTCGGTCGAGAGCGCGGCGAGCTTCGCCTCGTCGATCCGCACACCGTTGCGTTCGACTCGAGAGAGCACGCAGGTGAGTGGCAGCTCGACGTCGTTGAAGAGCGGCAGCAGCTCGTCGGCGTCGAGTCGTTCCTCGACCTTCTCGCGGAGTGATGCCGTCGCCGCGAGCTGGCCCTCCACCCACTTCGCCACGTCGTCCGCCGGGATCTCTTCGATCGGAGTCGCCTTGGCGCCCCGGCCCGCGAGATCCTCGAAGCTTCGCACCTCGCGCCCGAGGTATTGCATCGCGAGAGGCGAGAGATCGTGCGACCCCGCCGGGTCGAGGAGGAAGGCCCCGATGCGAACGTCGAAGGTGGGCGTCGGAAGCACCAGGCCGTGTTCGCCGAAGAGGGACTGCACGCGCTTGGTATGCCAGCCGAACCACGGAACCGAATCGAAGACCGGGCCGAACACTTCGCACATGTCTTCGATCGAGAGCGTGGGCTCACCCGCGGCGTCGAGGGGAAGCGCTTCCTGGGCGCCGTGGGCCGCAGCCACGGGGATGTAGTGCGCGGCGCTTCCATCGCCGCGCGCCAAGGCTACACCCGCCACCACGGCATCGACCGCGCTGCCGCGGCCTTCGACTTCCATTGCGATCAGGCTCGGGGCGTCCGCGAGGGTCTTGGCCAGCGCTTCGAGTTCGGCGCGCTCGCGCACGATCTCGATCTCACTCGCGGCTTCTTCTTCGCCTCCGTTGGAAGCCCCATCGTCGAGTCCTTCGAGCAGACGCGTGAAGCCGAGGCGCTTGTAGATCTCCCGCAGCTTCTCGGTGTCCGCGCCCTTCGGCGCAAGCTCGTGCAACTCCACGCCGAGGTTCACGTCCTCACGCAGGGTGGAGAGTTCCTTCGAGAGCTTCGCGTCTTCGGGGTGTTCGAGCAGGGCCTCGCGCGCGCGTTTGGCCGTCACCTCTTCGGCGCGTTCGAGCAGCGCTTCGAGGGTGCCGAACTCGCCGATCAGCTTGGCGGCGCCCTTCACCCCGATGCCCTTCACACCGGGGATGTTGTCGCTCGGATCGCCCACCAGGGAGCGCAAGTCGAGCATCTGCTCCGGCGGAACGCCGAACTTCTCGACCACTTCGTCGGGGCCGATGCGCCTGTCCTTGATCCCATCGACCAGCTCGACGCGATCGCTGCACAGCTGCATCAAGTCCTTGTCGGTCGAGATGATGGCGACGGAGGTGTCTTCGGGGGCGTTCGCGACGAGGGTCGCGATCACGTCGTCGGCTTCGAAGCCGGGAATTTCGATGATGGGAATGTTGTGCGCGGCCACGAGCTCGCGCACCAGGGGAAATTGCGCCGTCAGGTCCTCGGGCGTGGCGTCGCGATTGGCCTTGTACTCGGGATACACCTCGCGGCGAAACGAACCGCCCGAGGGATCGAACGCCACCGCGATGTAGTCGGGTTCCTCTTCGCGGATGATCTTGCCCAGGATGTTCGAGAAACCGAGCACCGCGTTCGTCGGCGTGCCGTCGGGTGCCCGCAGACCCGGGATACCGAAGAAGGCGCGGAACACCGCGTTGGCGCCATCGATCACGACGAGTTTGCGCAAAGCGCCCGCTTTCGACTTCTTCGCCGCCGGCTTCTTCGAGGCGGCCTTCTTCGTCGAGGCCTTCTTCCGCGCAGCGCCCTTCTTCTTCGGCGCGGCGGCCTTCTTCCCCGTCGTCTTGCGCTTTGCGGCCACGTGATCCCTCGCGGAAGTTCGGCCGACGAAGCTAGCTCGAATCAGCGGGGGCAGGCAGCTGCTAGCAGCCCGTTGAGGAATCCTGACCGAGCCAGCCGTGGTCATTCGGCCCGAGATCAAGGCGCGTGATCGCGGGCGTAGCCGTAGCTACGGCCGTGATCGCGCAACGCAGAGATCGGGTCGAAGGGCCGCGGATGGCGACCGAAGGGTTCCTCAACGGGCTGCTAGCCTCCACCGCGTGAGCACCCGCAGCCCCCTGGACACCCGACGAACGCCCAGCTTCCGCCCCGCCGCGGTGCTCTCGCTCTTCTACTTCGCGGGGTTCTTCATGCTGTTCGGGATGCTGCTGGTCTTCCCCGAACTGATGCGGGTGCTGGAATCGACCCCACCGGGCCCCGAGCAACAGAAGGCCGCGGAAGAACTCGTCCACGCCGTCTTCCGACCGCGACTGCCCTTCGCGGTGGCCCTCGCGATCGCGGCGACGGCCGCGGGGATCTGGTTCAAGGCGCTTCCCGGGCTCCGCTTCTGACCTGCGGACTCGAACCCCGGTGCCGGGCGCTCAGGCGGGAACACGCGCCGAGATGTACTGCTCGACATCTCCGATGGTGCGCATCGACTCCGCTTCTTCGTCGCTGATCTCGATGTCGAAGGCTTCTTCCATGGCCATCACGAGTTCGACGACATCGAGGGAGTCGGCACCGAGGTCTTCGAGGATGCTCGCCTCGCTCTGCATCTCCGTGGGATCGACGCCGAGTTGATCCGAAACCAGGCGTCGCACGCGTTCGATCAAACCTTCACCCATCGTTTCCCCCTCCCTCCCGCCGAGTCCACTGGATCGGCAGGTGGCTGCACGCGGTGATGGCCAATTCTAGACCAGTCAAGACCCGGGAACCGACGGGATTGTGACGCGAACGAGGAATCGGCTTCAAGAACCGGTCAATTCTCGTTGCGTGCGAGCCCTCTCACAACCGTGTCGATCGCGTCGCGGTAGACATCCTGCAGCGGGCGACGACGCAGCTCCTTGCGGGGCGCGATGAACTCGGATTGGATGAGTCCGTTCGCCATCGTCCAGAGGATGTAGGACACCTCCCAGGTATCGCACTCGGCGAGTTCACCATCGGCCACACCCCGGTCGAGCACGCCCTTCAGCACTTCGAGGCAACCCTCCCACAACTTCGACACGTCGCGCAGGGCGTCGTCCGGCAGACCACCGATCAACGATTGGTTGTCGATTGCCCAGAAGATCTGGAAGTACTCGCGGTGTTCGATCCAATGGGCAAGATAGAACTCGCCGATGCGATGAAGACGCTCGAGCACCGGGCCCGACGCCACGGCGGCCTCCTGCATCTTGCTTTCGAAGGCCATGCCGTTCTCGGCCAGCACCGCGACGTAGAGATCGGCCTTGCTCTCGAAGTAGCGATACAGGGTGCCCTTGGCGACGCCGGCCTTCATCGCCACCTCGTCGAGGTTGGCGAGCATGAAGCCATCGCGAAAGAACACATCACGCGCGGCATCGAGGATGCGCCTTCGCGAGCGCTGCTTCTTCTCTTCCCTGGAGATTCGTTCGCCGGACTCTTCCATCGACTCGCTTCCTCGGATGCCCATTCGAGCAACGACCTTCGCCCAAACCCCTACGCGACGTCGTCACTCCCTTCATAGCGACAGGCTTCGAAGAGCGCCGTCTGGATGTAGCGCTCTCCGAAATCGCAGATCACGGTCACGATCGTCTTGCCTTCGTTGCCCGGTCGGTTCGCATACTCGATCGCCGCGGCCACGTTCGCGCCGGACGAGATGCCGCAGAGGATTCCCTCTTCGCGGGCGAGTCGGAGCGCCATCGCGATCGCCGTGTCGTTCGAGATGGTGATGACCCCGTCGAGCAGACCGGTTTCCATCACGTCGGGTATGAAGCCCGCACCGATACCCTGGATCTTGTGTGGCCCGGGTGCGCCTCCCGAGAGCACGGGGCTCGCCTCGGGTTCGACCGCAAGCGACTCGAAGGTCGACTTGCGCTTCTTGAGCACCTGCCCGACCCCGGTGATCGTGCCTCCGGTACCGACCCCCGCGATCAGCGCGTCGACGGCTCCGTCGGTATCGCGCCAGATCTCTTCCGCCGTGGTGCGGCGATGGACATCGGGGTTGGCGGGGTTGCGAAACTGCTGGGGCATGAAGGAGTCGGCGACTTCGTCGGCGATCTGGGTCGCGCGCTCGACGGCCCCCGTCATGCCCTTGGCGCCTTCGGTGAGCACGAGCCGCGCCCCGAAGGCGCGCAGGGTGACTCGCCGCTCGGGTGAGAAGGTGTCGGGCATGACGAGAATGCACTCGTAGCCCTTCACCGCGGCAATCATCGCGAGCGCAATGCCCGTGTTGCCGCTGGTGGGTTCGATGATCGTCGTCTTGCCCGGGGTGATGAGCCCGTCGCGCTCGGCGGCTTCGATCATCGCGAGGCCGAGGCGATCCTTCACGCTATTGCCGGGGTTGGCGGATTCGAGCTTGCCGAAGATGGTGGCCGGGGCGCCATCCGTGACGCGGTTCAGCCGCACGAGCGGCGTGTTGCCCACGAGTTCGGTGATGTCGCCGTAGCTCGCCATTCATTCTCCTGTGGGTTCGACTGCTTCGACGATCGAGATGGATGCCGACAGCGAAGAGTGGGCCACCGGATCACCCATCGAGCATAACGTCTCGGTCCGGGGTTTCGCCCGAGCCCGATTCGATGGCGCCAAAGACCGTCTCCAACAAGACCGTCGCGAAAGTTCCCGGCGGAAGCGAAAAACGCAGCCGCAGGCCGTGCGGCTCGCGCTCCCGCTCGAGGTCTTCGGGACGCGCGCGCAGACTCCGTCGGGTCCCGCGCAGCCGGATCCCGCGTGGTGGGGAGAGGGAGTCGGGTGCCGGGATACCGAAGCGGTCGAGCACCCGCGCTTCGCGCTCGAAGGGCGCCCCATGGGGTTCTTTCATTCTGGTTCCGAAGATCGGTCCCGTGGCGCTGATCTCGAATGCGCGTGCGCGCGCGCTCTCGGCCGGTGCGTCTTCGACGTGGAACAATCCGGAGGAGTCGTGACGCATCGCCACGTCACCGACTTCGACTTCGTCGAGTGGCAGGGGCCGCTCTTCGAGCACTTCGTTGAACACCGCCGACTGCAACGCCGATACCAGGAAGCGCGCCTCGCGGCGATCGCGTGCGCGACGCTTCCCAAGCAGGATATCGCGCCCGCGCTCGGCGTTGTCACCTTCGCGACCGAAACGCTGCTCGCCGAAACGATTCGCGAAGCCCTCGCGCGCGATCACCGCGCAGCGTGCTTCGGCGGCTTCGATATCGTCGGGCGATACCCCCTCGACGAAGATGTCGAAACGATTGCCCGCCAGGTGACCGGTGCGGAGTTTGTGAGGGTGTCGCACGGCTTCGAGTACGCGCGCATCGCGCAACTCGAGGGCGAGGGCGCGGTCGAGCTCGCAGTCGGGTACGGAGAACCACTGGCGCGTGATCGCCACGCGATCCTTGCGACCCGCGTAGCCGATGTCGCGCCGCGTGAGGTCGAGGGCGCGCGCCAACTCGCCCACGACCTGCTCCGTCGAGCGCATGCGCTTCTCGATCCGCAGGAAGGTATGCCCTCCCTCCCCACTGGCAGAGTAGACGGGGATCTCGTCGACGACGAAGTCCTCGGGGCGAACCTTGATGCGGGCGGGGCTCATGGAGTTCGAGAAGGGCTTCGAGAATGGCGCCGCGCCTGCTCGGCCACCGGCGCAAAGGATCGGCGATGCGCCTCACACGGTCCGAGACGCGTCAGGGCTTCGAGGTGATGCGCCGTGCCATAGCCCATGTGCCTCGCGAAGCCGTAGCCGGGATGGCGCCCGTCGAGTTCGCACATCAGCCCATCGCGATGGACCTTCGCGACGATCGAGGCCGCCGCGATCGAGCCGTCGACCGCATCGCCGTGCACGATCGCGCGCTGGGGCATCGCCACGCCGGGCACCGTGCGCGCATCGACCAGGCAGTAGTCGGGGGCGGGAACCAGGCCCGTCACCGCGAGTCGCATGGCTTCGAGAGCCGCGTGGTAGATGTTGAGTTCGTCGATGCGCGGCGGCGGCACGCAGCCGATGCCGATCGCGAGCGCCTGCTCACGGATCGTCAAGGCGAGCTTCTCGCGTTGTTCGCGCTTCAACTTCTTCGAGTCGTCGAGCCCGGGGAGTTCGACTTCGTCGGGAAGGATCACCGCGGCCGCAACGACGGGGCCCGCGAGGGGACCCACGCCGACTTCGTCGACGCCCGCGACACGGCTGTAGCCCTCGAACAGGAGAGAGCGCCGAAACGCGAAGAGTTCGTCGATGCGTGCGCGTTCCGTTTCGATCGCTGCCACACGCTTTTCTGCACGTTCGACGAGCGCCCGGGCACCGCGCCGCGCATCGTCTCGGTGACGCTCGGCGAAGGCGCGAAGCGAAGTGACGTCTTCCGTCGCCACGACTTCGCGAAGGGTTGCGCGCAGATGTTCGAGGGGTTCGCGCGCGCTCGCTTTCGCAGCGTCTTCAGTCATCCCCGGCTTCCCCTCCCTGCTTCGAATCCCGCCCCCGTAGCCCGAGCCTTCGCTCGATCGCTCGGACGCGCTTGAACAAACCGGGCAGGCGCTTCAACGCGGCCATCGCGCGATGCCAGCTGCGCTCTTCCATATGCGGCGAACCGTAGACGCGCGCGTGGTCGGCCACGTCGCGCATCACCCCCGCGCGCGCGCCCACGAAGGTGCGCCTTCCGATCTCGAGATGATCCGACACCCCGGTCTGGGCCATCAGGATCGCGCCCCTTCCCACCCGCGTGCTCCCACTGATGCCCGATTGCGCGGCGATCACGACATCTTCCTCGAGTTCGCTGTTGTGTCCGATCTGGATCAGGTTGTCGAGCTTCACGCGATCGCGCAGCAGGGTGCGCGAAAGGGTCGCGCGATCGACGGTCGTGTTCGCCCCGATCTCGACGTCGTCGCCGATCACCACGCGACCCACCTGGGGCACGCGGTGGAGCGCACCGCTCTCGTCCATCACGTGACCGAAACCATCGCCCCCGATCACCGCCCCGGGTTGCACGATCACGCGATCGCCGAGTTCGCACACTTCGCGAATCACCACCCCGGCGTGGATCGTGCAGTCGGCCCCGATCACGACGCCGGGGTAGAGGGTGACGTTGGGGTGCACCACGCTTCGAGCGCCAATGCGAACGCCGCGTCCGATCGAAACACCGGCGGCGATGCACGCCGTGGGATGGATCTGACAATCGGCGTCGACGAGCGCGCGCGGGTCGATGCCCACCATGGGTCGAAGCGGTGGACACAAGAGCGCCACGGCGCGCGCAAAGTCGAGCGCGGGATTCGTCGAGAGGATCGCTGTGCGCGGGCCGGGCTCCGCATCGAGGGGCAGCACCACGGCCCCCGCCTTCGACGCTTCGAGGGCCTCGCCGTGGGAGGCATCGCGACAGAAGCTGAGATCGGTTGGGCCCGCATCCGACAGCGAAGCAACCCCGGTGATCTCGAGCGAGCCATCACCCGAGAGCTCGAGCCCCAACTCGCGCGCAAGCGCGTCGGCCCGCATCGTGCGCCGCGTCTCGGCGACTGCGTTCATGGGCTCGTGCTGTTCGCCATCGCCCATGCCGGCCGGCTATCGCGCGAGTAGGACGGGAACGGGAGAAGTGCGCACCACGGCGGCCGCATTGCTCCCGATGAAGAAGTCGGTGATGCGGTTCCGACCGTAGGCCCCCATTACGATCATGCCGGCGTGGGCATCGCGCGCCGCGTCGACGATCTTGACGTCGGGCCGACCTAGGGTCGAAGACGTCTCGCGAATCGGCGTACTCACGCCGCTCAGGAGTTTGCGCACGTCTTCGAAGCGCGTGATGGCGCGCCCCTTGTCCTTCGAATCGACGAAGACGTGCACGGTCTCGGCGAGACGATCGGCGAGGAAGACGGTGAGCTTGGCGGCGATCTTCGAACCCGGCGAACCGTCGAAGCCGAGCACGAGCGGCCCAGCCACCTGACCGTTCGGCGGCACCACGAGCACCGGGCGCGTGGTCTTGCGCGTCACCGCCTCGGCCGTGGCGCCGAAGAGGCCACCGCGATTGCTCTCCGAACGGCTGTCGCGACCAATCACCGTGAGGCTCGCGGCCAGCGAGCGCTCGGCAATGCGATCGTCGGCCGAGCCCTGGGCGACCTCGCAGCTCGCTTCGAGGCCGGCGGCGCGGGCGCGCTCGGCCACGCGACGCAGGATCGCGTCGGCGCGGGCGCGGTAGTAGGCGGCGAGTTCGGTTTCGGGGAAGGCCGGAAGGCTCAGCCCCTCGCTCGCGGGCGGGCGGATCATGCGGTCTTCGATCACGGTGAGGGCCGTGAGGCTCGCGCCGAGCTTCGAGGCCAGGGCGACCGCGCAGCGTTCGGCCGCGATGGCGCACTCGGAACCGTCGGATGCGACCAGAATCGACTCGATCATTCTCTTTCCCGCCTCACCTTCCACCTCCCCCTCAGGGACAACTCCCCATGCGGGTCCCCGGTGGGCAAGAAGAGAACTTAAGCCACCCCCGAGGGAGTCGCAATCGAATGGGGCTATGCTCAGGCGGCTTAGACGACCCGAGGGCGTGCGAGCTGCATACCCACGGGGCCGCCGATCACGGAGCCCGACCGATGACCGCCGCCTCCTCCCGAATCCACACGCCGCTCGGCTGGCTGACGGTTCTCATCAACGTCGCCTACATCCTCTACGGCTACTACGGTTTCGCCCCGCCGCCCGAGGGCATGCCCACCGACTGGTGGCACGGCCGCACCTTCATCCTCGATTGGGAATCGATGGGGGGCTACGTCGATGCCCCCGTCATGGGTGCGTTGATCTGGTCGCTCCCCTCCTTCGCCATCTGCCTCGCGACCTTCCTGACCACGCGCTCGGCCGTGGCGCGCTGCATCTCGCTCTACTGCGCGATCGCTTCCTTCCTCTACGGCGCGGCCGGCTTCGCGGCGGGGGCCGCCTGGATGCTGTTCAGCTGGCGCTTCACCGCAGTGCTCGACTCGATCGCCTTCGCACTCGCGGCCACGCTGACCTCGGCGTTGCTGGTGGGGAGTTGGTTGCGGCTGTCGGCTTCGCTTCGCGCGGCGATCTACCTGCCGGTGTTCGTCCTCGTGATCGCGGTGGTGCGCGGCACGACGGGAACGAGTGAGGAGGGAAGCTTCGGCGTGAGCCCATGGCCGGTGTTCACGACCTTCGGCCTCGACAACGCTGTCTTCGTACTCTGCGGCCTGCTCTTCGCCACGGCGATCGGCGTGCTTTCGTTCTCGCGGGATTCGTTCGACAGCGTTTCGCGCGTGGGTCTGGTGATCGCGATCGTCTTGCCGGGCTATCTCACCTCGCTTCGCTTTCCGGGCATGGAGCTCGAGGTGCTCCTCTCCCTTGCGCTGACGGCGGTGCTCATGATCGGGCTCGCTTCCTTCTTCCGCGTGGAGAGCAGCGAAGGCGGACTCGGGGGTCGCGCGCTTCGCATCGCCCTGGGTGCGGGCCTCGTCTTCGTTCCGATCGTCGCGGGCAGCGCGATGGCGCGCGGCGACTTCGCCGTGAATCGCTACGTGCGCTCGCCCGAGGTGATCGACGCGCTCCAGGCCCACATCAAGGCCGAGGAGTACTACCCCGAGAAGCTCGAAGACCTCGTGAAAGCCGGTTACCTCGACGCCTCACCGCGCCCGCGCATCGGCTTCGGTGCCCTCGAAACCCTCGGCATCGTCGAACCCGCCACCTACCGATACAACGAGTACGGCAGCTCCTTCGTGCTGGAATTCGACTCGAGCCTCTGGGTGCAGTGCCAGTACAGCGGGCACTACTACTTCGACGAGGAAGAAGAGGATTACGAAGACGAAGAGGACGATTGGGAGCCCGAGGAGCCCGAATGGGCCTGCCTCGACAAGGCGCCCGCCCTGCTCGGTGAAGACGAGGAAGAAGGCGCTGACGAGTTCGAGGACGAGTGGGAGGAGTAGATCTAGTCGTCCCCTTCTGCTCTCGCCGCGGGCAGCTTGACGACGAAGCGTGCACCCCCACCCGGACGGTCTTCGCAACGAACCCCTCCCCCGTGGTGCTCCGCGATTCGCTTTACCAGGAACAAGCCGAGACCCGATCCTCCGTTGATCGAAGTCTTGCCATTCTGCGATCGGTAGAAGGGTTCGAAGATTCGCTCCCGTTCCTCCTCCGGAATTCCGTCGCCCCCATCCTCGACGACGATGCATGCATCGCCGTCGCGTGAGAGATCGACGACCGCTTCGATCGGCTCGCCGCCCCCATACCTCTCCGCGTTCTCGAATAGATTTCGAACCAGACGACGAATCAGCGATCCATCGCCATCGACGATGACCTCCCGGCCCGTCGTCGTCGCCCCGAACTTGGCCCCTTCGATGGCCACGAGGGCCAGGATCTCGACGCACGCTTCACCCTGCAGGTGGGGTCGCGTATCGAGTCGACTTGCGAGCAGCAGCTCGGATACGAGGTCGTCGAGTTCATCGATCTCCTCGACGAAAGTACTGCGAACCCACTGCGGTGTGTCTCCGCCCAACGATTCCGTGGCCAGTCGCATCCGTGTGAGCGGTGTCCGGAGCTCGTGAGAGGTCAGGTGAAGGAGCGTCCGCTGCGCGTCGACCAAGCGCTCGATCCTTTCCGCGGCGAGATTGAATCCACGCCCCAGCGCGGCGATTTCGTCGCGCCCTTCGATTTCGACTCGGGAGGAGAGATCGCCCTCACTGAACGCCTCGACGCGCCGATGTAGACCTTCGATTCGGCGAGTGAAGCGTCGCACGAGCGGGTATGCGCCCAGCCCGATCGCCAGCGCGAGCAACCCGATCGGTGCAAGGGGGCCGCCCACCAGAGGCTTGCGCATTCGGAGAACGATGAAGCGCCCGTCGGGGAGATGAAACCTGAACCCTCGCAATCCGCCGAACGCACCGAACCGCGTCTGCTCGGACAGGTGGACTGGTGCCACTTCCCGAATCGCATCGCTCGTGGATGCAACCACCTTTCCACGTTCGATGACCGCGATCTCGAGCTGGAGTCGACTGGCGAGCTTTTCGACCGCCCGCTCGAGTTCTTCCTGGGGTCGATCCGTCGGCGGCAGCAGATCCTGAATTACCTCCGCGATTCCTGAACCGCCGCGCGACTCCGCCCAGAAGTTGGCCTGCGTCGACCACATCGCGACATTCGCCAGGACGAAGAGAACGATCACGCCGATCGCGGTGAGGTAGATCTGAAGATACAGGGGACGCACGGCGATCAGCGACTTCGACCGTCTTGCGGCGCGAACACGTAGCCCACCCCGCGAACCGTCACGATTCGCTGCGGGCGCTTGGGATCATCTTCGATCGCGGCGCGCAGACGAGAGATCTGGACGTCGACGCGTCGATCGAGTGCACCCAGACACTCGCCACGCAACGAATCGTGGAGATGATCCCGCGACATCACTCGACCCGCGTTGCGCGCGAGCTCGTACAAGAGGTCGAACTGATATCCCGTGATCGACACGGGGCGGTCGTCGATTCGCACCGATCGAGCGGGCGGATCGATCTCGAGTGTTCCGAAGCGCAACACGTCGCCGCCGGCCGTTCCTGCACCGTGACGACGAAGAACCGCTCGCAAGCGCGCAAGCAGCTCCCGCGGATTGAACGGTTTGGGGAGGTAGTCATCCGCTCCAATTTCGAGCCCGACGATCCGATCCGTATCCTCTCCGCGCGCCGTCAGCATGATCACCGGCACGGAGGACTGGTGGGGGCCATGGCGAATCCGTCGGCACACTTCGAAACCGTCGAGGTCCGGCAGCATGATGTCCAGGATCACCGCCGACAACGGCATCCGTTCCACACACTGCAGTCCCGCAGAAGCAGTCTCGCGAACCTCGGTCTGGTAGCCGCAGCCTTCCAGATAGTTCGCGAGCATGCGTGAGATGCTCTCGTCGTCTTCGACGATGAGGACCGGATCCGTCAAAGGC
This sequence comes from Myxococcota bacterium, assembly GCA_028278345.1. Lineage (GTDB taxonomy): Bacteria > Myxococcota_A > UBA9160 > UBA9160 > UBA4427 > DUBZ01. The sequence goes on from JANQEL010000290.1 coordinate 61,742, forward strand.
TTGACTCCCGCACGTGTTCGAACGCCCAGATTGGAGTCGTCTCGCGACGCAGAATAGCAATCGCTCCGGCCCGGCCTGGCGCCGACCCACCTTCAGCAGCGGTTTTCTTCGTGCAGTTACAATTCGTTACATGCGCGAGATTCGCGAGCAACGTGATGCTGCGAGTCTCGCCGCATGGAAGCTTCACACCGTCATCCAATCGACCTCGTCCAGCACGAACCGAGCGGTCCAGCCGATCGAGAGGACACAGGCCCTCCACTTGCGCCAAAGCTGCTCATCGTCGGACTCCTCGCACTTGGCAGTCTTGCGGCGGGGAACGCGATTCTCCGACTCTGGCTGATCGCCTCGGCATCGACCATGCAATCGCTGCCCGAAGCCCGCGAGATGGTCTGGCTGGCGAATCCGATCGCCGCCACGATGCACCTCTTGCCCGGAATTGGATTCGTGGTCTTGGGCCCCCTTCAGTTCAGTTCTGCCATCCACGAACGTTGGCCCCGCTGGCACCGGCGATCTGGCCGTGTCTACGTGGCCTCCGCCCTTGCCGTTGGCATCACTTCGATCTGGCTCGTCCGCTTGTTTCCCGCGAGAGGCATCCTCATGGATTCTTCCGCATGGGTCTTCGGGTGTCTTCTGATCTTCAGCGTGGTTCGAGCCGTCATCGCGATTCGCCGAGGCGATGTCGCACGACATCGTGCGTGGATGATTCGCGGATACTCGATCGGCCTTGCGGTCGCGACACAGCGGCTCGTGCTCGGCGCCTGGCAGCTATCGATGGGCGGGGTCGCGGAACTCGATATTGGAGCGATCGTCTGGAGTGTCTGGATTCTCCACGCAATCTGTGCCGAATTCATCGTGCGACGAAGTCGCACCACCGGGTTGAACAGCGGGCACTCATCGCTCGCGACCCACCAGGAGAGGATGTTTTGACTGCATTTCGAATCGTATCGTTCGTTCTCCTCGCCGGACTCTTGAGTGGCTGCGCGCTCCTCGATGGTCCCGTAGGCCCCTTCCCCGGCGGCGCTCTACGGGACGGGGAACTCGTCGACGATGAAAACGTTGACTGGGAGGCCGCGACGGCAGAGCTCTCCCCCCTCTTCATCGAGTTGCAGTTGGTGGAACCGCCGAGGTCCCGCACGACGGGCGCTTTCGTCCTCGATGGCGATCTCTATATTCCATGCGATCTCGGCTTCATCTGGCAACGAATCCCCGCACCGACGCGTTGGGTTCTCGCGACGATCTATCGGGTCAAGGATTGGCACGAAGATGCACTCGCCGATGGTCGCGTGGTCCTGCGCATCGGCGATCGACGCTACGAGCGCCAGGCCACGAGGATCACCGATCCCGTGCTCCTTTCGAGGTTGCGCGCACGGATCGAAGACGACGCCCAGAACATGTTGGACGAGCCACTGCTCGAAATGCCCGAAGAGGGACCTCGCGAGATCTGGTTCTTTCGAATCGACCCCCGGGCACCGACGCGGCAGACCACCGCCGGATGAGGCACCCCCGCACCTCTCGACCTGGACTGAACCGCGGAAAAGGACCGCTGGTCTGGAGGGGCGGACTCCAGCGCGTACTTGCGTCGCTTCCGGTCGTGATCCGACTGTGTCCCGGGCCTGCGCGTCGGCTACGCCGAGCTCCCTCACGACTCGCTGACATCACCCTCTTCCTTCTTCACGAAGGTGATGAAGGCCATCGCCGGGCGTTTCGAACTCTCGCGCATGGCGAACTGGATCGTGTCGAAGGTCCAGCCCTTGGCCGACCATTCGTTCAGCGCGTTCTCGATGTCTTCGCCGGTCACCATGCTGAGTTCCACGACTTTGTATTCGGGCGCCACTTCGTTCTCCGCGGCTGGGTTCAGCCGTTCAAGTGCGCCGCCAGGTCGGCCGCGGCATAGGTCAGGATCCAATCGGCGCCCGCGCGCTTGATCGAGACGAGCGCCTCTTCCATCGCGCGATCGCCGTCGATCCAATCGCGTTCGGCCGCGGCCTTGATCATCGCGTACTCACCACTCACGTGATACGCGGCGAGGGGCACCTCGAACTCGCGCCGCGCATCCGCGAGGATGTCGAGATACGGGAGCGCGGGCTTCACCATCAAGGCGTCCGCACCCTCCTCGAGATCGAGGCGCATCTCGCGAAGCGCTTCGCGACGGTTCGGCGGATCCATCTGGTAGCTGCGACGGTCGCCGAACTGCGGCGTCGACTCCGCGGCATCGCGGAACGGGCCGTAGAAGGCGCTCGCGAACTTGGCCGCGTAGGAGAGGATCGGGATCTCCTCGAAGCCGTGGGCGTCGAGGCGGTTGCGGATCGCCGCGACCCGGCCGTCCATCATGTCCGAAGGCGCCACGATGTCGGCGCCGGCACGCGCATGGGAGAGTGCCGATTCCGAGAGCCGCACGAGGGAGGGGTCGTTCTGCACTTCCTCGCCGTCGATCAGTCCGCAGTGGCCGTGATCCGTGTACTCGCAGAGGCATACGTCGGTGATCAAGCAGAGATCGGGTACGGCCTGCTTCACCGCCGACACCGCCCGCTGCACGATGCCGTCCGCCGCGTCGGCGCCGGAACCCTGGGCGTCCTTGTTTTCGGGAATGCCGAAGAAGATGACAGCGGGTACACCGAGATCGAACACCCGCTTCGCTTCGTCGACCACCTGATCGACCGAGAAGCGCAACACCCCCGGCATCGAGGCCACGGGCTCGCGCACTCCACTCCCCTCGACGACGAAGAGCGGGAGGATCAGGTCGTCGCGCGAGAGGCGGGTTTCGCGCGCCATGCGGCGCAGGGTCTCGGTGCGCCGAAGCCTTCGCATGCGATTGGTGGGAAAGCTCATGATTTCGCCTCCGCCGTGCGAGTTTGGGCCATGTGTCGCGCGAGCGCCGCAACGAGTTCGCGGCCGTCGGGCCGGTCGGGAACGACGTCGACCCGGGCGCCCAGGCCCTCGAGGGAGCGCGCAGTCGTGCGTCCGACGGCGGCGACGACCAGGCGGTCCGCCGCCTCGCGCGCCTCGCTGTCGAGCAGTGCGTAGAAGTTGTCTGCGGCAGACGGGCTGGCAAACGTGAGGACGTCCACCTCGCCGTTGCACAAGGCGTCGCAGAACGCCTCGCGATCCACGGCCGCGGGCACGTTTCGATACGCCTCGACGACATCGACCTCCGCACCCGCCGCCCGCAGGCCATCGGGCACGACATCGCGACCGATGTCGCTGCGCGGCAGCAGGAAGCGCCGATCCTTCGGCGGCAGTACCTCGACGAGTTCGCGCAGGAACGATTCGGAATCGCCGCGACCCGAACCCGTGAGGTGCACCGGGAGCCCCGCTTCGAGTGCGGCGCGAGCCGATTGGGGACCCACACAAAGCACCCGCGCGCGCAGTCCCGAGAAGTTTCGCGAAGCGTCGAGTTCGCGCGCGCGGTGCGCGAAGAAGCGCACCGCGTTGGCGCTGGTGAAGAGCAGCCCGTCGTAGCGGTCGAGTTCGCCGAGTGCGCGGTCGAGTCCGGCCGTCTCTTCGGCGGCAACGAGTTCGATCATCGGCATGAGCACAGGCTCGGCACCCGCGGTGCGCAGGGCGTTCGCCATCTCGGTCGCCTGCTCGCGCGTGCGCGTCACGAGCACGCGCTTGCCGAAGAGGGGTTTCTTCTCCCACCAGGAGAGGGTCTCGCGCAGGTTCACGACTTCGCCGATCACGATGACCGCCGGTGCGCCGAGGCCCTCGGCTTCGACGCGCGCGGGAAGGTCGGCCAGGGTCGCTTCGACGACGCGTTGGGTGGCGAGAGTCCCGTTCATCACTGCGGCGGCCGGCGTGTCGGGAGATCGCCCACCTTCGAGGATCCGCTCGATGAGCACCCCGATCTTCTGCATGCCCATCAGGATCACGAGGGTGTCGACGGCGCTTCCGAGTTCGCGCCAGCGCGTGGCCTCTGCGGGTTTCGAGGGATCCTTGTGTCCCGTCACCACGGCGAACGACGCCGAGTGGCGTCGGTCGGTCAGCGGAATGCCCGCATAGGCGAGCGCGCCCACCGCGGAACTCACGCCCGGAACGACCTCGCACGGTATGCCGTGTTCGAAGCAGGTCGACGCCTCTTCGCCGCCGCGGCCGAAGACGAAGGGATCGCCGCCCTTGAGACGCACGACGACTTCACCGCGGCTGGCCCGCTCGACGATCAACGCGTTGATGTCTTCCTGGCTTCGGGTGGGCGCATCGTGTCCGCGCTTGCCGACGTTGATCCGCTCCGCGCGTTCGGGTGCGTGATAGAGGATCTCGTCGCTCGCGAGCTCGTCGTAGAGGACCACGTCGGCCTGTCCCAGCGCCATCGCGCCGCGCAGGGTGAGGAGATCGGGATCGCCCGGGCCCGCACCCACGAGGATGACGCGACCCTGCGCGCTGTCGGGTGAGTCACTCATCGTTCGCACCCACGCATCACGCAGACTCGGCGAGTTCGCGGAGGATCTCCGCGCCGCCGTCTTCGAGCACCTGTTGCGCGACCCGTTCGCCGAGGCTCGCCGCTTCACCCGGTGCCCCCACCGATTCCGCGCGAACCACCCGCTTGCCATCGAGACTCGCGACGAGACCGCGCAACCAGATCTCGTCTTCGCCGCGGCGCACGAGATGCACCGCCATCGGCACCGTGCAGTCGCCTTCGAGGGTGGTGAGGAAGCTCCGCTCCCCCCGCACCGAAAGCGCCGCCTCTTCGTCGTCGAGGGCGGAGACCAGCTCGGTCATTTCGTCGCCCTCGCGTGTTTCGAGGGCGAGGGTGCCCTGACACACCGCGGGCAACATCACGTCTGCGGGAATGCGCTCGCGGATCTGATCCCGCAGGCCGAGTCGTTCGAGGCCCGCGCAGGCGAGGATCACCGCGTCGAGGTTCTCACTCTCGAGTTTGCCGATGCGGGTGGGAACGTTGCCGCGCAGGGGAACGATCTCGAGGTCGGGTCTCGCGGCGAGCAGCAGCGCCGTGCGACGCGTACTCCCGGTGCCGACCCTCGCGCCCTGCGGAAGGGTTGCGATGGTCGCATCGGCATCGCGCGAGACGAGGGCGTCGCGGGGATCGACGCGCTCGGGAAAGGCCGAGAGCACGAGCCCCGCTTCGACCTTCGCCGGTAGATCCTTTGCGCTGTGCACCGCCACGTCGGCGCGGCCGTCGAGGAGCACTTCTTCGATCTCCTTCACGAAGAGACCCTTGCCCCCGATCTTGGCCAGCGATTGGTTCTGGATCGCATCCCCCGTCGTCTTCACGATGACGAGTTCGGTCGATGCATTGCATTCCTTCTCCAGGCGGCCCGCGATGTAGCGCGCCTGCGCGAGGGCGAGATCGCTTCCCCGCGTGGCGATGCGAACGAGGCTCATCGTTCGACCTCGGAATCCGCAGCGCCATCGCTCGCAGCGGCGCTTTCGTCCTCATCATCGCCCAGGGCGTCGTCGACCACGCGTTCGTCCCTCAAGCGGCTGCGTTCGATTTCGGAGCGAAGCGCGGCGTCGGCTTCGGCACCGGGGGCGCCTTCGTCGTCGAGGGCGAACAGGGCACGCGCAGCCTCGAGAGAAGCCGAATCCCCTCCCTCCTCGGATTCGTTCCGCAGATGGGAGAGCGGCGCGTGCAGGAGTTTGTTCACGATCGCTCGAGTGAGCTGGCCAACGCCGTCGCGCTGGTTTGCGTCGAGCCCGAGGCGCCCCGCCATGCGCTCGATCTCACTCTCGCGGATGTGTTCGGCACGGGCGCGCAGATGGCGAATCGTCGGCACCGCCCGCAGCCCGGTGAGCCAGGCGTCGAAGGCGCCCTGCTCCTCCATCACGATGCGTTCGCCGGCCTCCGATTCGAGCCGGCGCTTGCCCGCGTTGGCATCGGCCACGCTCTGCAGGTCGTCCATGTCGTAGAGATAGGCATTGTCGATCTCGTCGACGCGCGCTTCGACGTTGCGTGGCACACCGAGGTCGATGAAGAAGGCCGGGCGCGAGCGCCGTTCGTCGAGGGCGTTCTTCACGAGCTCGTAGTGGAGGGGCGGTCGGTCGCCGCCGACGCACGAAAGCACGACGTCCGAATCGGCAAGCAACGGTCCGAGTTCGTCGAGGGGGTGCGGGGTCGCAGAGAAACGCACCGCGAGTTCTTCGGCATTGGCGAAGGTTCGATTCACCACGTGCACGTTCCGCAGACCCTCGCGCTGTAGCGCGAAGAGGGCGAGCTCGATCATCTCTCCGGCACCCAGGAGCAGGGCGCGCTTGTCTTCGAGGTCTTCGAAGATCTGTCCCGCGAGCTCTACCGCGACCCGCGCGACCGAGACCGGCCGTTGGGCGATCCGCGTTTCGTTCTTCACGCGCTTCGCCGTGGCGAATGCGCGCTGGAAGAGGCGCGACAGCACCGGCCCGCAGCTCTGGCTCTCGACGGCGAATCGGTAGGCATCCTTCATCTGCCCGAGGATCTGCGGCTCTCCCACCACCATCGAATCGAGAGAAGAAGCCACGCGGAAGACGTGGCGCACGGCTTCGCGATCGCGGTGCTGATAGGTGATGTCGTCGATCGAAGGCTCGTCGACCGGGGCGTCGTCGCTGTGGAGATCGTGGCGGAAGAAGCGGTGCATGCGCAGGATCGCGTCGTCGACCTGCTGGGTGGCGACCACGAGTTCGACGCGATTGCAGGTCGAAACCAGCACCGCCTCGCTGATCTCGGCGCTCGTCGCGAGCTTGCGCAGCGCCGGGATCGGATCCTGGGCGGCGTAGCGCTCGCGGGTTTCCACGGGCGCCGTACGGTGATTCATGCCGATGAGCAGGATCTTCAACTCATCACCCCGACGCCCATCACTCCGAAGATCAAGAAGGCGAAGCCCGCCACGGCGCTGGCCGCCGCCTGGCGCGCACCCTGACGACCGACACTACGCGCGAGCACCAACCCGGCGTAGATGGCCCACGAGATCACCATCCACATCTCGTGGTTGGTGCCCGTCCAGATGCTTCCCTCCGAATCGCGCAACCATGCCATGCCGGTGGCGATGCCGAGCGTGAGCAGTGCAAAGCCGACACTCGTCGACACGACATTCACCCGATCGAGGGCTTCGAGGCTCGGCACGGGAATGCGCGCCGCCACCGGCGGCTTCGCCTTCAAGCGACGGTGCTCGAGCAGATAGGTGAGCCCCGCGAGCCCCGCCATACCCAGGAGCGAAATGCCAGCGCTCGAAAGCAGGACGTGGATGTGCGGCCAGGCACCGGTGACGCCTTGTGGCGCCGCACCCGAACGCTCCCAACCCAGAGTTGCAACGAAGACGGAGAGAAAGGAAAGCGGCCCCACCACCGCGGTGAGCCCCGGCAGTTTCACCCGCACCGTGAGCAACAACGCGAAGATCACCGCCATCCAGGCGCAGTAGGCCAACACCACCGGGAGTGAGTTGATCGCCGGCCCCTCACTCCTGTGCAGCAATACGAAGGCCACCGCCTGCACCGCCGCACCGATGCCGAGCCCCCACGTCGCCCCGCGGATCATCCGCGGGGCCGGCAACACGACGCCGACGAGGGCGCCGATCCCTGCAGCCAGATAGATGGCTGCGGCCAGCTGGTGGAATTCGACCATGGGCTCCGCCGAAACGTCGTTGTGGTTTCGGAAGGTTCGAACTGAAGGAACGAAAAGCGTCGTGCTCTCGGGCTCTTCGGTGATCCGGACGGCGGCGATTATAGGAGCATGCCGGCCACGCCGCCGCGACCGCGTGTGTGGAACCGCCCGCCCGGGTGCGTCAGTCGCGTTCTCGCAAGCGGGCCATGCGATCCATCTGGGCCTGCACCTTGGCGGCGTCGTTCACCATCTCGAAGACCCGGTAGGCGGGTTCGCCGAAGAGAACGAAGCGGATCTCTTCGAGGCTGGTCTCCCCTTCGAGATGGGCGCGGGCCTCTTCGAGGGAAACCTCGGCGCAGCGCTGAAGGGGAAAGCCGCCGACCCCGGTGCCTATGGCGGGGATGCTGATCGTCGCGAGCCCGTTCTCGCGGGCGAGTTCGAGGGAGGCGCGCAGACTGCTGCGCACCGTCTCTTCGTTCGCGACACCGCCCGGCGCCATGCCAGCGGCGTGGATCACGAAGCGGGCGGGCAGATCGCCGGCGCCGGTGATCGCGGCTTCGCCGACTTCGATCGCACCGTGGGCGTCGCATTCCTGCTGGATGGTCGGGCCTCCCTTTTCGCGAATGGCCCCCGCCACACCGGCGCCGAGAACGAGCTGGTTGTTCGCCGCGTTCACGATCGCGTCGGTTTCCTGTTCGGTGAGATCCCCTTCCTGCAGTGTGACCCGGCCCACTTTTTCGTCCTCGCGCGTTAGCGCTTTCTGCGGCTGTGTTTCTTGCGCGCCGTTCGGCGCTTCTTCCCGTCGTGTGCTTCGATGACGCCCGCAGAGAGCAACGGCAACAGGATCTCGTGTTGACCCACGTGCGAGATCCCCTCACCCCCGAGACGCGTCGGCCGCTCGACGACGTTCACCTGCGGGCGATAGTGGCGGATGAAGTCGAGGTTCACCGCGGTGATGCGGCGAACGGGGTTGCCGAGGTTGCGCGCGAGCGAAAGCGCCTTCAAGAAGACCTCGGGCAGGATCACCGCCGAACCGACGTTGAACACGACACCGCGATCGAGCCCCGCCACCACCGAAGCGAGGGTCTCGAAGTCGCGATAACTGGTGGCGCCGAGCGCCGCGCCATCGGCGCTCGGATGCATGTGGTGGATGTCGCTGCCGATCGCGACGTGCACGGTGGCGGGGATGCCATGCCTCGCGGCGGCGGCGAGCACCGAACGATCCTTGTGGGCGAAGCTTCCCTCGAGAATCGCGCGGCCGATGCCCTCCCCCATGCCGAGACCTTCCTCGGCTGCGGTCGCAATGGCGCCGTTCAAGCGTTCTGCGGTTTCGCGCGCCGTGCCGAAGGAGCCGTCGTCGAGGGCCTCGCCGACCTCTTCGCTGGTGCGCCCCATCATCGCGAGTTCGAGATCGTGGACGCAGCCGGCACCGTTCATGAAGAGCGCCGAGATCGCGCCGCGCTCGATCAGATCGACGACGACCGGCGCGAGGCCCACCTTGATGAGGTGCGCACCGAAGCCGAACAGCACGGTTCGCCCGCCCCCCCAGGCCTTCGCCCAGGCGTCGACGATGCGGCGAACGTCGCTTCCGCCGAGGATGTCGGGCAGGCCGTCGATGAACTGTGCGAACGAGGCCCCGGCCTGATGGGGTGTGGCTTCGTCGCGAACGTTCACCTTGCTCGGGCGTCGGCGCGCCGGGATGGTCTTGAGCTTCGAGCGATCGATCTTGCGCTTCACGCGTCGCCCGCTCCTTCGCGCTCGGGAAAGAGCGCCGCTTCGACGAGTTCGCAAAAGAGATGGCCGATGGCGATGTGACTTTCCTGGATGCGGGGGGTGTCGTCGCTCGGTACCACGATCGCGGTATCGACGGCGTTCGCGAGCTTGCCCCCGCCTCGGCCGAGCAACCCCACGGTTTCGAGGCCGGCTTCGCGCGCCTTCTCGACCGCCGCCAGCACGTTCGCGCTATTGCCCGAGGTCGAGAGCGCGATCGCGACGTCCCCCGGACACCCGTGCGCTTCGATGCCGCGCACGAAGGTGTAGTCGAAACCGTAGTCGTTGCCGATCGCGGTGATCTCGGATGAGTTCGCGGTGAGCGCGATCGCGGGGAGGGCCGGACGATCGTCGACGTAGCGACCAACGAATTCGCTCGCGATGTGCTGGGCGTCGGAGGCCGAGCCGCCGTTGCCGAAGCAGAGCAGCTTGCCGCCCCGCTCGAAGCAGGCGACCAGCCGGTCGGCCGCCTGGGCGATCGCGTCGGTGCACTGGTCGGCCGTCGCCTGTTTGACGCGAATGCTCTCGGCCAATGCGGCGCGGATGCGATCCGCGGTCTGCGCCATGCCCCGCTCCCCCCAGGTTCGCGACGAGAAATGGTGATCTACGACACACGATCGGGCCGTGAACGGCTCGATCTTCAGGGATCACCCGTCGCGCACGGCCAGAACATACAGAGGGCCCCTCTCGGGTGCATTCCGGCGAACGAGCGTTTTCGCGGGGTTGCGGGCGGCGGCGGCGTGCCGAGAGATTGGTCGCTATACCGTTCCGACCCGCGAAACGACCCATCCCCGGATCGAACGGTCGCGCGCCCACCCACATAGAGCCGCAGAGCAGAAAGAGCGCCCGACCCCAACAACCGCACCTTCGATTCGAACGAGTCGAGCCAGCAAAGCGAGGAGAAGCACCATGGCCGAAATCACCGATGCCACCGACGCCACCTTCCAGAGTGAAGTTCTCGATTCCGATCTGCCCGTGATCGTCGACTTCTGGGCCGAGTGGTGCGGCCCCTGTAAGCAGATCGCCCCGGTCATGAAGGAGCTCGCCGATCAGTTCGACGGCAAGGTGAAGATCGTGAAGGTCGACATCGACAGCTCGCCCCAGGCCCCGGGCCAGTACGGCGTGCGCGCCGTGCCCACCGTGCTCGCCTTCCAGGGTGGGCAGGTCGTGCAGCAGATCCAGGGCGCGCGTCCCAAGGCCGACTTCGTCGACATGGCGGAGAAGCTCATCTAGTTCCATTTCCCTCGGCGCCGTCTCCCGATCGCTACGGGGGACGGCGCACCGAGAGTCGGGCGTCAGTCCCCGTTGGTTCGGGTCTCCGCGTTTCACGTGAGTGAGGCAGCGTCGAGCATCCACAACGAGGTTCCACCGTGACTACGACGCCCGATACGCGACACCTGCTCGCTCCCGTCGATCGCCCCGATGCCGTGATGGTTCGCGGCGAGGGCAGCTATCTCTTCGACGCGGACGGGCGTCGTTACCTCGACTTCGTTCAGGGTTGGGCGGTGAACGTGCTCGGGCATTGTCCGCCCGAGATCGTCGGTGCGTTGAACACCCAGGCCAGGGCGTTGATCAACGCCAGCCCGGCGTATCACAACGGGCCCCACCTCGAATACGCCGCGAAGCTGTGTGATGCCGCTGGGCTCGACCGCGTCTTCTTCTGCAATAGCGGCGCTGAAGCGAACGAGGGTGCGATCAAGCTCGCGCGCAAGTGGGGCCAGGCCGAACGCGCTGGGGCCTTCGAGATCATCTCGTTCACCGGGGCATTCCACGGGCGAACCCTCGCCACCATGGCGGCGACCGACAAGCCGGGCTGGAGCGAACTCTTCGGGCCGGCGTCGCCCGGTTTTCGCAAGGTGGCGTTCGGAGACATCGCCGCAGTCGAAAGCGCGATCGATGCCTCGACGGTCGCCGTGATGATCGAACCCGTCCAGGGAGAGAGCGGTGTCGTCGATCCACCCAAGGGATTTCTCGGCGAACTGCGAGAGCTGACGAAACGCAAGGGCGTGCTCTTGATCTGCGACGAGATCCAGACCGGCATGGCGCGAACGGGGCCGCTGTTCGCACATCAGGCGGATGGCATCACGCCCGACATCATGACCCTCGGCAAGGGAATCGGCGGCGGCGTTCCGCTGGCCGCAGTGCTTTCGAGTGAAGAAGTCGCGCGCTTCGAACCCGGCGACCAGGGCGGCACCTTCAACGGCAATCCGCTCATGATGGCGGTGGGGCTCGCGGTGCTCGAGCGGGTGACCGCGCCCGACTTCGTCGAGCACGCGAAGGGCGTTGCGCAGCACCTGGAGCAACGGCTCGCCGCCCTGTGCGACGAGAACCCGGGCATGCAGCGCAGCGGAAGCGGACACCTCCGCGCGCTCGTGCTCACGCGGGAAGACGCGAAGGAGATCGCGGCGCGCTGTTACGAAGCCGGTCTGCTGATCAACGCACCCCGCCCCGACCGGCTCCGCTTCATGCCCGCCCTGACGACGAGCATCGATGAGGTCGACGACATGATCGCGATCCTGAAATCGTCGTTTGCCGGCTGAGTTCGCACTCGAATCGCTCTGCTGCCAGATCGCTCGATCTGAGCGATCCTGCGCCCCGGAACGAAAACCGAGAGGGGTGGGATGAGCGGCACAGTCATCACGGGAACGGGGCTTTTCACCCCGAGCGACGGCATCACGAACGAGGAGCTCGTCGCCTCACTCACCAAGGCCACCGAGCGCTGGAACGCAGAGCATCGCGAAGAGATCGAGCGCGGCGAGCTCGTCGAACGCGATATCCCCTCCGAGCGCTTCATCGTGAAGGCCTCGGGCGTCGGCCATCGCTACGTGATGGACAAGACGGGTGTGCTCGATCCCGACCGCCTCTGCCCGCGGCTTCCCCTGCGCGGTGAGGACGAGCTGTCGATCCAGGCCGAGATCTGTCTCGAAGCGGCGAACGAAGCCCTCGCCCAGGCGGGACGCACCGGCGCCGATGTCGACGCGGTGATCGTCGGCTGCTCGAACCTGCAACGCCCCTACCCCGCCGTGGCCATCGAGGTACAGGAAGCCCTCGGCGCCAGTGGCTTCGCATACGACATGAACGTGGCCTGCTCGTCGGCGACCTTCGCGCTCCAGAACGCCGTCGATGCGGTGCGTTCGGGCAACGCGCGTTGCGCCCTCGTGCTCTGCCCCGAGATCACCTCCGGTCACAACAACTTCGAAATGCGCGAGTTCCACTTCATCTTCGGCGACGCCTGCACCGCCGTGCTCGTCGAACCCGAAGACGCTGCGAAGCCTGGTGAAACCTGGGAGATCGTCGGCACCCGCCTCGCCACGAAGTACTCGAACAACATCCGTAACGACTTCGGCTTCCTCAACCGCAGCGAGGATGGCGTCCGGCATCCCCACGAGCTGGTCTTTCGACAGAACGGTCGCAGGGTCTTCAAGGACGTCTGCCCCATGGTCGCAAAGCACATCGGCGCCCATCTCGAAGACCTGGGCATCCCGCTCGAGAGCGTGAAGCGCCTCTGGCTCCACCAGGCCAACCTCGGGATGAACAAGTTGATCGCAAAGACGCTGCTCGGCCGCGAGGTCGAGCCCGAAGAAGCGCCGGTGATCCTCGACGAGTACGCGAATACGAGCTCGGCGGGTTCGGTGATCGCCTTCCACAAACACCGCGACGGCCTCGCGGCCGGAGACCACGCCGTGCTCTGCTCCTTCGGCGCGGGCTACTCGGTGGGAAGCGTCATCCTGCGCAAGCGCAGCGACTGAGCGGCGAATCGCGAACTACCCGCGCCCCTTCTTGTCGAGGTGGTACGTCAGCGCTGCCGCGATGCAGCTCTTCAGGCTGCGCTTCGGGATGCGATCGTTCGCCCCGAAGACGATGGCGCGGTTGCCGTCGAACTCGAGCTCGCCCGAAAAGCGCTCGCGAAACTCCGACACGAGTGACGTCTGACAGTGGAAGTACATCGCGTACTGGTCGGGCGCCTTCTCCTTCCAGTCGATGCGGATCGTGCTGCCACTCTTCGTCTTCGAGGTGAGATAGGCGGGCTCGCCCCACTTGAGCGTTTCTTCGAGCTCCCCCACTCCTTCGGTCGCGGCGGCGGTCTCGAGGATCAGCTCGCGCAGGGCCAGGAGCTTGCGCCGGAACTTCGGCGGGTAGCGGTCGAATACCTCGGCGACCTGCGGATTTCGGATCGGCTTCACGTTGCACCCCTGCTCACGAGGGCACGCTATCGCCGATCGAGCGGGTACCGCCAGCGAGAGAAGCGCCGCTACTGTCAGGCTACAGTCACCGTCCCGACCTTGAGGAGAGAACCGCATGAGCCTCGAAACCCTGGCCCCCGACAGCAAGCCCGTCGACATCGTCGCGGCGCTCCAGCGCGATGGCGCGTGCATCGTACGCGAGGTGCTCGATGCCGAGACCCTCGAGCGCCTCAACGCGGATCTCGCGCCGTGGATCGAGCGATCGAAGCCCGGCAGTGACGACTTCACCGGTCGCCAAACGAAGCGAACGGGTGCCCTGGTCGCGCGCTGCCCCGAGTCACGCCCGATCGTGACGCACCCGCTGATCCTCGAAGCCGCGAATGCCTTCCTCGATCCGTGGTGTCATCGCATCCAGCTTCATCTCACCCAGACGATCCACATCATGCCCGGTCAGGGCTCGCAAGCGCTTCACCGCGATCGCCTCGCGTGGGGCGGCTTCATTCCCAAGCCGATCGAACCCCAGTTCAACACCATCTGGGCACTGACCGACTTCACGAAAGAGAACGGCGCGACGCACGTCATTCCCGGCAGCCAGGACTGGCCCCTCGATCGCAACCCCGAATCACCCGACGAGAGCATCCAGGCAGAGATGACCGCGGGGTCGGTGCTCTGTTACAGCGGCACGGTGATACACGGCGGCGGTCAGAACAACACGGATGCTGCAAGGCTGGGTTTGAACATCACCTACTGCCTGAGCTGGTTGAGGCAGGAGGAGAACCAATACCTCTCTTGCCCGCCGCACATCGCGAAGGACCTCGACCCGACCCTCACGGACCTGCTCGGCTACACGATGGGCAATTACGCCCTCGGCTACTACGCGAGCCCCGAGATGGTCGACGATCTGCCCGATACCCTGCCGCCGGAGATCGCGCTGGGCCGCAAGCCGGATGGGATCCCCGGCAACACGCTGATCTCGAACGGTCCCACCGACGCGAACGTAGACGACCTGGTCGCAAGGGCCGGAACGAATTCCAGCCAAGTCGAGTAGCGCCGTTCAGCGCATCCCGTTCGTCGCGCGGAAGACGGTCTCGCCGTCCTTCACCGTTTCGAGGACACGCACCTCGCGCAGCGTCGTCGGATCGATTTCGAGGGGGTTGCGATCGAGCACGATGAGATCGGCTCGCTTGCCCACCGAAAGCGAACCCTTCCCATGGGCCTCGTGGAACTGCCGCGCGGCTTCGAGGGTGGAGGCCTGCAGGGCTTCGAGCACGGTGATGCGTTGCTCGGGCCCGATCACGCGTCCACTGCGCGTGGTTCGATTGACCGCGGCCCAGACCAACATCCACGGATCGACGGGATGCACGGGCGAGTCGTGGTGGAGGCTGACCGAAAGCCCCCGGTCGATCGCCGAGCGCGCCGGATTCAAGCGTGCGCTGCGCTCCGGTCCATAGATCTGCGCGACGTGGAAGTCGCCGAAGTAGAAGTTGTGGGCGACCTGGAAGGTGATGTGCGCATCGAGCTCGGCGAGGGCGGCGAGCTGCTCTTCTTTCGCCTGCTGAACGTGGATGAGTTGGGGGCCGCGATCGGCGCCCGGCACGGCCTCGCGCGCCGCGCGTAGGGCCACGATCGCCTGTTCGACCGCGGCGTCGCCGAGGGCGTGAATGTAGACGGGATTGCCCGCCTCGAAGTGGGAAGTGACCAGGGCGTCGACGTCCGCTTGCGATGCGAAGTGGGAATAGCCGCGGTAGTCGACCTCGCCCGGGAGTTGAACGTGATAGGGCTCCTGGAGATAGGCGGAGCGCCCCGGCGAACCGCCATCGAGGATGATCTTCGCACCGCCCACCCGGAAGCGACGGTCGTAGGTCTCCGAGCGCAGGGCGCGCACCTCTTCGGGCCCGTACTCCTGCACGAGCGGTACGGCGATCACATCGACCGGAAGGCGGTCCTCCTCCGCGAGCGCGCGAAGCAGCCGAATCGCGAGCAGCGTGCCCGCCATCTCGGTGAGGGTGGTGTAACCCTGCGCAACGTAGTGGCCCACCGCGCGCTCGGCGCGTTCGAGGACAGCATCGCCCAGAGGGCCTTCGACGGATCCTCCGGCTCCCCCGCCGAGCAACCCGTTCAGGATGGGGAACACCACTGGAAACATCGCTGTCTCCTGAAGGAGGCCATTGGGCTCGCTCCCACCGTCGACGCGAAGAATGCGTCCGCCCTTCGGGTCCGGGGTCGTTGCGCTGATGCCCACGAGCTCGAGACCCTTCCCGTTCACCACCACCTGATGTGAAGAGAAATGGATCAACACGATCGGCACTTCGCTGCTCACCGCATCGAGATCGAAGCGATCGGGATGCCGCGCCTCTTCGAGCATGGCGTGGTCGTAGCCCCAACCCACGAGCCACCCGATCTCGCCCACGCCCGCCGTTTCCAGTCGCTCGCGCAGGGCCTGCTGGATCGCCCGGATACTGTCGGCCGGACCCGCGGGAGGGGGATCGAGATTCACCACGGCGAGCTTTGCCGAGGTCATCGTCAGGTGGCTATGCCCGTCGAAGAAGCCGGGCATCAGCGTGCGGCCGGCGAGATCAATCGAACGTGTCGAGGGTCCGCTTGACTTCGACACGTCTTCCATCGAACCGACGGCGAGGATTCGTCCGCCTCCGACTGCCAGTGCTTCGACCTGCGGATCGTCGTCCTCCATCGTGAGGATCGGACCGCCGTGATAGATGACGTCGGCCATCGGCCCGGGCTGCGCGCAACCCAGCAGCGTCACGACGAGGAATAATCGGAGAGGAGGAAACCTCATCGACGATCAGCTCCCTTCTGGTGTCCCATGCATCCGCCGCAATCGATGGTGACGCCAGAAGAAGGTCGCGCGGAACAGCAAGCCTTGAATCGCATCCAACCACGCGATGCGGGGAACGAAGCGAATGCGATCGGTTACGCGGCATCCCGTGGCGGTGGGTTCGAAAATCCGTTCGTGCTCCCAGACCCGCTGGGAGAGCATCGAAGAGCGCTCGAGAAAGCGCCGACCGGGTTCGACTTCTTCGAAGACCACGTCGTCGTACTCCACCGGCAAGATGCTGAAGAGCAGGATCCAACTGCGAAACTGCTTCACCCCCGGTTGCCAGCGATCGACGAGATCCGTCGCGTTCGCAGGAAACGTCATGCGCAGAAACGGCAGGAACTCGCGATTCACACCGACCGGATCGATGGCCTGCGCCCAGGCCTCCTCGGCCGATACGCACAGCTCCGATGATCGTTCGAATTCGCCCACGCGGGTGCCCTCGCCTTCTTTCGGTCGAGAGTTCTACCGCACCGAGCGGGGATCTTCGAATGAACGCACCTCCCAACCGCGCTCTCGCGCCTCGCGTTCGAGTTCGGCATCGGGGTTCGTCGCGATCGGGTTGCCCACGATTCCCAGCGCGGGCAGATCGCTGATGGAATCGGAGTAGAAGTAGCTGCGGTCGAGGTCGACCTCGTGCTCGGCGATGAAGGTCTCGAGGTAGTGGAGCTTGCCTTGTTCGAGACAGATCGGTCCCACGCAGCGGCCCGTCAACACCCCGTTGCGGGTTTCCATGCGCGTACAAATCACGTGCTCGATGCCGAGCCAATCGGCCAGGGGTTCGACGACGTAGGGGATCGAGCCAGAAACGATCGCCACCACGTGATCGTCCCCGAGGTGCTCTTGGATCAGCTGGATGATTTCCGGATAGACCTGCTTGGCCATGTAGCGATCGAAGAGTTCTCGCCCTTCGTCGATCATGGTCGCTTCGTCGAGACCCTCGAGGCCGACGAGCATGTTCTGCGTCCAGGTCGACACATCGAGCCAGCCGAGTTGGAACTGCACGGTCGAAGTGAAACCGCGCAAGATGTCGAAGACACCGAAGCGACCCTTCTTCCAGGAGTCGCGCATGTAGACCTCCGCGGAGCTACCCGCGATGATCGTCTTGTCCATGTCGAAGAAGGCGCCGACTTTCTTCGACATCAGAACAGGTACCGGCGCATCGAAATATTGAGCAGCAACGCGAGCGAGATGAAGGCCGCGAGCATCGCGGAGCCGCCGTAGCTGAAGAGCGGGAGCGGCACGCCGATCACGGGGGCGAGCCCGAGCACCATGGCGATGTTGATCACCGCGGGCCAGAAGAGCGTGCCCACCAGGCCCACCGCCAGCATCGCGCCGAAGCCATCCTTCGAACTCGATGCGATCCAGAGCCCCCACAGCAGCATCGCGAGGAAGAGCGAGAGCACCACGATGCAGCCCACGAAGCCCCACTCCTCGGCGAGCACGGAGAAGATGAAGTCGGTGTGCTGTGTCGGCAGGAAGCGCAACTGGGTCTGCGTGCCTTCCATCCAACCGCGTCCGAAGAGGCCACCGGCGCCCACCGCGATGCGCGACTGCATCGCCTGGTAGCCCGACGAGAGCGGGTCGCGCTCGGGATCGATGAAATCGAGGATGCGCTGCTGCTGATACGGCCGCAGGCCGTAGGTCCACAGCGCCGTCGCGGCCCCGACCCCGGCCGCCGCCAACCCCGCCCAGGCCCGCGTGGAGATGCGGATGAAGGGAAGGAAGGTGAGCGCCACGAGCAGCGTGAGCAGCGCCACACCCATGTCCTTCTGCGCGAGGATCAAGCCCACGGGCGGTGCCGCAATCAGGATCGGCTGCACGAGTTGGCGCATGCCGGCCGAGGGATCGGGGGGCGAGCGGTGGAAGTGCCGCGCCATCATCAAGACGAGGGCGATCTTTGCGAACTCCGAGGGCTGCACGCGCCCCTCGAAGAGCCAGGCCCGCGCACCACGTGTTTCGGGCGCGACCAGGAGCGTGGCTACCAGAAGTCCGAGACTGCCGAGATAGATCAGCGGCGCGAAGCGTTCGAAGTGTCGGTAGTCGATCATCAAGATGATCACGAGCACAACCGAGCACAGCCCGACCACCATCGCCTGACGCCGCACGATGTCGGAGACGCCGCCCTCGACGCCGGCGTTGGTGGCCGAGGTGAGGTTCACGAAGGCGAAGAACACCAGGACCGCGGCGATCCCGAGGAACACCCAGTCGAAGTACTGCAGCGAGCGACGGTCGATGCTCATGCTCATGGTTCTTGCTGCCTCGCCAGCGTCACCTCGGGTTAGGGCGCAGCGTTCGCCGTCACGGTCGGCGGAGGCGCGGGAGTCGGCGGCGCGGTTTCACCTTCTTCTTCGCCCTGCCCTTCGACGGGATCTTCGATCGGCGCCTCGAGCGCGCGCTGCTTCTCGAAGTAGCGCGCCATCACCTTCTGCACGATGGGCGCGGCCACGGTGCCACCGCCCTCGCCCGCGTGTTCGACCAGGGCCACCACGACGATCTCGGGCGCCTCGGCCGGAGCGAACGCCGCGAAGAGCGCGTGGTCGCGATAGCGGATCGGGATCTCCTCGGGCTCCATGTCCTTCACGAGATCGAGACTCACCACCTGGGTCGTCCCGCTCTTGCCAGCCACCTGGATACCCGCGACGCGCGCGCGCCCACCCGTGCCCTCTTCGCCGTGCACCACATCGACCAGGCCTTCGGTCACGACCTTCAGGATCTCGCGCGAAACCGGCACGCGCGCGAACTCCTCGGGCGACTCCACCGAAATGAGCTCGCGATCCCAGGTCTCGTAGCGCTTGATCAGCTTGGGGCGCATGACGCGCCCGCCGTTCGCAATCGCGGCATAGGAGACCGCCAACTGGATCGGCGTCACCAGGTTGTAGCCCTGCCCGATCGCGGCGGAGACGGTCTCGCCCTTGATCCACTCTTCGCCCTTGGCGCGGAGCTTCCATTCCATCGTCGGGATCAGACCCGACTTCTCGGCCGCGAGATCGATCTTCGTCTGCTGCCCGAAGCCGAAGCCGCGCGCGTACTTCGCGATGCGATCGATGCCGAGCCGCACGCCGAGGTCGTAGAAGTAGACGTCGCACGAGCCCTTGAGCGCCGCGTCCATGTTCACGTCGCCGTGACCGCCGCGCTTCCAGCAGCGATAGACCCGACGCCCGAGGCGGTAATGGCCGGGACAGAAGATCTCCTCTTCGCGGGTGATCTCCTTTTCCGCGAGCCCCGCCGCCGCAACGACGGCCTTGTACGTCGAGCCCGGCGAGTACTCCCCCGACACCGCGCGATTGCGCAGCGGCTTCCACGGGTCGGAGACCAGCGCGTCCCAGGTCGCCGAATCGATCCCCCCCGCGAATGCATTCGGGTCATAGGCGGGTATCGAAGCCAGGGCGAGGACGTCGCCATTGTTCGGATCGAGGGCGACGACGGCACCCATGTGATCGGGCTTTTCGGGATCGGTCGAGCGGAAGGCCTCTTCGGCGGCGCGCTGGAGATCCTTGTCGAGGGTGAGCACCACCCGGCCGCCGGGCACCGGCTTCAGTTCGTCGAGGAGTTCGATCTCGCGCCCGGCGACGTCGACCACCATGTTGCGGCCCCCCGCCTTGCCGCGCAGATGGCTCTCGAGCTTCGCCTCCAGACCGAACTGGCCGACGACCTCGCCCTGCTCGTACCCCGCGAACTGGGGCAGCGCGAGTTGCCGCGTACCGATCTCGCCGATCGTGCCGAGCAGATGGGCGGCCGTGGCCCCGTCGACGTAGTCGCGCCGCGGCCCGATGTGGGTCACCACGCCGGGCAGCGCGTAGCGGTGGCTCTCCACCTGGGCAAAGCGCTCGTAGCCGAGATCGCCGCGCAGCAGGACGGGCTGGAAGCGCTTGCGCCCCCGCGGCTTGCCCACCCGCGTCGAGAGTTCCTGGGGTGCCTCGTCGAGGATCTGCCCGAGCGCACGGAAGGTCGCGTCGCCGCCGTGCAGTTCGTTGGGGATCACCTGGACGCGATAGGCCGGGCGTGTCGTCGCGAGGATGCGCCCATCGCGATCGACGATGTCGCCGCGGGGCGCTTCGAGGCGGATCGTGCGCACGAAGTTCTGTTCCGAGCGACTGCGCAGGTCGGCGCCCTCGACGATCTGCAACTGGAAGAGACGCACGGCGAAGATCACGAACGCCAGCACGATGCCGAAGGCGATCAGCCCAATGCGCCCTTCGGCGGCGTGGGGCCCGCCGGGTGAGAGTCGGCCGTCGCCGAGACCGCCCATCATGACGCCGGCCTCCGCTCATCGAGTTCGATGCCGGGCCGGCTCGCTTCGCCGTCCACCCGCTCACCCACCCAGACCACCAGGGCCGACACCAGCGGCGCCAGGACGGCGTTCACCAACGCGTGGGGCAGCACATCTGTGAGAGCGCTCCAGATCGAGAATCCCGCCGACGAGGCCGACGAAAAGAACCCGAGCAGGATCATCAGCCCGATGGCGTTCAGGATCGTCATGCCCGCGGCGAAGAGCGCGAAGGTCGCCCCGCCGCGAAGATCCATCTGGCTGCGCGCCAATGCCGTGAGGGAAAACGAAAGCAATCGCAAGAGCGCGTGCACACCGAGGATCGCACTCGAAAGCAGATCCGCTGCGAAGCCGAGTGCCGTCGCCACGAACATGCCGGGCGTGACCTCGAGCCAGTGCAAGCCAATCGCAAGAACCACGAGCAAGCCGAGGTCGGGACACAGCGAGCGCGGCAACACCATGGCAAGGCCACCTTGCACGCCGAGGGCGAGCAGGCCGAGCACGAACACGGCGATGACGCGCTTCAACTCCGTCTCCGATCCGCGCGCATCACGAAGCCGGCTCTGCTTCATCGCGTCCGGCAGCCACGCTTGCGTTCGGTGCGTCGTCCACCTCGCTGCCGTCCTGGCTTCCGTAGAGCAGCTCCATCGTCGGCCCCTGATGGAACATCACGAACACCTGCTCGAGGCGTTCGAAGTCGACGGCCGGCGTGAGCACGGCGGTTTGGATCAGGTCGCCACCGCGTTCGCGAAGCTCGCGCACCTCGCCGATGCGAAGGCCCTTGGGATAGATCGCATCGAGCCCCGAGGTGATGATCACATCACCGCTCTGCACGTCACCGTCGCGCGCGACGAATTCGAACTCGAGGGAATCACTTCCCGTTCCGCGTACCACGCCGCGGGTTCGACTGCGCTGCACCACGCCGTCGACCGCGCTCTGTCGGTCGAGCAACAACATCGCCTTGGCGGCGTGCCCCGAAGCGGCGGTCACGAGCCCGGCCACCCCGTTGTTGGTGACGATCGGATTGCCGGCCACGATGCCGTGCTCTTCACCGCGGTCGACCACCACCGAACGGAACCAGAGCGAAATGTCGAGACCGACGACGCGCGCGGGCAACATCGGCACTTCGAAGTCGTCGCGCATCGCCGCGATGCGATCGAGGTGCCCACTCGCCACGAGCGCTTCGCGGTACTGCAGGT
Organism: Myxococcota bacterium; assembly: GCA_028278345.1. Classification (GTDB taxonomy): domain Bacteria; phylum Myxococcota_A; class UBA9160; order UBA9160; family UBA4427; genus DUBZ01. The sequence continues at coordinate 83,529 of JANQEL010000290.1, forward strand.
TGATCTCTTCGAGTTCGGCGATGCGCTCCTTCAACTTCACGTTCTCGTCGGCGACGTAGACGAGGTCGACGTAGTTGTTGATCACGTCGCGCACCGAGGTCGCAGGCACTGAAACCACGCGCTGCACCGGCGCCACCACTTCGATCACGAGCGCCTGCCACCAGGGCAACTTGTGGCGCTGGGCTTCGAAGTCGCGCGTATCCCCCACCATCGCGATCGCCGCGACGAGCAGCAGGAAGACGAACCCGATGGGGGCGCTGAAGCGCTTCAGGAAGTCGATCACGGGTGGACTCCCCACCCGCCGCAGGCGCTTCCTCGCCGGACAGAGGGCGCAAAAATCCCGTAAATCCGGCTAGATGCAGCCTGCCCGACGCCGCCGGGGCCGGCCTCTCCGCGCGGGATCAGGAGCGGATCGTGACTTCCTTCAGCAGGCGCAACTCGTCGAGGCAACGGCCCGTCCCCATGGCAACGGCCGTCAGTGGATCCTCGGCGAGCATCACGGGCAGGCCCGTCACCTCGCGCAAAAGGACGTCGAGGTTCGACAGCATCGACCCCCCACCGACGAGCACGATTCCCTTGTCCACGATATCCGCCGAGAGTTCGGGGGGCGTTCTCTCGAGGGCCATCTTCACGCTCTCGACGATCGCGTTGATCGGTTCGGCGAGCGCTTCACGAATTTCTTCCGACTTGATCTCGAGGGTCTTCGGCACACCCTGCACGAGATCGCGACCCTTCACTTCCATGCTTTCGAGTTCGTCGATCGGATACGCGGTGCCGATCTTCATCTTGATGAGCTCGGCGGTGCGTTCACCGATCAGCAGGTTGTACTTGCGCTTGACGAAGTTGATGATCGCTTCGTCCATCTTGTCGCCACCCACGCGGGTCGAGTTGGAGTAGACGACACCCGAAAGCGAGATCACCGCGACCTCGGTCGTACCACCGCCGATGTCGATGATCATGTTGCCCGAGGGTTCGGTGATCGGGAGGCCGGCACCGATCGACGCCGCCATCGGCTCTTCGATGAGATACACCTCGCGCGCTCCGGCGAGCATCGCGCTCTCCTTCACCGCGCGCTTCTCGACTTCGGTGATGCCCGACGGCACGGCGATCACAATGCGGGGGCGCACCATGCGCTTGCGATCGTGCACGCGGGTGATGAAGTAGCGGAGCATCGCCTCGGTGATCTCGAAGTCGGCGATTACCCCATCCTTCATCGGGCGAATGGCCACGATGTTGCCGGGGGTGCGGCCGAGCATCTCCTTCGCGCGGGTGCCGACGGCGCGCACCTTGTCGGGGCCGCGACCGTCCTTGCAGATCGCCACCACACTGGGCTCCGACACCACGATCCCTCGCCCCTTCACGTAGACCAGGGTGTTGGCGGTACCGAGGTCGATGGCGAGATCACTGGAGAACAGACCCAGAATGGAGTCGAGAATCATGTCGCGTTTCCCCTCGCGGTGTTCGTTCGATCGCGTATTTGGCAAACACTGTTGCGATCGTGCTTTGATGCGGCTCTGCGCGCTCTTTGTGGATGGGGGGAACACGCACACACTCCGTGAATGTCGTGCCGACACCGGCCAGTGCGAACACGCCGAGCACCCGGGACCCACGCTGCGGTTCGACCCGCATCGCAAACCCTAAGTGTTCGGATTCACGGCTGTTTGATTGTCCCCTCCTCGCAGGGGCACGATACCAGCGGGCCACAGTGAGAACAAGCGAACGCGGCCTCCCGTGCTTGCTCGGCCCCATCCTCACAACTAACTTCGCGCCCCTTCCGAGCCCGCTCGGCCCCAACCTCGACCCCTCGTCACGACGCATCACAGAGGAGTTCCTCGTGCTCGACCGCATCCGCAAGGGCCAGCGCTGGCTGACCGCGATTTTCGTCTTCTCCATCGGCCTGGTCTTCGTCTTCTTTCTCGGACTGGGGGGCTCGACGCCCGGTGGCGGCCAGCGCGCGGCCACCGGCGAAGAGGTGGTCATTCTCGACGATGCCCGCATCCGGATGAACGACTACCTGCGCGTACGGAGACAACAGGAAGACCGCCTCCGTCAGTCACTGGGTGACCAGTTCGACGCCGACGCGATGTCGTCTTTCCTCGACGCGCAAGCGCTGCAGTCGGTGATCAACCAGGTCGTGCTCTCGCAATCGGCGATGGAACTCGGGCTGGTGGCCGGCCCGGACGAGGTGAAGGACTTCCTGCGAAACGATCCGGGCCTGCGCGACGAAGACGGTCGATTTGCCCAGGACGAATTCGATGCCCAGGTCAAGTGGGAGTGGGGCAGCCAGGCCGCCTTCCTGGAGGCCATGCAACGAGACCTTTTGCAGCAGAAATTGTTCGAATTGCTGATCTCCCAGGTCGAAATCAGCGAGGCCGAGGCCTTCCGGGCCGCCCGCTTCCGCACCGAGGAGGCGCGCATCGCCTTCGTGGCCCTGGGCGAAGCCACGCTGCCCGATTCGAAGAAGCCGGGCGAAGCCGAGGTGCAGCAGTACCTCGACGCGAACCGCGACACCGTGCAGGCGCGCTACGACGAGGCAATCGGACGCTTCGCCACCGCGGAGACGCGCAGCGTCAGCCACATCCTGCTGAAGAACGAGGGCGGAACCGCAGAGGACGCGGCGAAGAACCGTGAGCGCGCCGAGGCGATTCGCGCGCGCATCGTCGAGGGGGGTGAGGATTTCGCAGCCGTGGCCAGCGAGGTCTCGGACGACACGGCAACGAAGGAAAGCGGTGGGAGCCTGGGTGAGATCAGCCGCGGCGATACCGCACCCAACCTGGAAGCGGCGGCCTTCGCACTCGAAGTCGGTGGCGTGAGTGAGATCATCGAAGGCATCGAAGGTCTTCACATCCTGAAGGTCGATGGGAAGACCGAAGCCGGTCGCAAGCCCTTCGACGAGGTTGCGCTCGAACTCGCCGCCGAAGGTGCGGCAGTCGAAGCCGCGCGGGAGGTTGCAGACGCGCTGTCGAAGGCGATCCAGAGCGGCCAATCGCTGGAAGACGCAGCGCGCGAAGCCGACCTCACCCTCGAACGCACGGGCTTCTTCACGCGACGCCGCGATGGCTTCATTCCAGGGCTGAGCCGGCCTTCCGTCGATGTGCTGGCGACGGCCTTCACACTGAGCACCGAAGCACCCTCTTCATCGAAGGTCTTCGAGGTCGGTGACGAGTTGGTCTTGGTTCAACTGATCGATCGCCAGGATCCCGACCCAGCCACGCTGGCCAGCGCCGTCGAGTCCGCACGCGAAAATCTCGAGCTGCAACAGCAGAACACGCTGATCCAGGCGTGGATCGACAGCCGCAAGGAACTCTACGAGAGCGAGCAGCGGCTGCAGATCAACTCGGCGGTCATCGCGGGGAGCTGAACCGCGCGGGTGACTAACCCTCGCCGCCCTCGTGAATCATCTCGGCGAGGTAGGCGGCCTTGCCGACTTCTTCGACGAGGTGTAGTTGCGCCTCGTGCCAGTCGACCGACTCCTCTTCCTCCTTGAGGATGTTCTCGAGGAGTTCGCGGGTGCCATTGTCCGCGGCTTCGCGGCAGAGCGCGATCGCCTTGTTGAGGCGCTTCACGGCTTCGAGTTCCAGATCGAGATCCAGCTTGTGCTGTTCGACGGGGTCTTCACCGACGAGCACGGGCGAGAGCCGCTGCATGTTCGGCGTGCCATCGAGGAAGAGGATGCGGTCGATCACATCGTCCGCGTGCTTCATCTCTTCGATCGACTCCTCGCGCTTCTTGTGAGAGAGCCGGTGATAACCCCAATTGGCGCACATGCGGTGGTGGATGAAGTACTGGTTGATCGCCGTAAGCTCCGACGTCAGGACTTCATTGAGCGCCTCGATGACCCGGTCATCACCCTTCATGGTCTTCTCCGCTGAATGGAAGGTTCGAGCGGAGAGTAACCATGTCGAGCGCGAGAATCAGTGGCTGTCGCTCAGCGACGCGGGTATCAGGAGTCGTTGGAACCCGATGTCATATTCACTGCGTTGTTCGCAGCGTGTCGGCGAACGCTCTCGCCGTCGATCATGGACTCGATCGCCGGGCGGCATCCGCCACAGCGACCGCCTGCACCGCAGGCCTGTCGCACGTCGTCGGTCGTGGCGGCACCGTTGCGGATCGCGTTGCGAACCGCGCGGTCGGTGGCGCCTGTGCAGTGACACATCAACACGAAAATGACCTCGTCTGGAGTCCTCGAGCAAGCCCTATTCTGGCATTCCTAAAACGAAAATCAATGTCGATTTCATCGGATTCGACGAAAGCGAGCTTGAGATCGGAGGTGCCTGGCCTTCTCGAAGCCTTTGAAATTAAAGGGTTTATCGGAATACCTGCCGCCCCGTGGGCCTGCAGGCCGCCAGCTACTTCGTGAGGATCAGCCGGTCGTTCTTGGTCAGCCGGAGCGTGTAGACCTCACCGTCCAGGACGAGTCGCGCCATGCGCTTGTCCCCGAGGAACTCGCGCGCGTCCAGCACGCGGACGGCCTCCTCCAGTTCGTTCGGCGCCGGCGGAATCGAGTGCTCACACGCCATCGATGCTCCTCCTCGGTCGGATTTCGAACAGCGCCAGGGATCCCAGCGCCAGCCCGAGCACGATGAGCCCGGCTGTCTGCAAACCGGGGACCTCGACGACCTCGACGGTTTCGATCACGAGGTTCGCCTTGAGCGATGCCGGTTCGGAAGCCTCGAAACTGTGCATCCCGATCACGCGCTCGGTCACGCTGGTGAGCACGAGACCGTTGTTCGGTGATGTGCCGGTCGTCCAGTCGGTCACGAGATCGGTGACGTCGTAGATCAGGGGGCCGAAGCCCGTGATGTTCGAAACGGTTCCGATCACCGGTCCGATGGTCGGACGATTCAGCCACGTGAGCGTCGTCTGATCCCAGCTCTGCGTCACCTGGTGCAGATCGACCGCTCCCGGGTCGGTGCTCGTGTCTCCGAACCCCGTGAAGTCGAATGCATAGGTGATGAAGAAGGTCGCGCTGTCGACGATGTGGCCCGAGGGAATCGTGCCGGGCGGCAGATCGAAGCGAATGTAGGTCTCGAATGCATGTTGGAGCATGTTCTCGTCTTCGGCGTCGAACGCGTACAACGTCGGATTGTTGTATCGCGCAAGCGTCGGCACGAACGAGTACGGCGCCGTGTCTTCGCCGCTCTGGATCGTGATCGTGTCGGCCTGCGCGGTCGGTACCGCGAAAGCCGCGACAGCCAGCGTCGAGCAGAAGAACGATCGAAAGCGATTCATGAGATGGGACCCTCCAGAAGCATCCTGAACGACGGAGTCAGAAGAACTCACCGCGCGCACCGACGAAGAACGTTCGGCCGCGCACGATGTAGGAATCGACGAAGCGGTTGTTCGTGACGTTGTAGACGTCCGCGAAGAAGGCGAAGCGATCGAGGATCGGCTGCATGATCCGCAGATCGAGGTTGACCGACGGATCCGAGCGCTCCCCGGTCGAGAAGCTGACGAGGCCGGTCCCGCTGCCTTCCTTGAGCGCGGAACTGCGCCATTGCGTTCGTGCGGTGAAGACGGTTTCGGTGATGGGGGCCGTCAGGGTCAAGCGCGTATTCACCACATGGTCGGGCTCGTTGGGCAGCTCCTCGAACAGCACGTTCGAGTCGCGCACCTTCGTCTGCATGCGCGTATACGAGAGGTCGAAGTCGATGTTCTCGTGGAGACTGAGGCCGACGCGAGCCTCGATCCCGCGTGTTCGCACCTTGTCGAGGTTGTCCTTGCGCAGGACGTTGCTGGGGGTCCCGCTCAGCTGTTCGTCGCACCACTCGAGCTGACCGAGGTTGCAGAGGAAGTCGTTCGGCGGGATCGGCACGACGTCGATCAGCAGCGTTTCGCCCTGATACGCCGAGCGGATGTGCTCGTCGATGTCGTTGTGGAAACCGACGACCGAGAGCGTCACGCCCGGGTAGGGATCGACCTCGATCCCGACCCGGAACGCATCCGTCGTTTCTCGCCGAAGATCCTCGTTGCCGGCGAGGAAGTAGCCGCCACCGTTCTGGGGGGTCTCGGGTTGGAAGAGATCGCGCAGGCTCGGATAGCGGTAGTTGCGCCCCCATGAGAAGCGGAGGCGAAGCTCTTCCTGGCCACCCCACTGAAGGGGCGTGGCGAGTAGCGCAACCTGGGGAATCAGCTTGGCCGAGTAGCGGCTGTGGAGTTGGGCCCGCACACCGTATTCGGCCTGGAACCGTTCGCCGAGCCAGGTCTCCCCGATGAAGTAGAAGCCACCGAGTTCGTCGTTCTCATCCACCTTGCGCGTGCCGACCTGAGCGGCGATCTCGGCCTCGAGTTCGGACTCGTCGAGTTCGAGGGTATGCCGGCGAAGATCGGCTCCGACGGTCAGTGTGTTGGTCGTGATACCGAGGTCGACATCGTGTTCGCCGCGCAGTTCGAGCTTGATTTCGTCGTCGACCAGCTCGAACTCACGACCGACCGTCGACTCCGTGGAGGAGCGGTAGTAGTTGACCGCCAGCGTCGCGAAGGTGTCGGGAGAGAGCTGCCAATCGGTGCCGACGCCTCCGAACCACCGCTCATTCTTGCGAAGCAGGTTGTTCTCGTCGGAGCCGAAGTCTTCGTCGCGCTTGCGCCAACCGAAACGCGCATCGAGGGTCAGCGCGCCGAATGGGATCCACGACGAGCGTCCATAGAGATCGATCGACTCGCGCAGGGAGTCTTCGTCGGGAGGTACGAAGACGTAGCCTTCGCGATCGCTCGGAGCGTCATAGCCGCCGAGCTTGTCGTAATCGATGGCGAGCACCGCACCTCGACCGTCGGCTCCGCCGCCGAGAGCGCCCTTGGCTTGTTCTGCCTTGTCGGCTCCGCCACCGAACTCGACGTTCAACGTCGGTTCGTACAGGGGAACCGGCTTCGAAATCAGGTTGACGACGCCACCGGCGGCTTCGGGGCCGTAGCGGAGCCCCTGTGGGCCGCGGAGGATCTCGACACGGTCGACGTTCGCGAGCGGGAAGTCGCGCAGATCGTTCACGCCACCGATCTCGCCGGCATAGCGCTGGCCATCGACCAGGATCGCGGTGTAGGTCGGAGGCAGTCCTTCGATCGAGACCGCGGCGACCTCGCCCTGGATGCGGTTCTGGACGCGGATCCCCGGCAGGTTTCGAACCAACCCCGCGGCGTCCACGGCCGGAAGCGTGTCGATCTCTTCGCGGCTGATGACTTCGGTCTCGACGGCGACGGGCTCAAGACCGGGGCTCGAAGTCCGCTCACCTTCGATGCGCATGACCTCGATCGAGGGGTCGGGCACGGGCGGCTCGGAGGTTTCGCTTGCATCGATCTCGGGGGATTCGTCTTCCGCCCAGGCAGCGGATGGAGATGACGCCACGGGTGCGAGCAGTGCCGCAGCGAGCGCGCCGCACGCGATCGAACGATGGAGAGATGTCTCGAATAGCTGCCGGAACAAGGCCTCGAACCCCACCGACCTCCCACCCTGGGTGGGGGCCGACTTGAAATGCGCGGGGTCGATCCGGCTGGCTTCGGGCTTGCTCGATCTGATGCGCGCGGCCGCACCTTAATGAAGTTGACATTCGTTTTCAATATCTCTAGGATGATCTCCGCCAGCCAGCGAGCTCTCCGCTCTCGAGCCAGCGCCAAGCGAGGCCGCGATCCCCCGCCTGCTCCGAACTCCGGGGTCGGCATCGGACCCGGCCCTTGCTCGACGTGATCGCGAGAGCCATCGCCCGAGCTCGGCCCGGCCCGGCCCAGGGGCGCCCTCCTCGCAGTCCTCCCGTCCAGCGCGACGGCCCTTGCGAAGGAATCACGCCCCATGAGCAACGAGACACCCACGGACCGCTGGAGTGCGGCGCGTCTGTTCAACGAACTGCGCGCCCTCGGCGACCTGCGCGTGATCTCGGTCTCCGGGCCGAGTGTGTTCGAAGCGATCTGCCAGGTCGGAGCCTTCGAGATCGCGTCGGGACACCTGAACATCATCACCGACGCCTACCACTGGCACCTCGGGCTCGAGGGCTTCGGGCATCTGCGAAGCCACGACGAGACGCACAAGCGCTCGGGCCGACGCGTCCTCTACTTCGAACTGAGCAAAGACGCCGAGGCCACGCCCTTCCTGCGCATCTATCTATACCGGCCGCCGCAGGCGGAGTTCGATCCCGAAGCACTCGCGCTCTTCTCGAAGCTGCACGAAGCCCTGGGCCAGGGCGTGGATGTCGTCGCGGAGGAAGGCGAATGAGGGGCTTCGCTTCGCGCGCACGCACGATCGTCGTCGCGTTTTCGCTCATGGTCGTTTCGACGACCGCTGCAGCAGAAGAGGCACGCCTTCGCGTCGCCACCCTGCTCCCGCTGGCTGAAGATGCCCTCGCCCACGCGGAGAACGTTCGCGTCGTCGCCACCATCCGTCGCGACCTGCACCGCCCTGTGGCCGAAGGGCTGGAAGACCTCGGTTCGCCTCACAGCCCCAACCTGGAAGCGCTGGCGCGTTCGCGCGCGCAACTCGTGATCGGCGATCCGCACATCCACGCCGTGTTCGCGCGGAAGATCGAAGCCCTCGGCGCGGAGATGTTCCTGCTCGATTCGAGTGGCGTGGAAGCCACCCTGCGTTCGCTCCTCGAGCTCGCCGAGCACGTCGATGCCAGTCAGGCCATCGCGGCGCGGATCGAAGAAGTCCGTTCGACGATCGACGCCTTGAAACTCGAAGCACCGGTAAAGGTGCTGTTGCTATTCGGTCGCCCGGGCGCGTTCTACGTCGTGAGCAACCGCGCCTGGCTCGGCGACCTCGCAAGCCAGCTCGGCTTCGTGAACCTCGCACCCGAAACCGGGTCCGAGCGCATTTCCGGCTACATCGCTGTGAACGACGAAGCCCTGATGATGCTCGAACCCGATCTCGTCGCACTCGTCGCGCATGGCGATCCGCGCAAGATCGAAGCCGAACTGCGCGACAAGACCCGCGCCGACGGGCCGTGGGCTTCTCTCGGACGCGCGCGTCTCGGCATCCACGCCCTCTCCCCCGCCCTCTTCAGCGTGAACCCGGGGCTGGGGCTCGACTCCTCGGCAGCCGCACTGATTTCGCTCGTGAAGCCCGATGCGACGCCGCAGGTCTCGGCCGGGCCCGCACCCCGGGGCGGGCATGCTGGCGCCGGAGAATGAGCTCGCTCTTGTGGCAGGTGCGCTCGCGTACCGAGATCGCCATGGCGAAACCGTGGGCGTGGAGCGCGGTGGCGAGCCTCGTTCTGCTTGCGGCTGCGTTGCTCGCGGCGACACAAGGTGTGGCCGGCCTGTCGCTCCCCGGCTTGTTCGCGGTGTTGGCGAACGCGGACGAGCCGATGCATCGCGTCTTGTGGGACGTGCGATTGCCTCGGCTGATCTGTTCGGCGGGGGTGGGCGCGTCGCTTGCGATCGCGGGCCTCTTGCTTCAGACGACCGTGCGCAACCCGCTTGCCGACCCGGGGATCCTGGGCGTCACGACGGGCGCCGGTGTCGGGGGGCTGGTGCTCCTGATCTTCTTTCCCGACCTCGCCGCAGCGCTTCCCTTCGCGGCCTTCGTCGGTGGAGTGGCCGCGGTGGCCACGGTGCTCGCGCTGGCGTGGACGAACAACAACAACGTGGGCCCGCTCCGCATGGTGCTCTCGGGTGTGGCATTGCAGGCGATGTTGTTTGCGGTGATCGCACTGCTCACGTTCGCCTACGCCGATCGCGCGCCGGCGTTCGCGGGCTTCACGGTCGGTTCCCTGAACGGCACGGGCTGGTCGGATGCCCGCATCCTGGCCGTACCCACCCTCGCGGGTTTCGGATTGGCGTGCCTGATGATCCGCTCCCTCGACGTGCTCCTGCTCGACGACGCGTCGGCGGGAGGCCTCGGGCTCGCGGTACGTCACACGCGGATGATCGCGGCGTGCGTCGCTGCACTACTCGCGGCCGGGGCGGTGAGCGTCGCGGGGCTCGTGAGTTTCGTCGGCCTGGTGGTCCCCAACGGAATGCGCCTGCTCGTCGGGCCGACCCATGGAGCCCTGCTGCCGGCGTGCGCGATTGCGGGGGCGGCCTTGATGGTGCTCGCCGACACCGTCGCGCGAACCGTCTTGTCGCCACTCGAGCTTCCCGTGGGTGCCTTCATGGCCCTGATCGGCGGGCCCTACTTCCTCTATCTGCTGTGGAAGAAGCTGTCGTGACCCAACTCCTCTGCGCCGAGCACATCCACGCGCGTCACCCCGGCAGCGACTTCGACGTCCTGCGCGATGTCACCCTCGAGGTGAAGCCCGGCGAGATTCTCGCCCTGGTGGGCCCCAACGGTTCGGGCAAGTCGACGCTGCTGTCGGTACTCGGGGGTGAGCTTCCCGCGCGCGAGGGACGCGTCACCTTGAACGGCAAGGCGATCGATCGGATTTCGCGCCGGACCTTTGCACGCTGTGTCGGGCGATTGCCCCAATCCCCCGCAACACCCGAGGGCGTCACCGTCGAGCGGCTCGTGGCCTTCGGCCGCAACCCGCACCGCGGCTGGCTCGCGAACCCCGATACGCGCGACCGCGACATCGTGCATTCGGCGATGGCCCGCGTTTCGCTCGCCGACTTCCGCACACGACCCCTCGAGCGGCTGTCGGGTGGCGAACGCCGAAGGGCCTGGCTCGCAATGGTCCTCGCGCAGGAGCCCGAGATCATGCTCCTCGACGAGCCTACGGCGGCGCTCGATCTGCGACATCAGCTCGAGCTCCTCGATCTGCTGGTCGAACTCAACGCCGAACGCAAGACCACGATCGTGCTCTCACTGCACGATCTCGAGCAGGCCGCCCGCATCGCAGGGCGCATCACCGTGCTGACGCGCGGGCGCGTGTACCAGAGCGGAGCGCCCGACGTCGTGATGAACGAGGAGACGTTGCTCGATGTGTTTCGCGTACACGCGGAGATCCAGCACGACGACGCGCAGACGAAAATCCACATCCGGGGTCCCGGCGATCCCATTCGAACGTTCTGAGCGCGTTCGATTCTCGACGAAAGGAAGAACATGCCCACCACGCCTCGCCCCCTGGCCAAGGAATTCCTCGATTGGCAGGTCGCCCTGCGCCTCCACACGATGCAGGAGCGAAAAGGGGCACCCCACATGGGTGTCGTGCCCACTGTCACCGTCAAGCGACCGGGAACCGAACTCGGCGTGACGTCGCACAACATCGTGTGCGGCCTGCTCCCGCGAGAAGATCTGCTCGAAGCCAAGACCGCCGAGTTCAAGGCCCTCTACGACGAGACCTCGGGCGAAGGTGCGAAGGCGCTGTACGACCGCGGCATCGAATACCTGCTCGACTACTACCAGCAGGCCGACATCTTCGACCCCGATTCGATCACCACGATGCTCGCGGAAGACACGGCACTCGTCACCGCTCTGCGCGCCGAGCCCGCCTGTGCGCTCGTGTTCAACGTCTTCGACACCGCCGCACCCCAACAGCTCGGCGCACCGCGCTGCCACCACATCGACGCCGTCGCGGAAGTCCTCACCGAGGGCCCCGTCTTCGACAACGTCTGGTGGCACAACACCCTCTTCCACGGCAAGGCCAGCGAGGCCGCCGTGATCCGCTTCCGCCACCTGCGTTCCTGGGACACCTGCTTCGGTGGCCTCGAACCCCTGGTCGGATGAATTCCAACAACCTGCCCGCCAGCGCTAGCAAGCCAGCTGCAATCCGGGCCCCGAGGGCCCGCTCCCCGAAAGGAAACGAGATGATGATGAAACGTCTGTTGAGAACCTTTTACGCTGCGCTGCTCCTGTGCTGGGGGATGTCTGCGTCTGCTGCGACGGTGCCGTATACCGAGCACTTCACGAGCAACAACGCGCTGTGGGAAGACACGAACAACAACCCGGCCACCTGGGTCGCGAGCGGCGGCCCCGACGACAGCGCGTACCTGAGCACCACGTTCAACTATTTCGGCTTCACGTCCCCCTTTGGCGGCGGGCCGGTGACCCATCGTGCTACCGGTGCCGACGGGGCCAGCTTCGGTTCGTTCATCGGTGATTGGTTGAGCGAAGGCGTCGACGAACTCTCGCTCTGGGTGCGGCACGACGCACCCGAGGACCTCGCGTTCTTCATGCGTGTGGCAGGCCCCGCCAACTTTCCGGGCGCGGTGATCGCCAGCCCCGTGAGTGTCACCAGCAACACGTGGACGCAGCTCAGCTTCGACATCAACCCCGCCAACCCGCTCTGCACGCCCGAAGGCGGCACGTGCGCATCGGCGCTCGCGACCGTCTTCAACCTGCAGTTCGGCACGAGCGCGCCGGTGGGCCTGACGGATGACAACGTCGACTACAACATCGATATCGACATGGTGTCGATCGAGCCGGTTCCGGAACCGGGTACGGCCACCCTCATGATGCTTGGCCTGATGGGCCTCGCGCGCGCGGGTCGCAAGCGTTAGTTGGCGCGTCGCGGGTGGGGATCACACACCCCGCCCGCGACAGCCTTTCCACTTCTATCCGACCGATCGACGAGGAACCTGATGAGCGCATCGACCGAGATCAAGCAGTTCAACGCATGCCAGCACGAATCCCTCTCCGAAGGCCAGGGGTGCATGGTGACGCGATGCACCTGCGGTCACCTCCACCTTCGAATCGGCGTGCTCACGCTTCGTCTGACACCCAAGCAATTGGCAGACATGGCGTCTACGCTCGTCCGTGCCGCGGGCCGCGTCGAGTGCGAGACGGAGGCGCGTCCGCAGTATCTGTGCTGACGCCATCCGGAACCCTCTCGCGGTTCGGATGAAGATCCAGGGGGACTGAAATGAAGAGTGTCTGCGTGGTGGGTGCAGGTCCCGCGGGGCTCGTCGCGACGAAGACACTCGCGCTGGCGGGTCTCGACGTCAGCTGCTTCGAACTGTCGAGTGAGATCGGGGGGCACTGGAAGCTCGACAATCCGAGTGGAAGATCCGCCGCGTACCACTCCCTCGAGACCAACACCACCAAGGCGATGAGTCGTCTCTCCGACTATGAAATGCCCGAGGAGTGGGAGGAGTTCTCTCCCTACGACCGGGTGCACGAGTGGTTCGAGAGTTACATCGATCACTTCGGCTTTCGCGATCGGATCCATCTCGGCGTCGAGGTGCTCGAGGCGACAGCCAGGGAGCCGTCCGGATGGAGCGTCGAGTTGCGCGACGCGAACGGCGAGACCACGACGCGCGAGTTCGACGCTCTGGTGGCCTGTAGCGGGAGCTACTGGTCGCCGAAGATCCCTGAGCTCGTCGGCGACGTCGAAGGAGAAGCCTTCCACGCGCAGCAGTACCGCGGCCCCGAAGAGCCGGTCTCCACGCGCGATCGGCGAGTCGTCGTCGTCGGCAACGGCAACACGGGTTGCGAGATCGCCTGCGAAATGGCCGCCGCGGGAGCCCAGAGCGTCGAGCTGTCGGCGCGCAGCGGCACCTGGATCATGCCCAAGCGAATCGACGGGCGTCCCGCCGCCGCTTCGGCTCCGATGATGAGCCCCTTCGACGAAGTGCCCGCGCTGCTTCGCTTCCTGCCCCGGCGTTGGCGCGAAGATCTCTTCGCCTGGCTCGGCACGAAGATGATGAAGCGGATGATGGGCGATCGCATGAAGCGTCTCGTCGAGCTGGGCATGCCGGAGCCCCCGGCCAACCCGCTGGACAAGCGCGCCACCGTCTGTGACCCCCTGCTCGACTCCCTCGAGTCGGGCGCGGTCGTGGCTCGTCCCGGCATCGAACGGGTCGAGGGCAAGGAGATCATCTACACCGACGGTTCACGCTCGAACGCCGACGTCTTGATCTTCGCCACCGGGTACCACCTTCGGTACCCGTACCTGGACGAAGAGTGGGTCGACACCCGCGACGACGATCTATCGCTCTTCCTCGGGACGATGCACCCCGAGCGCCACGATCTGTTCATCGTTGGCGTCAGTCGTCCCACCGGTGCGTTCTGGCCGATCGCCGAAATGCACGCGCAGTTCGCAGCCGCGCTCTTGAGCGGTCGCTACGCGCTACCGGGTGCGCGCGAAATCGAGAAACACACCCAGCCCATTCTCGGCCGCCGGGCATTCAATCCCGCGCTCTATGGCCTTGCGATGCGCGAGGAACTCGAGCGCGGCGCGCGCAGGGCGGACCGCGCGGCGCGTTGAGGCGCGCGAACAGGAGCGCCGCCGCAAGCGAGGCCTGCGACGGCGCTCGGTCCTAGCTTCCGTGACCTTTCCCGCGAGGGTTAGTCGCGCTTCTTGCTGTAGTTCTGCTGCTTGGCCATCTCGACCAGGCAGCCCTTCGTCGTATCCCAGTTGTCGATGATCTTGCGGATGCCCGCGCGGCGGAGCTGCCGCACGAAGCGCTTGTCGGCCACGCGCTTTACGTCGAACTTCCACAATGCGTCACCGAAGCCACCGGGTACCTCGTCGAGATCCGTGCTAGCGGGGTGCTGCACGTTGACCACGAACTGGGTGGGCTTGAGCGGGTTGAAGATCATGCCCGTCGCCTCCGAGCCCGCCACGCGGACGCTCATGAAGTGGTCGATCGACTCTGCCACGCCGTCGCCGTCGGTGTCGCGCGCGAACCAGATGTCGCCACCGGTCGACGAACCGTTGGGCGCATCTTCGATGATGTAGATGTTGCCCAGCGCGTCCTGCGCGAGGTTGTCGGGACTGTTCAGCACACCCGTGGTCGGCTCGAAGCCCTCGTTGGTGGGCGTCGTGGGGCCGGCGAAGAGACGCACATAGGCGTTCTCGTCGTCGAGCAGTTCGACCGAGTAGACCGAGGTCTCCGACGTGGCGGTGAAGTACATGACTTCGTTGCCGTTGGCGAGGCGACCGATCTCCATGTCCTCGGGGCGGCCGTACGGCGCACCGTTGACTTCGTCCGCGGCCGGGCGGCCACCGCGCGTGTCGACGTTGCTGCGCGGGTCGTTGGTCGGGCCGTTGCGGAAGGGGTCGACCGAGGTCAGCGGCGTGCCATCGGCGTCCGTGATCGGAACCCAGGTCGCAGGGCCGGTGCGGGGCTGACCGACGTTGCTCGGATCCGAGAAGTAGTCGGCCGGGTTGCCCGCAAAGGCGTCCACGGTCAGCACAAAGGTCTGGCCTTTCGTGTAGTCACCCTTCTCGGGCATCACGAACTTGTAGATCGAACCCGATCGCCATTCGTCGACGAAGTAGAGGGTCTGGCCGTCGGCGCTGAAGC
The DNA here is from genome assembly GCA_028278345.1 of Myxococcota bacterium. GTDB lineage: Bacteria > Myxococcota_A > UBA9160 > UBA9160 > UBA4427 > DUBZ01. Next base: position 98,637 of record JANQEL010000290.1, read on the forward strand.
GCAGACCCTCGTGGGCGACGTTCGCGATGCTCTCGAGCTCGCGAACCTCGATGTCCTCGACCGGCGCGTAGGGGTTCATCGTCTCCATCAGGCGGCCCTCGCCCGACCATTCCTCGCCGCTGAACACGGTGCAGTTGTCGGTAAAGGTTGCCGGGTCGAAGGCGGCCCAGTCGTTGCTCCAATCGCCGAGGGCGCCCTGTCCGTCACCGGCCCAGAGCAGCTCGTTCTTGTCCTTCCAGGTGTCGTAGCGGCTGACACCGGCCGACCAGGGCGATTCGTGCGGGTTGTAGATGTAGCGACTGGTCGGATCGAAGGCCGCCATGTCCCACATCGACTGCGCCGCACCGGCGGAGACATCCTGCTCGCCACTGCCCGGCACGGAGATGTCGGGGGCGCGGCCCACGCTCTGCGAGGGATCGGCCTCGATCTCCTTCATGCTGGTGAGGTTCTTCTGCGAGACCCCGGCGGGAATCACCCAGGGTGCGAAGATTTCTTCGTCGCTGTTCGGAGCCGTGACCGGCGCCGATTCCGTCAGCGGCGTAAAGAACGTGTCTGTGCCCGCGTGGGCGATCGAGGCACTTGCCGCGATCGCCGTGGCGAACAGCCAGGGAGAAACTCTCCTCATCTTCCTGCTCCTTGCTCGTGGGAATGACTGCTATTGGGACTTGCCTTGCAGCGCGCGCGAGCCTGTCTCACGCGCAACCACATTCGTGTTCCCGGACGGGACGCCGCTCCAATCGAGGCGGATGTCCCATTCGTAGGCGAGGTGTTCGGGAAGCGTCGGGGCCGTCTGGTTGTCGACGATGTCGTAGACGTTCTTCGGTGGCGTCGTCGTGGGATCGCGACCGAAGATGAAATCCTGGTCCTGCACGATGACGCGGTACGCCTTGTTCATCTCGAGGGCGCGTTCACGCGAAGGCGTGATCAGCTCGTAGACGTCCTTCGCAGCCGCCACCTTCGCGACATCGACGACACCCGGCGCCTTGAACCAGCGCACCTCCATCTCGGGGTTGCTGCGGAACTCGCCCCCGCCCCCAGCGCGCTCGAGGTAGGTGGCGATCTCGCCGCGCCTCTCGCCCATGTTCGGGGCATCGGGCATGCCGCGCAGATCGATGTAGCCCCAGCCCGCGGCGCCATCGACCTTGCGCGCAAAGCTGAAGGTGCTGTCGATGGTGGAACCGATCGACGAGTGGCAACCCATGCAGAAGAAGTTCTCTTCCCAGGTGTTGACGCGGAGCCGGCCCTTGCTGTTCTCGATGAAGCCGGTGATCACCCAGCCCATTTCGTTGTCGAAGCCGTAGTCGCCGCGATCGACGAAGCCCGGGAGCTGGCCGACGTACTTGGCGTGCGCTTCGTCTTCGTACGCTTCGAGGAGCTGCGGAACCGAGGTGGTCCAGCGCTTGCGCATGTAGCGCAGCTCCTTCATGCGGGGCGGGTTGTAGATGCCTCCCGCCTGGTCGACGCCTATGTAGCGGACCGAATGCAGGAACTCGGTATCGATCGGATAGAGATAGGGAAGCTTCAGGGCGCGACGGGCAGCACCCACATACGAATCGGTCTGCGTGATCCGGTTCGCGCGACCGAGCTTCCCGTCGCCGTCCAGATCCTTTCCGACTGCGGCCTCGTCGACGTTCGCGACCGTGATCTCGTCGAGGCCCTTGAGGTTGGCCTCCACCAGGGCGAGGTTGGCCTTGTAGACGTCGCGCGAGTACCTGCCCTCTTCGGTCGTGCGGAAGGGTTCGCCGAGGCGGATCATCACGTCGTCGGTGGCGCCGTTGGTGGGCCAGAAGGTGCTCGGCAGCGGCTTGTAGCTGAAGGCGACCCAGTGACTGCCGTCGAGGGCGAAGCCCTCATCGTCGAAGGCTCCGGCGGCGAGGTGCAGGTTCTCGAGATCCGGCACATAGCCGCGGAATTCCGACTCGCGCAGCCGCAGTGCGAGCTCCGAGTAGTTGTCCTGGGCGACCCAGGCGAGGATCTCTTCGTCGGAGATCGCCTTCACGCGCTTCGACCGATCCTCGAAGAGATTCTTCGAGCGATTCGTGAGCGCCGTGTCGCTGAAGCTGTAGACCCGCTGCAGCGTGCCGTCGTTCATCGCGTTCGGCCGGCCCGAAATCTGGTTCTGATGACAGACGTAGCAGGGGTTGTGCTGGCCTTCGGTGCGCGTGTAACACATCGGCGGCACGACGGCTTCGCGGTTGTACATCGTGTGGACGGGATGCACGGGCGGCATCTTCACGACCACGTCGTCGCTCGCCCGCATGATCGCAAGAGCATCTTCATGGGAGTACTGCTCGTGTGCGGGCCTGGCGCTCGGCTCTACGGACTTGGTCGTGCCGACTTCAGCGCTCGCGCGGCCGTCCTCCCGCAACAGAATGAAGGCCGTAGACAGGACCAGAACCGAAACACCGATTGCACCAAGTCGGATCGCACTCCCCATTGCTCTCGCTTGCCCTCCCATTCG
>JANQEL010000011.1 GCA_028278345.1 Myxococcota bacterium
GCCGAGGCCTACACGCGTCTCGACCCGGTCCTCTCCGAGGTCACCCTGCCCCGCGGCGTCATCGATCTTCATCGCGATCGTCCCGGCGCGGACGTCCCGCTCGTCGCCACCGTCTCCGAGCTCGTCATCACCCCCGACTTCCATCCGGCGCTGGTCGACCTGCTGCTGCAGGCGGCCGAGGGGGTGCACGGGAAGGGCGACGTGTTCGCCCCGCCCGGACTCTTCCCGACACCTCGCTGGATCGACCTGCCCCTCAGCACCGAAGCCGAGCGCTTCTACGAGCACGGCCCGCCGTTCCTGCAACGCTATCTCCCCTTCTGGGCAGCCACGCAGGTCGATCGACTGAAGGTGATGCTGATCCCCCTGATCGCGCTTCTGCTGCCGCTCGTTCGCCTCTTCCCCCCGACGTATCGCTGGCGGGTCCGCTCCAGGATCTATCGCTGGTACCGCGAGCTGCGGCTCACCGATCCGACGGAGATCGCTTCGCTCGCCATCGAGGACATCGAGACGAGGCTCGAAGAGGTGCGTCGCATCGAACGCGAAGTCGCCAAGGTGCCGACGCCGACCTCGTACGCCGAAGAGCTCTACGCCCTGCGCCTCCACATCGACTTCGTCCATCGTCGACTCGACGAAGCGCGGGAGGCGGCGGCCCGCGAAAGCATCCCGCAAGACTAGGCAGCGCGCGCTCCCGGCTCGCTGCTTTTTTTGGACTTCCCGCGCACACAGGACGCCTTCGGGACGATGCACGGGATGGCGCAGTCCGCGATGCGCAACTCCGACTGAAGCCACCGCGACTTCACACACCATTGATCGCGACGAAGAGTTTGCATGCGGGCGAGACGAACGCATGACGTCGCCTCCACGCCGGCAACGCGTCCGCAGGCGGGGTGCGTCCGAATTCGCATCGAGCATCAAGGTTCCGTTGACAGCGTGCGAGGCTGGTGTCACGATCGATTTCGCTTTCGCCCGGTGCGGTCGCATCGTGGCTGAGCGGGGACCACGGACGTTGGACCTGTGCCGAAGGGAGCCAATCGGGCACCCCGAGCAGGGACCGGAGCTGATAGACAAAGATGACCTTCGAAGAGATGGCCTGGGAGTTCGCGGAGGTCTTCGATGAGCTCGAGATCAGCGAGATCAATGAGATGCTCGCTCGCAACGTCCCCTTCGAGAAGCTCGAGTTCTTCTCCCAGTACGCCGAGGGCTTCGCGAGCGAGGGCGAGGTCGACCCGAAGACCCGGGCGCGACTCCCGAACCTCATGTTGATCGGCTACCTGCTGCGCGTGCTCGAAGAGCGCTTGCTGCCCAAGAGCTGATCGCCGACTACGCGACGTCCTCGTCGCGAGCGCTACGTTCTTCGCCCATGAAGAACGAGACGTTGCAGGCCATCGAGACGACGGCCGCGCCGGCGCCGGTCGGGCCCTACTCCCAGGCCGTCGCCTGCGGCGGTCTGGTATTCGCTTCCGGCCAGATCCCGCTCGACCCCGAAAGTGGAGAGATCGTCGGGGGTGACATCGAGGCACAGACCGAGCGCGTGATCGCGAATCTGTCGGCCGTGCTCGAGGCGGCGGGCTGCTCGCTCGAGCGGGTCGTGAAGACGACGGTCTTCCTCACCGATCTCGCCGACTTCCCGCGTGTGAACGAAGTCTATGCGCGGCACTTCGTCGGCCAGCCGGCCCCGGCGCGCGCCACGATCCAGGTCGCCGCTCTGCCCCTCGGTGCGCGAGTCGAGATCGAAGCCATCGCTTCGCGCGCGCGCGACTGAGCGGCGTCTTCA
>JANQEL010000029.1 GCA_028278345.1 Myxococcota bacterium
CGAACCGCTGCCCGCCGATCTGCGCCTGCGGATCGAAGCCGACGCCGTGCATGTGCTCGCCGCTCAGCGAGCGCCGCGGACCGCCCCCCGGCCCACGCCTCGACGCCGCTCCCGCGGCCTGGCACTCGCGGGTTGGCTCGCGGCGGCGGGGCTCGCCGCTTTGCTCTGGCTCGGTCCGGGACTCGAACCCTTGGTGGAAGTGGAACCCGAGATGCTGCGAGCCGATCTGCTCGCAACGGACGCGATCAGCCTGGCGTGGCAGGCCACCGGCGACGCCGCCGGACCCGAAGCCTCCGGCGACGTCGTCTGGAGCAACGCGCGGCAGGCGGGGGTCATGCGCTTCCGCGGGCTCGCGGCCAACGACCCAGGCGTCTACCAGTACCAGCTCTGGATCTTCGACGAGGCGCGCGACGAGCGGTACCCGATCGATGGCGGCGTCTTCGACGTGGTTCGCGATGGCGAGGACGTCTTCGTCGCGATCGATCCCAGACTCCCCGTCCGCTCCCCCACGCTCTTCGCCGTCACGGTGGAGAAGCCCGGAGGCGTGGTCGTCTCGAGCCGCGAGCGCATCGCGGTTCTGGCGAGCGTCGAGAGCTGAGCCCGATCGTCGGGTTAATTCGCGGAGTCGTGCATCCGAATCGCGCGGACGCTCGAATCTCCCCGTATGAACCCGACACCTCGACCAGACCGACGACGACAGCTCGCAAGGGTCGCAGCGACGCTGGGCCTCGTGCTCAGCCTCGGCGCCTGTGCCTCCGACCCCGACCCCCTCACCGCAATGGACCGCGAGATCGAGGTCGAACGCTTCATGGGCGACTGGTACGTCCTGGCGTTCATCCCGATCGACCTCCCGTTCTTCAGCGAGGCCGGCGCGCACGATGCCGTCGAAAACTATCGCCTCGATGACGAGGGCGGCATCGATGTCACCTACACGTTTCGCGACGGCAGCTTCGACGCCGAGCCGACGGTGATGACCCAGCGTGGTCGCGTGCTGCCCGAAGGCACGGGCACCGAATGGCGCGTGCAGGTGTTCTGGCCCTTCGAGTCCGCCTACCTGATCGCCTGGCTCGACGATGCGTACGAGCGGGCCATCGTGGGCGTACCCAACCGGAGCAACGTGTGGGTGCTCTCACGGGGGGCCGATGTCGACGAAGCCGAACTCGCAGCACTCACCGAGCGCGTCGCCGAACTCGGCTACGACACGAGCCTGTTGCGCCGGGTTCCACAGAGCGGCGCCACGACGAGCGCGAAGTGAGCGCCATGGATACCGCCGAACGACAAGCGCTCGTCGCCATCCCGGTGATCGTCGCGATCGGCGCCGCCATCACCTGGGCGGGCAGCCAGGGCGGGGCGATGGCCGGGCCGCTTCCCCTCTTCGCGCTGTGTGCTCTGCTGGCCTTCGGAATCAACTGGCTCGTGTTCATCCACGCCTATGCGGCCCAGACCGAGCGCTTCTTCGATCTCACCGGCAGCATCACCTACGCGAGCCTGGTGATCACCGCCCTGCTCTTTTCGCCCCGGTTCGACCCGCGCGCCGCCCTGCTCTCGATCCTGGTGCTGCTCTGGGCCGGTCGGCTCGGCAGCTTCCTGTTCGCGCGTATCTCGCGCGACGGATCCGACGGGCGCTTCGACGAACTCAAACCGAGTTTTCCGCGCTTCTTCATGACCTGGACGCTGCAGGGGCTCTGGGTGCTGCTCACCCTCGCCTGTGCGCTGGCCGCCATGACCACGGCGGACCCGGTCGCGCTCGGCCCGTTCGCCGCGCTCGGCACGCTGGTCTGGATCGCGGGCTTCGCGATCCAGCTGCGCGCCGATCGCGAGAAGAGCCACTTTCGGTCGGATCCCGAGAACCGCGATCGCTTCATCCAGAGCGGGCTCTGGGCGTGGTCGCGGCACCCGAACTACTTCGGTGAGATCACCTTGTGGAGCGGCGTTGCGATCATCGCGCTGCCGGTGCTTTCGGGTTGGCAGTTCGCGACGCTGATCTCGCCCGTCTTCGTCTACGTACTCCTCACGCGGATCGGCGGTGTGCCACTGCTCGAACGACGCGGCATGAAGAAGTGGGGAGAGGATCCCGCGTATCGCGCCTACCTGGAGCGCACCCCTTCCCTCATGCTGCGACGGCCGCGCGAGGAGCGCACGCCGTGAAGCTCGGCCCCGGTCGCCTGCTCGCGTACTCGGCTCCGTCTTTCGCGACCTCGGTGGCGGCCCTTCCGATGGCGCTGTTCGTGCCGGCCTTCTACGCCGACGATCTCGGTGTGCCGCTGGCGGCCGTGGGCACCGCCATGGCGCTTTCGCGGTTGCTCGATGTCGTGACCGATCCGCTGATCGGCGCGCTCAGCGACCGCATGCGTCTGCCGCTCGGTCGCCGCAAGCCCTGGATGCTGCTCGGTGTCCCGCTCTTCCTGCTCTCCTTATGGCAGATCTTCGTACCGGGAGAGGCCGCGAGTTCGACGCATCTGATGATCTGGTCGGCGTTGCTCTACCTGGGCTTCACGATGATCGATCTGCCCCACAAGGCCTGGGGGGCCGAACTCTCCACCGATTACGACGAACGCTCGCGCATCACGAGCTGGCGCGAGGCGGTCTCGACTCTCGGGCAGGTGCTCCTGCTCGCGGCGCTCGTCTGGTTGGCCGCGCGCGGGATCGAGGACGCCGCTCAGCAGCTGCACGCGATCGCCATGGCCATCGTGATCGGACTCCCGATCCTGCTCGTCATCTGCCTGGTCAGCGTGGGAGAACGCGAACCCGAGGGGTTCCAACACGAGTCGCGCACGACCTGGGCCGGGCTCCGCATCGTGGTCCGCAACCCGGCCTTCCTTCGCATGGTGTTCTGCGTGTTGTTCTTCGTGTCGGGCGTTGCGATCCAGGGCACCCTGCACCGCCTGGTGCTGGCCGACGTGATGCTCGACGAGGGCCGCTTCCCCACGATGATCCTGCTCGAGAATCTCGCGACCCTCGGCGCGGTGCCCGTCTGGCTCGCCGTTTCGGTGCGGATCGGGAAGCACCGCGCGCTGATGGCCGCCGCGCTGTGGATCGCCGTCTTCAGTGTGCCGCTGATCTTCCTGCGCGAAGGCGACACCATGTTCTTGATCGCCAACGTCGTGGTACGCGGTTCGAGCTTCGCGTCGATCCTCTTCCTTGCCAACTCGATGGCGGCAGACGTGATCGACGTCGACACGCTCGAAAGCGGCGAGCAGCGTTCGGGGCTCTTCTTCGCCGTCTGGGGCATGGTGATCAAGCTCTCGCTGGCGCTGGGCGTGGTCCTCGGCACGACGCTGCCGGCGGCCTTCGGATACGACCCGTCGGGCGAGCGGGTGAGCGCCGAGATCCAGGGACAGCTGATGGCGATCTACGGCGCGGTTCCGGCCCTGCTCATGGGGCTGGGCGCGCTCTTCCTGCGACGTTTCCCGATCACCCGCGAGCGTCACGGCGAGGTGCGAGCTCGACTCGAGGAACGAGTCGCGGCTTCGCAACGGAATCCAGTCGGCTGACATCCGGCCGTATGCATCCATTTCCCACTCGCACTCGAATCACCCGGCATGACACGATTCCTGATCTACCAGGTTGGTTTCTACGCGGTCTGGAGCGCATGCATGCTCAGCCCGATGCAGGTCATTCCGTGGCTCGGCCCCGCCGTGGCCGGCGTCTTCATTGCGCTGCATCTGGCCTTTGCTCGCCTTCCGCTCCGGCCGCAGGTCGCGCTCCTGGTCTTCGCCGCGGTTTTCGGCGTATTGGCCGATCTCGTCTTGATCCACGGGGGTGACGTGGTCTACCAGGGCATGCCCGCAAGCGACCGCTTCGGACCCGCCTGGATCATCGCCTTGTGGATGGCGTTCGCTCCCACGGTCAACGTCTCGTTCGCATGGCTGCGCGACCGCGCGTGCCTGGGCGCACTGTTTGGCGGCGTCGGCGGCGTGATCGCCTACGAGGGCGGACGGCGCCTGGGCGTCGTCTCCTACGACCCGTTCGAGATCCAGACGGCGATCGCGCTGGTCGCTGTCTGGGGAATCGCGATCCCCCTCTTCGTCCAGATGGCCCATTGGTGCGAAGAAGAAGGCTGGAGCACGCGGGCACTCGACTCGCTGCGAGGTCTCGTGGCGCTCCCTGAGCCTGGAACCAACTCGGGATCCAAAGGGCGCGAGTGTCGAGGCCTCGAGTGTTGCGGTCGAAGGGGTGAACGTGCGCGAATGCCTGCGTTCATTCGTTGAGTTCGGGTCCCTCTCGACGCGGGACGTCGGCGTGACTAGGTTCCGTGTGCGAACAACGAAGAAGGAGCTTCCATGGCTACCATCGGCTCACTGATGAGCACCGAGATCATCACGGCACAACCGGGCGAGACGATCTCGCACGCTGCTTATGTCATGACCACGAACGGCGTTGGGGCCGTGCTGGTCGTGGAAGACGAGAAGCTCGTCGGCGTCCTCTCCGAGCGGGACATCCTGACACGCCTTGTCGGCGAGGGGGGCGACGTGCTGCAGACGCGGGTCGACGACATCGCGAGCGCCGAGCCGATCACTGTGAGTCGGGACACTCCCGTGCGCGAATGCTCACAGCTCATGCGCGACAAGCAGATTCGCCACCTGGCAGTCGTCGAAGAGGGCAGACCAGTGGGAATCGTCTCGGCGCGTGATCTCTTCGGCTTCGTCGCGGCCAGCCTCGAACGGACCGTCGACGAGAAGCAATACGCCGATGCGCTCGCCTCCAACGACGATCCATACGATCATCCAGGGGGCTCGTACGGTCGGTAGCGGCCTTTGGGGCCTCACTTCCCTCGGGCGCGAGGTGGCACGAGCAATCCCTCCCGGCGTGCCACGACGAGTCACGCGCCGATTGTGTCGGGAACTCGACGCTATGCGAAGAGGGGTAGCGAAGCGCTCGCGGCAATCGTCGCGACGCGCCCACCCACCCAGACGTTCCCGTCGGCGTCCCGAGAACAATGGACTCGACCATCCGCTCCGACCCTGCGTCCCTGCGCAGCGACATAAGCGTGTTCCACGAGTCTGTTGGCGAACAGGTGCATGGCGACACCTGCGTTGAAGCTGCCCGTCACCGGGTCTTCGACGATCTGCTCGTGCTGATTGGCGAAGAAGGCGCGTAGTTCCCAATCGAGCGGTTCCCCGTCCGGATGGGGCCCCGCCAGTCCAACATCGGTGCCGGCAGGCGCATTCGCCGCAGGCTGGGCTTCCAACACGTCGTCCGCTGAACGCAGTCGCAACAACTTCCACTTCGGCCCGTTGGCGACATGGACCGCCTCCACCACGGCCTCGCGTGCCACGCCTGCCACGCGCAGCGCCTCAGCCAGATCTGCTTCCTCGAGCGGGCCCGTCCGCTCCAGTTCCGGCGCCCGGAACGACAGCAACTCGTGCTGCGATCGAATCTCGACGAGACCGATCCCGCATTCCTGGACGATCCGACCGCTCTGCTTCGGCTGCCCGCCTGCCTCGAGCCACGCATGGCAGCTTCCCAGCGTCGGATGTCCGGCGAAGGGCAATTCACCGGCCGGATAGAAGATCCGCACTCGATAGTCCGCGGCCGGATCGCTGGGCTGAAGCAGGAAGGTCGTCTCGGAGAATCCCAGCCACTGCGTGAGCTGCAGCATCTGGGCGTCGTTCAGCCCCTCGCCACCGTGCACGACGCCGAGCGGATTGCCCCAGAGCGCGCTGCAACCAAACACATCGACCAGATCGAGCTTCATGACATCTCTCCGCCGGGCGCCGAGACGAGCAACCGTACCTCCGCCGGCGTGCCACGGCGAGAGAGGCGGCCGACCCGCGTCGCGTCTTATCATCATCGCCGCTATTTAGATGCACCCAGGTTTACACTCGGGGCCCGGCGTTCGGCCGGTCCGTCGAAGGGAATCAACGCCGGTGAGTTCGGACTGGATCGACCTACGGAGCGACACCGTCACCCGCCCGACCGCGGCGATGCGCGAGGCGATGCTCCAGGCTGAAGTCGGCGACGATGTCTACGGCGAGGACCCGACGGTGAACGCGCTCGAAGCACGCGCGGCCGAGATGCTCGGCAAGCCTGCGGCGCTCTTCGTTGCATCGGGCACGCAGTCCAACCTCGTCGCGCTGCTCACCCACTGCGAACGGGGCGACGAGTACATCGCGGGCAGCTCAGCGCACACCTATCTCTTCGAAGGGGGTGGAGGCGCGGCGCTGGGCGGAATCCAGCCTCAACCCCTCCGCTTCGAGCCCGACGGCACGCTGGATCTCGAGCGAGTCGCCCGCCTGGTGAAGCCACCGAACGTCCACTTCGCGCGGACCCGTCTGCTCTGTCTCGAGAACACGCAGGACGGACGCGCGACGGGCCCCGAGTATTTCGAGCGGGCCCGCGAGGTCGCCGATCGCCATGACGTCGCGATCCATCTCGACGGGGCGCGGTACTTCCACGCCGTGGTCGCGACGAAATGCGAAACGGGCGAGATCGCGCGGCCTTGCGACTCGGTGTCGATCTGCCTGTCGAAGGGATTGGGAGCCCCGGTCGGATCGGTCCTCGTCGGACCCGAGGCGTTCATCGAACGCGCCCGGCGCTGGCGCAAGATGGTCGGCGGCGGGATGCGCCAGGCAGGCGTCATCGCGGCCGCCGGCCTGCACGCACTCACGCACCACGTCGAACGCCTCGCTGAAGATCACGAGAAGGCCGCCGCGATCGCGGCGCTCGTCAACGCGCGCTTTCCCGACGCGGCCGAGGCGCGCACGAACATGGTCTTCATTCGTCGGCCGCAGGCCGAAATCGATCGTTGGATCGATCGGCTCGCCGAAGAGCGCGTCCGCATCAACGGCGCGCGCTGGGTCACCCATCTCGATATCGGTGCCGATCAGCTCGAACGGATCGACCGAGCGCTCGCGACGCTCTGAACAGCGCCGCGAGGATCGATCTGGAATCAGAGCGCGTCCAGGATCGCCTCGGCGCTGCTGACTTCGAACTGCATCGGGGCCTCGACGGCGAGCTTCTTCACGACGCCGTCCTCCGCGATCAGCGCGAAGCGCTGGCTGCGCGTCCCGAAGCCGATGCCGGTGCCGTCCATCTCGAGCCCGAGGGCCTTCGCGAAGTCGGCGTTGCCGTCGGCGATGAGTCGCACCTTCTCACCGATGCCGCGCTCCTCACCCCACGCCTTCATCACGAAGGCATCATTGACCGACATGCAGATGATGTCGTCGACACCCTTGGCCCTGATCTCGTCGGCCTTCTCGATGAACCCGGGCAAGTGTTGGTTCGAACAGGTGGGCGTGAACGCTCCGGGCACCGAGAACAAGACGACCTTCTTCCCAGTGAACAGTTCGTCGGTCTTCAGGTCGCTCATGTCCGTCGCCTTCACGGTGACGGACGGAATCTTCTCGCCTTCTTGAATGGACATGGTTGCTTCACCTTCTGTGGGGTGCGAGGGATTGCACGGTCTCGGGCGCGAGGAGACCAACGGCGGCAGAACGTACGGCGGTCCGCTCCAACGTGCCATCGGGTTTGGGAGCACTCACGCCGGCGAGATCCGGCGAAGCGCGGTTTTCGCCGCGCCCTTGATTCCGTCCCGGGCGTTGCGCCACCGTGAGGCTGCTTCGCAGCGCCGCGAGTAGGAGACTTCGACGAATGAAGAGCGCTCTCCAATGGGGCTACCGCCTGGCGGTGCTGGTTCTGTGCTGTTCCTTCACGCTCCATGCGTACGTCGCGGTGAGGCTCGCCCCGCTTGCGATCATCCTCTTCGTCCTGGGGCTGGGTTTCGTCGGGATTCGCGCGTTCTCGATCGAGCTCCCGCTACTTCGCTGGCGTTCGGCCCAGGCGCTGATTGCACTGGTCCTGCTGGCTTCGGCGCACGAGCTGCTGGGCGCTGGCGATCGCATCGAAACAGAACGAACGAGCGTCGCCTTCGTCGGCGCGACCATCCTGACCGAAGAGACGGCTGAGTCGGAGATTCCGAACGGAACGATCTTGATCGACGCGGATGGGAAGATCGCTGCCGTCGGTCCGAGTTCAGAGATCGATGTCTCTTCGGTCTCACGCACGATCGACGCTTCAGGGAAGTTCATCCTGCCCGGACTCATCAACGCGCACGACCATCTGATGATGTTCGGGGAGAGACACCCGGACGAACCGGCAGACTTCTCCGGCTACGCAGTCGAGGGCGGAGCGGCTTCGATCGGGGAACGCCTGCTTCACACCTACGTAGGCCGCCTCCTGATCCTCTCGCTCATGGGGCGTAACGCGGAGCGAGAACTGCGGTCGGGCGTCACGACCGCACGACAACTCGCAACAGTGGGATTCCTGGATGTCGTCTTGCGGGATCGTATCGGTCGAGGCGACCGAATCGGCCCCCGCATCCTCGCTGCAGGTCAGCCCATCAGCATCACCGGTGGCCATGGGCACCAGATCGCCACGGTCATCGATGGCCCCATCGCTGCCCGCCGCGCCGTCCGAATCGCGGCTCGAGAACGTGTCGACGCGATCAAGATCACGAGCACAGGCGGCGTCGCCGATTCACTCCGCGTCGGAGAAGCCGGTGAACTGCAAATGACGCCCGACGAGATCGAGGCCGTCGTAGAAGAGGCACATCGCAAGGGGCTGCTCGTCACCGCTCACGCGGAAAGCACGGAGGGCGTTCTCGAGGCACTCCGTGCCGGCGTCGACAACATCGAACACGGCGCGCCCCTCACGCCCGAAGCCGTTCAGCTCTTTCTCAAGAACCCTCGCTCGCTCAGGGGGTTCTCCTCTTTCCACCCGACACTCTCGGTCCTGGCCGGAGGCATGGTGCCGGAAGCCGCGGACTCGCAGAGCTCGGCCGTTGCGGCGATGAACGCCAACGCAGAGATCATCCGAGATGGCCTCATCCAGGGATACCGTGATGCCCTCTCGGGCGGCGTGCTCGTTGGAGTGGGAACCGACTCGGGAGTCGTTCGGCATGACGCCGTATGGAAGGAGATGGAGTACTTCGTGCGCTGGGGTGACGTGTCGCGAGCGAAGGCGATTCACATGGCAACGCACGACACGGCGATGAGCATCGGAATCCAGAACGATGTCGGCACGCTCGAAGTCGGGAAGTCGGGAGACCTCCTCGTGCTCAGCGCCGACCCGCGCGAGGACCTATCCGTCTTCGATGCGCCCGAGTTCGTCGTCGCACAGGGCGTGATCTTCCCCGCCTCCCACTGATGCCCACCGCGGCACGCGCAGCGACGCAAGGTTTGGATTTCGCCTGCGCCTGCGCCAGGCTTCGAACCCGAGACTCAAGACACCCCTGCCGCCGTCCGAGCCACCTGCGCAGCGACCGCCGGCCGACTCTCTGTCCACGTCAACACTGCGATCTGCGTCGAGTAGAGCAGCAACAGTCCGGCCGCCATGGATACGGGTAGCGTGCCGTTGGGAGGGAGGTCTCCGAGCGATGGCGCAGTTGCGAAGCTCGTCGCGATGCCAACACCGAAGATGAGCGCGCGGCCGGCCCAGGTCATCCCGCTGCGCGTGAGACCGTGCTGACGCTCACGGTTCACAACCCATGTGAGTACCGCCGCTGCGAATGCCGCCTCGATCGCCACCGCCCCATGCGGCGCCGAGTAGTAGAGCCCGAAACCGAGAGGCTGCGTGTCGGGACCGGCGACGAAGTGCGGGTACCCGGAAAGCAGGTCGGCCGCGTTGTGGACCGCCACGAGGGCCGCGGCGATCCAGCCGGAACGCCACTCACCGAAGAACGCCCGCCCTGCGATCGCGGCCACCGCCAACCAGGGCAGTGTCGGCAGCAGGTCGTGGGTGACGATCAGCTCCAGGTGGGCCGGACCGGCGTGGGTGTGTACCGGCTCGAGTCCGAGGAAGGTCAGCGCGAACCAGACCAGGTCGGGAAGCTGGGAGGCGGTGAGAAAGAAGAGGAGTTTCGGGGCAGTCGGCGCCTGCTCGGGCACGAGGGCCGTGGCGTAGTGTCCGGCGATCATGGGGTTCTCCTTTTTTGGAACCGATCGGTTTCAAACTGTATAGTCGTTGACAGACGCCGCCGTCAATGATTATTAGACCGATCGGAGTCAAAATATGGCCGACGACACACCCAGGCGTCCTCGGGGACGCCCCCCGAAGCGTGATCGCAGCGAAGTGGTGAGGATGGCCATGGCGGCCTGGTGGGCCGAGGGTCCGACGGGGCTCTCGCTGAACGAGATCTGTCGACACACCGGCCTGTCGAAGGCGAGCCTGTACCGGGAGTTCGGGGGCGAAGACGGTTTGATGGCTGCGGCTCTCGACGCCTACCGCAGCCTCGCCGTGCTGCCGTTGCTCGCCCTGCTCGATGACGAGGCCGAGCCGGCCGACGTGTTGCACAGCCTGCTCGCCTACACGACCGAGCCGCGTTCCCTCCCGCCGGGATGCTTCTTTACGCGCCTGCGCGTGGCGCCGGGCTCCGTCGGGGAGGCGACGGCCGCCGCAGTTGCGAAGGTGACGGAGGAGCGCCTCTCTGCCTTCGAGCGCTGGTCGGAAGGCTTGGACGCTCGCGGGCGACTCGCCGACGGTCTCTCCGCCACCGAGGCGGCCCGCTACCTCGACGCGCAGCTCTCACTCGTGCTCGTGAGACTCGGCGCCGGAGACGACCGCGACGCGATTCGCCGCGACGGGGCGTTGGCCCTTGGCGTGTTGCTCTCCGACTGATCTCGGACAGAGGTTGAGCCCCGCGCGAGCGCGACACGGATCCATCAGGCCCGCAGCGGCTTCGCCCAGGCCTCTTGCAGGCGCGCCTTCGCATCGACATCGATGCAGTCGCCGTGCGCGAGCACCACGCGCTCGAAGTTCCACGCGAGGATCCGCTCGAGGCTCTCCCGCGCCGCCGCCTTGTCGCGCCAGCCCATCTGGTACTCCGGTGCGGGCCTGGGGCGGTTCCACATGCGGAAGACGACCTTCCACCAGAAGCGCAGGTGCCGGTCGGACGCACCCGGTGTGTCGTCGCCGATGTTCTCGACGAGATCCGTGAGGACGAGGGTGCGAGATGCGCGGTGAAAGAACGCGACTTCCACCATGAAACGGGTCCCGCGCACGAGCACCTGGTCGATCTCATCCTGCCACTCCGCCGGGCTGCGATCTCCGAGTATCCAGTCGAAACGCAGATCCGGGAGTTTGCGCTCTACCCCCGGACAGATCCACGTCGTCGCTTCCGGAAACGCCTCCTGCCAGTCGGCCACGTGGAAGTAGTGATAGTCGCCGGGCGCCACGATGTGTCGCAGTGGGCCGATCGTCTCGACCTCGGCTTCGAGCTTCGCGTCGATCGGACAGGGCGAATGAGCCAGGAGCGACCCGTCCCGCAGCCGTAGCAGCGTGAGTCGCGCCGAAATGTCCATCGCCGCGAAGCGGACCGCATAGCGCTTCAGCCAGACGTGCCCCGGCACGTAGGGTACGAGGGCGGACTCGAGATCCGGAACGGTCATCGACCCTCCACGGCGCGGTGCGACACACGGCCGCCGTTCGCAGCCCCTGAGCCGGACGATACAAAGTCCCCGTCAGCGGTGTTTGCCGACCTTCCACCCGGAATCACCGAGGTGCTGCTCCGCGAAGGCGCGTGGGACCGATTCGAGTTCGGTCGACATGGTGTCGTTCCAACGATTGAGGAAGCCGAAGAGCGCGCACACGGAGACCAATTCGACGATCTGCGCTTCGTCGAAGTGCTGGCGGAGATCTTCGAAGTGCCCCGGCTCCACGAGGTTGGGCTGCAGGGCCGAGTCCCGAGCGAGTCGCAACGTGGCGCGCTCGGCATCCGAAAAGACCGGGTGCGTCTCGTATTCGAAGGCGTGCTCGATCTTTTCGGCCTCGACGCCCGCGTGCGAGGCGTGGGTCGAGGTGTGGGCCTGGCAGTAGCGACAGCCCGCAGCGTTGCTGGCCACGTACGCGACGAGTTGCTTCAGCCCTCTGTCGACGGTGCCGGGTCCGTTCACGGTGCCGGCGAGTCGCATGAACGCCTCGAGAATCTCCGGGCGATGCGCCAGCGTGAAGAGGCTGTTGGGAACGAAGCCTCCCATCATCTGCTCGGCCACGCTGAAGAACGGTTCGTATTGCGGGAGGTCTTCCCGGGGGATTGGTTTGACGTGGGGCATCGATCCTCCTGGGGTCCAGCGCCGATGGCGGCCGGGCCCGATAGCGGGCGCTTCACCGTGAGTTCAACGGACCTTCAC
Organism: Myxococcota bacterium; assembly: GCA_028278345.1. Lineage (GTDB taxonomy): Bacteria > Myxococcota_A > UBA9160 > UBA9160 > UBA4427 > DUBZ01. Next base: position 12,129 of record JANQEL010000029.1, read on the forward strand.
GGCACCAACAGCCGCGCAACGAAGTCCGCATGGGTTTCGATGGTCGTCCGAGTCGCGGGATCGAGCCCCGTGAGACGGCGACACTCGGGTGCGACGGCGAAGATGAGCGAGCCGGCGCCGGCCATGACGTAGTACGCGTGCGCAAGCATCGATGCGTCGAGACCGGTATCGCTCGCGCCCGCTTCGGGCATGAAGCGTTCGTACATGGGCTTGAGGTGCGTATCCACGAGCCACTTCATCCGCTCCTCGGAGTTCTTGCCCTCGTCGACCATCAGGCGAAACAGCTCGGGGTGCGCCGCGGCGAACCGCACGTACGCGCGGATCGCTTCCCGACGGCGCTCGCGTGGATTCGCGAACTCGAGCCCCGCCAGGTGCTCGCCCAGCTCTTTCTGCAGGAGCCCGATGATCCGATCGGCGGCCGCACGCCAGAGCGCGTCCTTGCTCTGGAAGTGATAGGTGATGAGGCCCTGGTTCGTGCCCGCGCGGTTCGCGATGTCGCGCGTGCTGGCTCCCCGAAAGCCCTTCTCGGCGAAGGCCTCGAGCGCGGCCTCGACGATCCGTTCGCGCGTGGCGTCGCGCTGTTCTGCCCGCCTGGTCGTCATTTTCTCATCTTATTCAGTTGACAAGCGAATTACAAGCCCATAAGCTGCCCGACGCTTCGCTTTTCAACTGACCAACGAATGGAGATTCGCCATGAAGACCGCCCATCTCCCCGAGCCCGACCCCCCGCATCTGCGCCCTTCCCGCTTCTCGCACCTCGTCCTTCAGACACCCCAGTTCCAGGAGATGACGGCCTGGTACAAGACGGTGCTGTCGGCCAAGCCGATGCTCGAGACCGACACCGTCTGCTTCCTCACCTACGACGAGGAGCACCACCGCGTCATGATCGGGCGCAATCCGAACGCGACGCCGCGCGATCCCAACGCAGCGGGCGTCCTCCACTTCGCCTACGCGGTGGAGACCCTCGAAGACCTCGTCAACGCCTACTTGCGCCTGAAGGATGCAGGCATCGTCCCGCACAACTGCATCAATCACGGCTTCACGACCTCCCTCTACTACTTCGATCCCGATCGCAACGAGGTGGAGCTGCAGGTCGACAACTACAAGTCGCGTGAAGACATGGATGCGTGGTTCCGCACGGGTGCCTTCGATCGCAACTTCGTCGGCCACTCCTTCGACCCGGAGTTCATGGTCGAGCGTCACCGGGCCGGCGTGCCGGAGGATCAGATCCTCCAGCAGGATCTCTATCGATGAGCGCCGCGAACGCTCGCCTGCAGCCGCTCCGCCCCGACGAACTCGATGCCGATCAACGCCGGCTCTACGACGCCGTGCTCGCGAGCCCACGTGGACAGGGCGGTGCCCGGCGCCTGATGCTGCGTGACGACGAAACCCTGACGGGGCCCTTCGATGCCTGGCTGCGAACGCCCGTGCTCGGGGAACATCTCGAACGCGTGGGCATGGCGCTGCGCACGGATACCGTGCTTCCCGCTGCCGCCCGAGAGATCGCCGTGCTGGTGGTCGCGAAAGCCTGGTCGGCAGACTTCGAGTGGTGGGTGCACGGGCTCATCGCGCGCGGCGAGGGTGTCCCGGAGGACGCGATCGAAGCCATCGGTCAGGGGCGCAGGGCAGAGCTGGAAGACCCCTCGTGCCAGGCCGCACACGACGTCGCTTCCGAGATCGTCGCGCGCCGCCGGCTCGAGCCCGCAACGCTCGAACGCGCACGCGACGCACTGGGTGAACGCGCACTCGTCGAAGTCGTGACGCTCGTTGGCTTCTACCAGCTCGTTTCGGGAATCCTCGAGAGCTTCCACCCTCCCGGCCCTTCGGATGATCTCCCGGTCATCGGCCTGCCCCCGATGGCCGAGCGCGCCGGGATCGACTTGTACGAAGGCGCGAGCACGACACGCGCTGTGCGACGCCTGCGTCCCGATCCGATTCCCGAAGACGTGCTCCGTCGCGTTCTGCGGGCAGCCACCTGGGCACCCTCCGGCGGCAACTTCCAGCCGTGGAACGTGGTCGCCGTGCGCAACCCCGACCGGAAGCAGGGACTCGCGAAGCTCTACCGCGAGATCTGGACCGAATACGCCGCACAGCGGCGTGCGCTGATCTCGCCCATGCCCGACGACCTGCGCGAGCCGGCGGAGAGGATGCTTCGCGCCGGTGACCACCTGTCGGATCACATGGGCGAAGCGCCCGTGATCAACGTGTTCTGTTTCCACCCGGAGCGCGTCCACATCACCGATGCATCGCTCGACCGGCCCTCGGTGGTGGGTGGCGCTTCGATCTATCCCGCCGTGCAGAACCTCTTGCTCGCCTGCCGCGCCGAAGGCCTCGGCTGCGTGCTCACGACCCTGCTCTGCAGCCGCGAGAAGGAGGTGCGCGAGTTGCTCGAGATCCCGGAGCCGTGGGCCACTGCGGCCTTCGTTCCGATCGGCTGGCCCGTGGGCCGGGGGCACGGGCCCATCTCGCGCCGGCCGGTCGAGGACGTGGTCTTCGCTGACCGCTTCGGGACAACCCTCTTCGAATCCACTTCGGAGGTCACAGCATGATCGAGCTCTACGCCTTCCCCTTCTCCACAGGCTCGCAGAAGGTCCACCTGGTTCTCGAAGAAGAAGCCCGGCGGAGCTGAGCATGCAGGTCAGCGAGCTGCCGAAAGCGACGCGCGTACTCGTGATCGGCGGAGGACCCGTCGGGCTCACGGTGTCGGGGCTGCTCTCGCGGCGCGGGGTCGAACACGTCGTCGTCGAGCGCCGACGCGAGAGTCAACGCGCGCCGGCGGCGCACGTGCTGCGTCGGCGACCGATGGCCATCTTCGATGTCCTCGGTGTCGGTGATGCCATCCGGAGCGCCGCACCGCGCCTTCGCATGGACTACATCACTTGGTGTACCACGCTCGGCGGAAGCGAGATCGGCCGGCTCGATCTGCGACCGGTCGATCGGGTAACAGGCGAACGCCCCGAGGAGCCCTGGACGAACTGCCCGCAGAATCGGGTGGAGCCCATTCTCTTTGGCGAGGCCGTCCGGCATCCCGAGGCGACGATCGTGCGAGGGGCCGAGTGCGACGCCATCGCGCAATCGACGGATCGCGTTCTTGCGCAGATCCGTGTGCACGACGGGACGAAGCACGAAGTGACTGCCCGCTGGGCGATCGCGGCGGACGGTGCTTCGAGCGCGACGCGACGCGCTCTGGGGATCGAGATGCGGGGAGCCGGGCCGCTCGCGCGCTTCCGGATGGTCCACTTCGAGGCGGACCTGCGGCCCTGGATCGAAACGCGACAGGGGCCGATCTTCTGGATTCTCAATCCCGAGTCGCCCGGCACGTTGATCGTGCACGATCCCGCGCGCTCCCACGTATTCATGATGCCGCAGCTCGGCCTCGACGAGGAGGAGCAGACGATCCCGGCCCGGCTCGACAACGCGCTCGGCATCACAGCACAACCGAAGATCCTGTCGATCGATGCATGGTCGCCCCATGTTCAGGTGGCGGAGCGTTATCGTCGGGGACGCGTCTTCCTGGTTGGAGACGCGGCGCATCGATTCCCTCCCACCGGCGGACTCGGCCTCAATACCGGTGTCGAGGAGGCGTACGACCTGGTCACGCGCATCGCCGACGTCGAGGCAAACGCGGCGCCCGAATCGCTTCTGGATGGATACGAGAGCGCGCGTCAGCCGGCCGCTCGGACCAACGCGGATGCGAGCTTCGAGAACCTCCTGAAGCTCGGCGAGATTTCACGCGTGATCGGCGCGTGCGCGGACTTGTCGGGGCTCGAGCGGCGCGTCGCTCTCCTCACGAACGAAGAGCGAGAGCATCTGGGCCGCGCGATCGAGGCCCAACGCGGGCACTTTCTCTTCGATGGCTGGCACCCCGAAGAACGGTCCGCGCCAAACACGACACACGAGTTGAGTAGACTCGGTCGAACACCCGATGAACGAGGTTCGCTCCATGATGCGGCTGCGACAGATCGCCCTGGTGACTGACGAACTGCGTGACGTTGAACGCGAGATCTGCAGTCAACTTGGCTTGGAAGTCTGCTACCGGGACCCGGGCCTTTCCTACTTCGGGCTCCGCCACGGTTTGTATGCGATCGGGGATCAGCTGCTCGAAGTCGTTGCCCCGATCAAGCCGAATACGACGGCGGGCCGCTTTCTCGAACGTCGCGGTGGCGATGGCGGCTACATGGTGCTGCTGCAGACCAATGATCTCGAACGACACAAGGCACGCGTCGAAGCCGAGGGCATCCGCATTGTCCACGACGGCGAGGTAAATGAACGTGGCACGTCGATTCACGGCATTCATCTGCACCCCAAGGATGTCGGCGGAGCAATTCTGTCACTCGACCAGGCAGACCCGCCAGAGAGCTGGCTGTGGGCCGGTCATGATTGGCAGTACCACTCGCTGGGTGGCGTCGTGACCAGGATCGTCGCCATCGACATCCAGGCGGTTGACCCCCAGGCGATGGCCGAGCGGTGGGCAATGGCCGTCGGACAGCCAGCGAAGGACGGTGTAATCGAACTGGACGACGCACGGATCCACTTCGTTCCGGCCACGGATGGTCGCGGCGATGGCCTGGCCGCCGCCGACCTGGTCGCGACGGATCGCACACGCGCCGGCGAGACCCTCGAAATCGGCGGCTTTCAGTTCAAGTTGGTGTAGTAGAGGCTCGGCTCGAGATCGAAGGCGGTCAGCGACTCCGGATCAGGCGCCCGGGGCGCGCGCCCGTATCGCTGTCGTCGCGGACGACCGCCTGACCAGCGACGAGCGTCGCAACGTAGCCGTGTGCATCCTGGACGAGGCGCGCCCCGCTCGTGGGAAGCGCGTGGGTCATCCTGGGTGCATCGACACCGAGGCGTTCCATGTCGATGAGATTGAGGTCGGCTCGGCGTCCCACGTCGACCGTCCCGCGATCGTCGAGCCCGAACGCAGCTGCGGCAGCCCCCGTCAGCCTTTGCACCACGAGCTCGAGCGGCAGGCGCTCGCCACGAACGCGGTCGCGCGTCCAGTAGGACATCGTCGTCGTGGTGGCGCTGGCATCACAGACGACCGAGCAATGCGCTCCGGCATCGCCAAGACCGGGAATGGAAGAGTCGAACAGCAACATCTCGCGGGCGAAGTCGAGGTTCCCCTCGGCGTAGTTGCCCGTCGCCCACAGGAACGTTCCGGTGCCCCCGTTCGAGAGATAGTGGTCGTAGATGATCTTCGCGGGTGCGATACCGGTGCGCTCGGCACGGGCCAGGACCGACGTCGACGGGTCCGGCTCGTAGTCGATCTCATCTCCAACCGCGAACAGAAACGGAAGTTGAAACGCGAAACGCTCGGCGTTGCTAGCCGCTTCTTCGAGGATCGCCTGCCGCACCTCGGGCTTGCGCATTCGCGCGACGCGGTCGGCGAGTGGCAGATCGCGGATGGCCTTGTAGCTCGGGCAACTCGTGAAGCGGTGCCTCGAGGTTTCGAGGCCGAAGATCGCGCCGGTCGGTCGAGCCAGGACCTGCGGGTGCACGCGCACGCCCTCGTCGATCGCGGCCGCGGTCAAGGCGAGGAGTTCGCGCCAACCGTCCGGGTGCCCCGTGGTCTGCTTGAGCGAGTACGTCACCGGCGCTCCCGTCTCTCGTGCGACGTCGAGCACCATCTTCAGCTCATCGACCGCATCCGGGTAGCGGTTGAACTCGGGAGCGATCTGCAGTACCCCGTGGCCCGCGTCGGCGATGGCATCGGCCAGCACCTCGAATTCGTCGCGCGTCGCGAAGCGGCTGGGCGCGGGACGACCATCGCGAGTGGTCTGGCCGACCAGACGGGTGCTCGCGATACCGGCCGCACCCGCCGCGAGGGCTTCGGCAGCGATGTCACGCATCCGGTCGAGTTCTTCGACCGATGCAGCGGAGCCGTCGATGGCGCGTTCGACGCCCATCGCCTCGACCCGCAGACACGAGTGCGGGAGCAAGCTCGCGACGTCCATGTCCCAGCCCAGACCTTCGAGGACGGACAGGTATTCGGGGTAGCTCTCCCAGGTCCACTGCAAGCCCGCTTCGAGCACCGGGCGAGGGATGTCCTCGACGCCTTCCATGAGGTCGATGGTGAAGTCGCGGTTCTTCTGGCTGCAGGGAGCGAATCCGACCCCGCAATTGCCGATGATCGTGGTGGTGATGCCGTGCCCGGAGTTCGGTTCGAGACGCGACTCCCACACGACCGCGCCGTCGAGGTGCGAATGCGTATCGATGAAACCCGGTGTGACGATGAAACCGCTCGCGTCGATTTCTTCGCTGCCGCTCGGCCCGTGACCGGGCTCTTCGATCGATGCGATGCGGTCGCCGCTCACACCGAGGTCGGCCATGCGACCTGCGGCGCCCTTGCCGTCGTAGACCAGGGCGCTCCGTATGACGAGGTCGATCTCCTCGGGGAGGGTCAAGGCTGCGTCTCGGCGCGGATCCCGGCGATGATCATCGGCGCCGTCGCGCGGAACACGTCGACTTCCGTGTAGAGCCGCATGAACTCGGCGATATCGGGGGGCGGATCCAATGCCTCGATCGTCGGGCCGAGCTTCGTCTGAGCGGTTCCGAGGCTCAATCCGACGAGCGCGCCCAGCAACAGGTTGCCCGAGCGTTTGGGGAGTCCCAAAACCTCTTCGATCCGAGGAACGAGTGCGCCGAGCCGGCTCCGCATCACTCGCTTGGCTTCGAACAGGCGTTCGGCGGATACGTTGTGCTCGATCACGCTCTCGAGGCGGCCGTGTAGCGCCGGGTAGGTCGGATCCGCCTCGAGCAGCGTCTGGAAGCACAGTGCGAAGGCCTCGTCCGTCATCCCCTCGCGGAGCTCCGCGGTCAGAGCGTCGCAGAACACTTCCAGGCGCTGCAGGTAGAGGGTGAGCAACACCTCCTCGCGCGTCTCGAAGTAGACGTAGAGGGTCGCCTTGGCGATTCCACTCTTCTTCGCGAGCACGGCCATGGTGAAGCCCTCGAAGCCAACCGCCGGGAACAGCGCCTCCGCGGCGGCGAGGATCGCTGCGCGGCGCTCCGCCTTCTCGCCGGGCCGGCGGGCGCGCTGGTATCGCTGTCGGGTGCTGGGTTCGGGCATGGGATCCGGGACGGAGTGTGGCCTGCCGGAGGGGAATTGACAACCGACCAGTGGTCGAGTATTTACCGACCATCGGTCATCAAC
>JANQEL010000042.1 GCA_028278345.1 Myxococcota bacterium
GCAGGAGGCGCATCGGTAACGCTGGATGCGATGGGGGCGGCGGTCTCTCAGGTAGAAGCCCTTCTTGATGTAGCGCCAGGTGGTTGGCTTATCGCGGGAATTGCAGTTGGGGTTGGGGCAGAAGGGGGGACGACGGAAAGGCGTGGTGATCGACATACCGCCCGACTACGCAGGAGGTGTGCCAGGTGCATTTGGCGGTCCACGTCCAAAACAAAACCGCCCGGCTGCTCTCGCAACCGGGCGGTCAGTTCTTGCTAAACGCTAGAAGCGCTACGCGCTACTTGCGTCGCTGGCGCATCGCATAGCCACCGGCGAGGCTCATCAAGCCAACCAGTGCCGCAATGCCCGGGCCGCTCATCGACGGAAGGGCACCAAGGGGCGCGCCGATCGTCAGGTTGAGCCAACCGCGGTTCGCGTTGGGGCCGGAAACCGCTCGGTTCGAGAGGCTACCGCCAACCAGCGAGATCGCGCCGACGCCGCTAACGCGCGCGTCGCTACCCGTGAGGGTGAAGACCTCAGCCATACCCAACGCCAGGGGCGCCGTAAGGGTCAGCATACCCGTGGTGTAGGGACCACCGAACTGCGTTGCCGGGTTCGGGAGGCCGGGGAGGAGGCTCGGGGTGAGCATCGCGGCCGTGATCGCACCGAAGCCCGTAATGCCGGACACCGTGAGGCGACCGGGGCTGGGTGCAACGCCGGGGCTCGTGGCGCCGGTCGAACCGCTGAGGAACGCAGCACCGATACCACCGTTACTCGTCGAGTTGGGGCTCGCGAGGGCCATGAAGGCGGGGCAGTTGACGCACATGGTCGGCGGAGTCATGAGGACGTTGATCGCCACGTCGGCGCCACCGAACACGCGACCGTTCACCGGGCCACCGAACTGGTTGGACGTCGAGGTGTAGATCATGATGCCCTTGACGCTGGGGTGCGGAGCGGCCGAACCACTTGCACAAGCCGGGTTACCCGTCGGGGTCACCGCCTGGCCGGGGCAGTAGGAAACCGTCGCAGCACCCGTGCGGCCGCCGGCCGAGAGGACCGGGGTGGAGCCGAACGGAGCGGTAATGCCGAGAGTCGTCAGCACCTGGAACACGGCGGTGTTGTTCGACGCCACGGGGACGACGAACGGAACCGGGCTCCACGTGAGGGCGGCCGGCGGGATCGCCAGGTTCATCGGGTCGGTACCCGTCTGGTTCACGACCGCGCCGGGGGCCGGAAGAACCTTACCGTCCGGAGCGGCGAGGTAGAGCGTACCGGGGATCGGCAGACCATCACCGACCTGGAAGCGAGCGTTACCACCCAGCGGGTGCACGGTCGCCGACGCGGTGGCCGCCAACCCGGCGACGAACGCGAATACGACTAACAGGCTCGTCAGTCGCAGCTTGGAAAGCATGGAACTCATTTTATGTCTCCTGTGCTGATTGAACTGCAATTCTACAATTGTTGAATCTTGCTGGTCTTTCTGATTGCTTTGTTTCTTGCTTGATCTTTCTGCCCGCTGAATCGACGCCACTCGGTGTCAGCACCGAGCCAGCGGGATTCAATCCTGATTGTCAGCCCCAATGAGTGCAAGAGCCGTTCCAGATTGCAAAATCCTTGTTTTTCAATGACTTAGGCTTTTCGGCCTGGCAGGGGGAGGGAAATCCTTTTCCCACATTGAGTACCCATATTCCCAGGCGGGGGTATCGAGCAAGTGTGCGAAATCGTTCGGGTCTGCGGTCTCCGGCGGGGTCGCTGGCCCGGTGGCTCAGGTCGATTCTCCCTCGCCGCTCATCGCCGCCTTCCAGCGCTCACTGATTCGCTGAGCGGCATCGGATTCTCCGCGCGCTTCATGAATGCGAACCAGCAGGTTCAGCGCATCTTCATCCCCTCCGAAGCGCACCGCACGTCGGGCGAAGTCCAGGGTCGAGTCCGAGGTGTCCCCACGCTCGAAGAGAATCGTCGCGAGCAGCTCGGTCGCTTCGCTGTCGAACGGGCGCCCCTCGATCACGGTATTGATGCGCGCTTCGGCGTCTTTCTCCCGTTCGAGCGTCAACAGGGTGCGCGCGGCCTCGATTCCGGGACCGGGGTCGCCCGCCAGCGCCACGGCCGCTCGTTCGAAATACGCCAGGGCCTCGGCGTGTTTTCCTTCGGCTGCTGCGACCCGGGCCAGTCCCTCGAGTGCCCGACCGTTCTCGGCATCGACTTCGAGGACGGCGTTGAAGGCCGCTTCGACCTCCGGGGCCGGGCGCCCCGAGAGCTCCGCCCAACGCGCCACGATCTCGCGAATCTCGGGCGAATCGGGAAAGGTCGCGAAAGCGGTCTCGAGATCCGCGTTCGCCTCTTCGACGCCGGTATCGGCTTCGTGGGCGTACTCGACGATCGAGCGCAGGGCCTCGGCGTAGTTGAGGTTCGCCGGGTCGAAATGCTCGTCCAGACGCAGTACGCGGTGCGCAGGTTCGGCGCCGGCCCGGTCGTGGATCCCCTGTGCGACGGCCGCGAGTGCTCTGCCTATATATGCCGGGGCCGCGGTCCGAATCGAGTCGATCGTCCGGTCCACATCCGCCCCTCGACCGACCAGAGCCCACAGCCGCAGTGAAAGGAGTTCCCCCTCCGGTGCGAGGGGCTCGCTGTCCGAGCGGATTCGCAGCAGCTGCAACGCTTCTCCGTAGTGGCGCTGCGCCATGTGGATCTCCGCGACCCGGATCCGGGCATCGGTTGCACCGGGCGCGATCCGGATCGAGTAGCGGTACTGCTCGACCGCGCGGTCGAAATCGCCCAGGATCTCGGCGGCCTGCGCGGCGTGGAAGCGAGCGAACGGATTGTCGGGCCACAACGCAAAGCCCAGTTCGAAGTGTTCCAGCGCCTTCTCGAGGTCGCCCTGCTCCTGGGCGATGCGCGCGAGGACCATCTCCCGGTGGGGTCGATACGTCATGTCCTCCGCGATCTCCGTCGCTTCGTCGTAGCGTCCGGCAATCAGCAGTGCATCTGCGTACTCGAGCAGCAGATTGGATTCTGGCGCGCTCATGAGTTCGACGATGGAAACCGCCTTCCCCACCGCGTCGGCGGCATCGTCCCATCGTTCGAGGGCCTGGTAGAACTTCGCGAGATCCAGCCAGGAGGCCGTGCGCAATGCCATGCGTTCGCTCTCGGTTCCCTCGAGGAGCACCTTCTCCGCCTCGTCGCGACGGCCGAACGCCGAGAGCTGGTTCGAGAGACGAACGCGGAAGGCCCGATTGTCGGGATCGAGTTCCAGCGCCTTCTGGATGATCTCGAGGGATCGCCCGTACTCGAGTTGCCCGTCGAAGAAGTTGAGCGCCTTCGTCACGACCTCGGGATCGGACGGATACTCGGCGAGGCACTGGTTCCAACGTTTACGGGATTCGTCGATCTCGCCGTGCTCCCAGAGGAAGATCGAGATCGTCGTGCAGTGCCAGCTCGACATCTGCTCCTGGAGACCGCCTTCGTCGATCCTGCGACCGAGTTCGTCCATGGCCTCTTTGACCTCGTCGAAGCGTTCGAGGCCGATCAAGGCGAGGATCTTCGGCTCCATGGCCTCCAGGCTGTCGGGCTCGAGCTCTTCGATTCGCGCCACGTCCTGCAGAGCTTCCTCGTGGAACATTCGCGAGTAGGTGTAGGACTCCGCGCGAATCAAGAGAGCCGGGACGCTGTCGGGAACTTCGTCGAGCACGAGCGTGGCCGCTTCGATGGCCGCCGGGAAGTTGCGACCGCGTGCCGCATCCGCCGCGAGCTGAAGGCCGGCCGAGACCTTCCACTCGGGGTCCTTCATGGCCTCGCGCAGGCTCCACTCGGCGAGCGAGGCCTTCCCCATCGCCGAGAGCGTGCGCCCATAGATGAAGAGAAGCTTCCCGTCGCCCGGATTCTGCTCCAGCAGTTCTCGCAAGGGTTCGATCGTCTCTTCGATCTTCCCCTGTGCCTGTAGCTTTTCGATCTCTTCGAGTGGGTCGCTGGGTGCGCATGCAGCGAGTGCGAACGCAAGGCCCGTGACCGCCAAACCCGACGCCATCATCGAAACGCCGGAACCGATACGGTGATTCATTCGAGCAGTATAGTCGTCGGCGGTTCATAGGGAAGCTCCGCCTCCGTCGACGGCGCGCCTGCGTGTCTGTTTCGGAAGCTTCGCGCTAAGCTCGCGCGCCATGTCTGAAAGCATCCTCGACCAGCGTTGGCCGTGGCTGTTGGCCGCCGCCGGTATCGTGGTCGCCTTCTTGCTCTACGCCAGCATCGAGCTCGATCCATCCCAGGGACCGGCAGATCCGAGGCAGGTCGGCAGCATCGACGACCTCGACCAGCTGCGCGACCGGGACGACCTCAACATCCTGTTCATCTTGATCGACACCCTGCGTTCCGATCACCTCAGCAGCTATGGCTACGAGCGCGAAACCAGCCCGTTCCTCGACGAGTTGGCCAGCACGGGGCTGCGCTTCGATCGTCACCTGGCCCAATCGTCGTGGACGAAGTCGTCGATGGCCTCGATGTGGACGTCGCTCAATCCGTGGCGCGCGGGAATCACGCGCTTCGATCACATCCTGCCCGAAGAGGTCATCTTGCCGGCGGAAATCCTACGAGATGCCGGTTTCCGCACGATCGGGCTGTTTCGCAACGGCTGGGTGGCGCAGACGTTTGGTTTCGAGCAGGGCTTCGAGGTCTACAACCGCCCGCCCGCCCTCCGCCAGAAGCCCGAAGTCATCGCCAAGAAGCCGACCATCTACAAGGGCGGCACCGATGAGGACGTGACCGCGTCGGCGATCGAATTCCTGCGTGTTCACAGCGGTGGGCGTTGGTTCCTCTATCTACACCTGATGGACGTGCACGAGTACCTCTACGACGAGGAGTCGGCGCTCTTCGGAAGTGAGTACGTCGATGTCTATGACAATTCGATTCGCTGGACCGACAAGACGGTGCAGATCCTGATCGAACATCTCATCGACAAAGGCTACGCGGACAACACCATCATCGTGATCACATCGGATCACGGCGAAGCCTTCTCCGAGCGGGGCTTCGAAGGCCACGGCCGACAGGTCTTCAAGGAGACGACCGAGGTCCCCTTCATCATCACATTGCCGTACAGGCTGGCGGAAGGCGTCGTCATTCCCACGCGTTCGCGCAACATCGACATCTGGCCCACGCTGTTCGACATCCTCGGCATCGAAACCGACCGCCCGTCGGACGGGCGTTCCCTCGTGCCGGACATCGTCGCTGCGGCCCGTGGGGAAGAGCTGCCCGAAGCCGATCGAACCGCGCTCGCGCATCTCGACCAGGGCTGGGGTCAACGATCGACGGACGAGCAGATCACCATTTCCGTGGCCGACGGCAACTATCGCTACGTCCGCACGCCGATCGACCAGGAACTCATGGAGATGCTCTTCGACGCGTCGGAAGATCCCCGGGAACTCAGGAACCTCAGTGAGACCGACGCCGAAACCCTGGGGCGCCTTCGCAGCATCGCCGATGCGAAGCTCGGAGAAGACGAGGCCTACGGCGAAATGCCTACGCGCGAGATCAGCGAAATGGAACTCAACCAGCTCCGCGCGATCGGATACGACGTCGGCGGTTGAGATCGGCGGTTGAGATCGGCGGCCGAGCCTAGAACTCCGCCGAAAGCTGAAGGCCGTACGTCCGGGGGTCGCCCACCGCGTAGATCACGGAGCTGTTCAGGCGGCCCGCGTCGAATGCGAAGTTCTTGTATGCGATGTTCGTGATGTTGCGAACCCAGCCCGCGATCTCGATCCCACCGGGAGTTCGGTACGCGACGCGAGCGTTGTGGATCCAGTACGGACGCTGCCCGACGGTGTGCTTGGGCAGGAACTGCTCGCCCGTGATGTTGGGCACGCCCTTGCCGTTCGATGCGTCGTAGACGATGTCGTCGCGCCATGAACCATCCCAGCGGAAGGTCAGCGAACCCAGGCGACCGATCGGAACGGTCTGCTCTGCGGTCAAGCTCACGCTGAACTGGGGCGAATTCAGGAGCGGGTTGCCCGAGTTCTGGATCGGCGTATCGAGTTCGAGGACCGTCGTGAAGTCGATCGGAATGCGGTTGAACACGAACTGGTTGAAGTCGAGGAACTGGCTCTCGAGCCAGCCCAGGACTGCGCGGAGCGTGAGCCCCTGCCACTTGAGCGGGCCAATGGCGTTCGGCCGCAGGGTGAAGTCGAGCTCCGCACCGTAGACCTCGGCATCGCTCGCGTTCAACACCACGAACTCGACGCCCGAGGCGGTCTGCTGCGCCGTGAAGAGCTGATAGTTCTGGTAGTTGTAGTGGAAGACCGAGAGGTCCGCGGTCAGCTGACCATTCAGGACGCCGAGATGGAGCCCCATCTCGAAGGAGTCGATCTTCTCGGGGTTGGCGGGGCGAACACCATCGCGACCACCGATTGCGTTGTAGTGGCCGCCCTTCCAACCGCGGGTGTACTTCCAATAGGCGTAGGTGGTCTCACTGAAGTTGAACGTGAGCCGGAGACCGCCGGTCGGCGCCTGCCACGCCTCCGAGGCGAAGAGGTCGAAGCTCGCGAACTCTCCCTCGATGAGGAAGTAGTCCATGCTCTTTCGTTCCCAGTTGTATCGAACGCCTGCGTCGAGGGCGAAGTTCTCCCAGAACTCCCAGGTGACACCCATGTGGGCCCCGCCACTCCAGAGCTTCTGTCGGTACTCGCGATCGGACGCTGCCGAGAACGCGAGAATGCCCGTGAAGAAGTTCTCGGCATCGATGTCGAGTTCTTCATAGAGGAACAACCCGCCGACCACCCACGAGACCGGCGAATCCTCCGAGACCTGCCCGGAAACGTCGATCGTCTGGACGAACTGCCAACCCTGATCTTCGGTCGAGAATTCGAAAGCGGTGTTGGGGCTTTGGTCGAGATCGTTGTAGACGAATCGATCGTAGTGGTCGTAACCCGTCACCGTGGAGACGTTGATCGAATCCGCGAGAACCACGTCGCCCTTGAGGGAGATGCCCCAGGTTTCCAGCGTGGTCTCGCCGGGGTTGTTGTATTCCCCGGTCCACGGTTTGTCGTCGAGATCACGCGCGAGTTCGCGTGCAAGAAGCTGTCGCGAGAGAATCGCGGCCTGCGACTGCTTTGCGGGTGCGTTCGTCGTGGCCGGAGCCAGGCAGTGGGATTCGAAATCGGGATTCCCGAACTTGGCGAACGACTTGCTGTCTACCCGGCAGGGATCGAGCTCGAGACGCCGGATCTCCACCTCCCGGGAAGAGTGTCCGAAGTTGTCGGGAGAACCCAGGATGCCGCGACCCCGCTCCGCGAAGGGGCCGATCAGCGTCGACGTGCCCTCGGTCAGCGTGCCCGACGCCTGTCCGAGGCGCGTCAACTCGTCGCGCTTGCCGCCACTGGCCGTCAGGACCCATTCCTGGTCGAGGGTCGGCTGAAAGAGCAGGGTCCCTCGCGCCGCCCAGTTGCCCTGGGTGTTCACCCGCTTGGGCAGGCCCGGTTCGATCGTCGAGAGACCATCGCCCGTGACGACCTCACCGCCGACGCCGAGAGCCGAGGCGCCCTGGCGAAGAACGTCCTCTCCACAGATCGAGTACAGGGGATCGCGCGTAAACGTGGGGCCACCCGCCAGCGTATAGCGATTGCGCTCGTCGAGAGGCGGCGCGCCACCACAACGGTTCTTGTTGGTTCCGTCGCGATCGACCACGCGAAAGGCGAAGCGGCCCGCGAGGATGTCTTCGAAGATCGGCGCGCCGACCGCACCCTGGATGTCGATGGCGTCGAAGTTGCCGTAGGACTGACGCAGATAGGCGTTGTACTGCCCGGTGGGCTTGCGGGTATAGATCTTGATCGCGCCCGCCGACGCACCGCGGTAGTTCCCCATGCCCTGGGGACCGCGAAGCACGTTGACGTTTTCGATGTCGAAGAGCGTGCCGAGCTGGAGCGCCGGCGCGTTCTTCGGAACTTCGTTGAAGTAGATCGCCACCGCGCCCGACGAGTTCGCGCTGAAGTCGTTCAGGCCCACGCCGCGAATAAAGAAGGTCGGTGTGGTCGCGCCTGCGGTCACGATCTCGAGGTTCGGGGTGAAACTCGCGAGATCCGCGATGCTCTGTGCACCCAGCGCCTCGAGATCCGCCGCGTCGAAGGCCTGAACGGAGTCGCCGGCCTCGAAGTCCGCGGCGCCCTCCGCTTCGCCGGCCCGCACCTTCATGACCTCGATGTCGTCGTCAGCGGCGTCGTCGTCGTCCGGGCCGTAGAGCTCTTCGAGATCGTCCCCCTCGGCGGTGTCACCCGCTTCGGCGTCGGTCGGCTGTGCCGAGGCGCTTTGCGGTGTCGCGACCGCACCCAGCCACGCGAGTGCGATCAACGCAATGAACGACGCTTGGAGACGGTGAACGAGGGGAAGGGGGGTCTGCATCGGGCGCGTTCGATTCCTGCGGTCGGGGTTCTCGGGTCGTCGGTCGTGGCGAGCCGTCGATCGAGCAGGCGAACGACGGTGGGACGACGCAGGTGTGCCATCCCTTGGCGATGTTGTAATACTAGGCAGCTATGCCTGCTAGGGTCAATAGACTAGTCCGTTCGGTGATCGCGTTCGCGGTCACCGGCGCACTCGCGCTTGGTTCGACGACCGTCGCGTTCGCCGATGAAACGGGAAGTGACACAGAAACCAGGCGATCGCGACTGCGCGATTGGATTCCTGCCGTTTCGCTCTCCGGCGAGTTCTCCGCACAGACCCAGGAATCGGCGGTCTCGAGTTCCTGTGACCACGGTGGTCCGGGGGGAAGTATCCTCGCGCCGTGTACCCAGGGCTCCGTTACACCCGGGGTCGACCCCCGCACCCTTCCTCCTCAGTCGTTTACCGAACCCGCGATCCTTCGCCCCTCGCACGATGCATCGGACCTGACCTTGTGGCCCAGCGTGGGCATCGAGTTCCAGCTGGCCTCACCGATTCTGTTGGAACTCCCGTTCGACGTGGATCCACGCTTGTTCGTCAGTGGCTCCGTGTCGGCCTCCTTTCCGCCCACGCGTACCATCGCGACGGAAGGCAATCTCGGCACCATCAGTCTCCCCGAAGTGAGCAGGCCGATCGAAACGCTTTCGACGATTTCGCTGGAGGGGGTCGGATCGCACACCGAATCGGTCGTCCAGACACTGCAGTACTCGGCGCAAGTCGGTATCTCCATTCCGATCCAGTACCGGGGTCGAACGATCAACATCAAGCCGTCGTTCGGTTGGTCGCGCTTCAGCCTGGACGTCACCGGTCGCGTCGCTGCCGCGGTCAAGGACGACGTCAACGGTATCTCCGGGAGTATCAACACTCCATTCGGTGCAAACATCCGCGAGATCTATCTCCGGGACAAGACGACCCTCGACGTCGACGGCATCGGTCCGGGTCTCGAGGTCGAGTACATCCCCGGGCGCTTCGGTGATTTCGGCGCGGCGGTCTTCGTCGGCGTCAACGCATACAAGGTGATGGGCGACCGCGACGTCTCGCTCGATGATGACGTGACGTTCCAAGGCGGGCCCGGCGGGACGATCAATCCCGACGATCTCCTGCTCGAAGACACGTACCGCGCCGCGTGGGAACACGAGATCGATCCGTGGTTCTTCCGTCTACGCGTCGGAATGCGAATTCACTACATGCCCCAGTGAGCATGCGCGTCGCGACGTGGCTGAGCTTCGGGGCGGCCGCAGTCGTCGTCGCGGCCACCCTCGTGTCGGTCGGGCAGCCCGTCTTCGCCGAAGACACCTGGTGGCACCTCGCCATGGGAAGGGCCTACGCGGCCGCAGGGCCCTGGCTCGACGCGGATCCCCTGCTCTTCACCGCGCAGGAGATTCCCGCGCCCGCATCCTGGTTGGCTGGCGTGCTGCTCCACGGTCTCGAGGCCGCGACGGGGTTCCAGGGGCTTCGGGTCTTCCACACCGCGCTGGTGGCCACGATCCTCTGGATGGCCGCGCGCGCCCTCCTGCGAACCAGTGGCTCGATCGCGTTCGCAAGCCTCGCCACCGCAGTGTTCGCGGCCTTGTCGGCGTATCGGTTGTTTCAACTTCGTCCGGAGTTGTTGACCGTGTCGTTCGCCTTGCTGCTCGTGCAGAGACTCGTGCTCGACGGGTCGACGGGCACTTCGTCGGCTGGACGCAAGCCCATGGGCGCCGCGATCTTCGCCGCGGTGTTGTTCGGGTGCTGGGCGAACGTCCACGCCGCGTTCCTGCTCGGGCCGATCCTGTTGGCCACCGCCACCGGCGCGGCCGCGCTCGCGGCGTGGATTCCCCAGAACGGATTCACCGCCTCCACTGCGCGACTGAGAATGTTCGCCAGCGCGCTGGTCGTCGGGACGCTCGCAACGTTCGTCAATCCGGAGGGAGCTGGACCGCACCTGCTCTACTTCATCGCGGGTTCCGACACGCCTTCACTCGCGAGTGTCGTCGACGAGTGGTCGCGCTTTCCGCTACTGACCCTTCCCAAGGCGAACCTGCCTCCGTCACTGCTCTCCTGGGGTGCCACCTGGCTTGCGATGATCGGGCTACCGATCTCGCTTCTCTTCGCCGCGCGGGCCCGGCGGCGCGAACGATCTCGTGGATCGCAAGCGCAGCCACTCCTCGATCCAGTTCTGCTGGCGATCGCGGCGGCGTCGCTGGTCGCAATGCTGTTGGCGGTTCGCTTCAGCTGGATGGTGATCTTCGTGCTGCTGGCCCTCGGTCATACCCTGCGCGTCGCGGGTGCGTTCGAAGGCCGGGGTCGCGCCGCGAGCGGCATGTGCGCGGTACTCGCCGTGGCCACTGCCTGGGCGTTCTTCTCCCTCGGCGCATGGCCGATGATTTCGCGCGCCGTCAACGCACGAACCTACGCGGCCCCCTACCCCGCCGCGAAGCATCAAGCGCATGCAATCTGGTTCCTGGCGGATAGCGGCGTCGAAGGGCGCATCTTCAACGACTACTCGAGTGGCAACTTCCTCGGCTACTGGCTCGGCCCGAAGGTCATGACCTTCATCAACGGCTCGATGAACATCCCGCGCGCCACGCGCGACGACGGCGTGGCGATCGAACGACGCGGCTGGCAGTCGGAGATCCCGATCGAGACCCTCCTCGACCGCCACGAGATCGACCTCTTCTTCGGCAGCGGTATGCCCTTCCAGCGCCGCGCCAACCGTGAGACGCCGATCATGACCCGACACCTCGAGCGCACCGAAGGCTGGATGTTGGTCTTCCGCACCATCACGGCCGCCGTCTATCTCCGTACGAACGATCGCAACCGGGTCAACCTGGATCGGATCGCGGACTACTACGCGGCGGCCGGGGTGCCCTTCGACCGCCGGACGGGGTTCGATCCGCTCTCCATCATCGAACACGCTCCCCGCTGGGCAACCGATCACGGCATCATCCCGCGGGATTGGCCGCAGGTGCTGCAGAACGAGGACGCCGCGGATCCCAGTGAGCAACTCCGGGCGCGTCATCGCCAGGCCACGACCCTCGTCCTGCTCGGCGCCTACGAACAGGCCGCCGAACTCGATCGCGAGACCCTGGGCCGAAACCCGCGAGCGCAGGCCGTCGCAAAGCGGCTTCTCTTTTGTCTTCTCCAGATCGGTGAATCGGCTCAGGAGGAAGCGTCAATACTCGCGCAGGCGCTCGAAGAGGTCGTCGGCCAGGGGGACCCGGTGGCGACCCTGCTGATCTCTGCGGCGCGAAACGGCCCCACCTTCGAGCCTGCGCAGCGCCGCGCGATGGTATCGACGGTTCCGATGCTGACGCGCGCCGAGGCCAAGCGTTTTGGCATCGGCTTCGTGGGCCCCGAGGCGCGCCGCTGAATCCGCGACTCGACTTGCAACGCGCTGCCTTCCAAGACGATTCCAAGGCGGTGCAGCGCCAGAGCCGATCGGTAATAATGCTGCACCCGGTTGCTCACCCCCCACCCGATCGGCACGCCGCCGCTCGACCTCGTGGCAGGGTCGGGCACACCGAGGATCCGATCGAAGGCGCACGGTTTGCCTTCCAAAATGTGCGCGAGTTCGACAACCAGGGGTCGCTCACTGCGGCAACCCGACGACGGCGGCAACGCCAGACACGCGGATGGTTCAGTAGCAATGCAGGTGCGAGAGAGACCGACCGTTTCGCTCGCACGATCAGGTTCAAGCAGCAGTCGACATTCGAATTCCAACCATCCCTTCAGCGCCCGCGACTCCCAGTCGGGGAACCGGGCATCGGGGTTCCGCTCGATTTCAAGCGTTCGATTTCATCCAGGCAATGGAATGTCTGCCGCGGGCAACGATGGCGCGGCCGGACGACGGTGTGGTCAAGACACCGAGGAGTTTGAGGAGAGTTTTCATGTTTTGGACAGCGCGTAAGACCGCTGCACGCATCGGGCTCGGCGCCGCGGTTGTGCTCGCGGGCTCCATGGCGATCGCCCAGGAGGGCGAGCTCGGCGAACTGGTCGACGCCCGCAGCGAAGGCAACGAAGACGCCGCGCAGGTGCAGAAACAGATCGACGAGATCAGCGACACCACCGACAGCCTGCTCAGCCAGTACCGCACCACGCTCAAGCAGATCGATTCGATCGAGCAGTACAACGCCCAGATCCTCAAGCTGATTGCCTCGCAGGAAGGCGAGATCGAATCGCTGGTGCAGCAGGTCGGGCAGGTGCAGAGCGTCGGCCGCAGCGTGACGCCGCTGATGGTTCGCATGATCGAGGCCATCGAGAAGTTCGTCGAACTCGACGTGCCCTTCCTGCTCGACGAGCGCACCGAGCGCATGGAGAAGCTCCGCGAGACGATGGAGCGTGCCGACGTCACGACCCCCGAGAAGTTCCGCGCGATCATGGAGGCCTACCAGATCGAGAACGAGTACGGCCGCACCATCGAGGCCTATCGCGCCTCGCTGGTGATCGGCGACAAGGAGACCACGGTCGACTTCCTGCGCTTCGGCCGCATCGCCCTCGTCTATCAGAGCCTCGACGAGACCCTCCAGGGTCGCTGGGACCAGAAGACGCGGTCCTGGGTCGCCCTCGACGGCTCCTTCCGCTCCGCGATTCGCCACGGTCTGAAGATTGCCCGCAAGCAATCCGCGCCGGATCTGATCAACCTGCCGCTGCCGGCACCGTCGGACGCTCGGGGGTAAGCGAAAATGAATCTTCGAAAAACGTGCCTCGCCCTCGCGGCCGCGCTCTGCTTGGCTGCCCTCTGTATGGCCGCGCTTCCCGCCGTCGCGCAGGAAGCCGACAAGGCGACCGATCTCTTCGAACTCCTCGACCTCGTCGAGAAGGGCCTCGAAACCGAAAAGGCAGAGAACAAACAGCGCCTGGAAGCCTTCGAAGCCGCGAAGGAGAACCAGGAGCAGCTGCTCACCGAAGCCAAGGCCAAGCTCAAGGGCCTCGAAGAGCTCTCGCTCCAGTACGAGGGCAGCTACAACGACAACGAACGTCGCATCGGCGAACTCGAAGCCGACCTCGCAGAACAACTCGGTCAGATGGGCGAGCTCTTCGGCGTCGTGCGGCAGGTGTCGAACGACCTGAGTGGCCAGGTCTGGGATTCGCTGATCAGCTCCCAGCTCCAGGGCCGCAAGGATATGCTCGACCAGCTCGGTCGCTCGAAGGAACTCCCCTCGACCGCCGATCTCGAGCGGCTGTGGTTCGAACTGCAGCGCGAGATGACCCAGCAGGGTGAAGTCGTTCGCTTCGACGCGACGGTGCTCACCGGTGAGGGGCAGACGGAAACGAAGTCGGTGGTGCGCGCCGGTCCGTTCAACGCGGTCAGTGGCGGCAAGTTCCTCGTCTGGGAACCCGCCGAGAACAAGTTGCGCGAACTGACGCGGCAGCCTCCCTCGAAGTACCTGAGCACGGTCGAACCGTTCGAAGAGCTGACGGAAGGCGTCGAAGTGCTGGCCCTCGACCCCTCGCGCGGCACCCTGCTCAACGCCCTGACGGATACGCCGAGCGTCACCGAGCGCATCGGCCAGGGTGGTGCGGTGGGTGCCGTGATCATCACCCTGGGTTCTTCGGCCTTCCTGCTCGGCCTGATCCGCTGGTTCATCATCTGGCGCACCGGCCGCAAGGTGGCGGCCCAGCAGCGCAGCGACCATGTCGACAAGGGCAATCCCCTCGGTCGCGTGCTCTCGGTCTACGAAGACAACCGCGACGTCGACGCCGAGACCCTCGAGCTCAAGCTCGACGAAGCGGTGCTCCGTGAATCGGCATCGGTCACCCGCCTGATCTGGATCGTGAAGACGGTCTCCGCCCTGGCACCGCTCCTCGGTCTGCTCGGGACGGTCACCGGTATGATCCAGACCTTCCAGGCGATCACGCTCTTCGGTGCCGGTGATCCCAAGATGATGGCCGGTGGTATTTCCGAGGCCCTCGTGACCACGATGCTCGGCCTGTGTGCCGCGATCCCGCTCGTACTTCTGTACGACACCCTCGCGAACAGCACTCGCTACATCATCGACGTGCTCGACGAACAGAGCGCGGGTCTGATCGCCGCACGCTCGGAACGCGACCATGTGGGAGATTGAGTTCATCGCAAAGGTCCGCGATTTCATCGAGCAGGGCGGTGACGTCCTGCTCGCAATCGCGTTCGCGACCGCAGTGATGTGGACCCTGATCTACGAGCGCTTCTATTACTTCCGCACGCTTCATCGCAAGGAAGTCGAGCGCATCCGTTCGATCTGGGACACCCGCTACGACCGCCACTCCTGGGAGAGCGGTCACATCCGCCGCATGCTGATCAGCGATGTACGCCTCAAGTTGATGTCGGGGCTCGGCCCGATCCAGACTCTCATCAAGGTGGCACCGATGTTGGGTCTCCTGGGCACGGTGACGGGCATGATCGAGGTCTTCGACGTGATGGCCGGCGGCAGCGGCAACGCGCGCGGCATGGCGGCCGGTGTGTCGAAGGCGACGCTCCCCACCATGGCGGGCATGGTGGCCGCGATTTCCGGCATGATCTTCAGTGTCCAGCTGATGCGCTTTGCGAAGGACGAATCGCAGCGCATCGAAGACAGCCTGGAATTGGATCACTGAGCCGCGGACACCCGTCTGCGCAGAAGCGAGAAGAGTTGAACCTGGCGATGTGGGGAAAGCAGCCATGAGTGCACCCAACCCCCCGATTCAAAGAGGCCCCGGACGCTTCATCGGCGCCATACTCCTTGGCGCGGTGACGGCGTTCGCGCTGTTCTGGATCATGCAGGCCCTGGTGTCGGTGACGGGTCAGTTGAAGGATGCGGGTGGCAATCTCTCGATCGAGTTCGTCCGCCTCAAGCGCGATTCGACCCCCGAGACCAAGAAGCGCGAAAAGCCTCAACGACAGAAGCCCGATCAGCAGCCGCCGCCCCCCGATCTCAACCTCTCGCAGAACCTGAACCCCGGGGACGCGGTCGCCGACATCTCCCCCAACATCGATACGGGCCTCGAACTCGAGAGCGCCACCGACATCGCCTCCGCGGGTGGTGGCGATCGCGAGGCCGTTCCGCTGGTCCGCGTGGAGCCGACCTATCCGCCGCGCGCCAAGCAGCAGGGCATCGAGGGCTACGTGGACGTGAGCTTCACCATCACCCCGGTCGGCACCACCGCCGACGTGGAGGTGTACCGCTCGAAGCCTCCATACATCTTCGATCGCGAAGCCATCCGCGCGGTTCGCAAGTGGCGTTACAACCCGAAGATGGAAGGCGGCGCGCCGGTGGCGCGACCCAATCAGCTGATCCGCCTCGAGTTCGAGCTGCCGAAGGAGGGTCGCCGATGATCGCGAAGCGAACGCTCCCGCTGATCGCTCTCGCGGCGGCGCTCTCGTTCTTCGCCGCCGCTCCCGTGTATGCGCAGGAAGCCGATGCGGCGGCGGGGGATGCAGCGACCACGGAAAGCAGCGCCGCCGAAGAAGTCGAAGCGGCGGAGGAGAGCGAACCCGAAGTCCACCCCGAGGACATCATCGACGCCATTCCCGGGCCGCCCCCGGGACAGGAACGACCCGACTTCGTCGAGGAGATGCTCTCGCGCAAGTCGCGCGCCTTTGCGAATCCCGTCAACACGCGCATCAACCGCTACCTCGCGGCGGCGATGGAGCAGTCGGAAGAGCAGAGCCCCGAAGTCGGCCTCGCGTTGATCGGGCGGCTGAACCCCAAGCGCCTCAACGCCATGGAGCGCGCCAAGGTCTATCAGATCGAGGGTCTGCTCCACTACGGCGCCGGGGATCTCGACCAGACGATCAAGTCGTTCCAGAAGTCGATCGACGAGAGGATCCTTCCCCTCGACCAGGAGACCAAGCTCCGCTTCAACGTGGCCCAGCTGATGGCCGGGCTCTACAAGTGGGACGACGCCATCCAGGCGATCTACGAGTGGTTCCGCTGGTCGCAGGAAGAAGACCCGCTGGCCTACTACCTGCTCGGTATCGCGAACTTCCAGCTCGGCAACTTCGACCTCGCCATCGCGAACACCCGCAAGGCACTCGAGGTCGCCGACGAGCCCAAGGAGAGCTGGCTCCAGCTGCTCGCCGCGCTTTGGGTGCAGCGCAACAACTACCGCATGGCGGCGCCGATATTCGAGGAGCTGATCACCCTCTTTCCGAAGAAGAACTACTGGGTGCAGCTGGGCCTGATCTACGGCGCCCTCGAGAAGTATCCCGCCTCCCTCTCGATCCAGCAGATCGCCTACGAGCAGGGGTTGCTCACCGAAGACAAGGAATTGCGACGCCTGGCACGTGCCTTCCTCTACGCCGAGCTGCCCTACCCGGCGGCCAAGGTGCTGCAGAGGGGGATCGACGATGGTTCGATCGAAGCCGAGCCGGATTCCCTGCAACTCCTCGCAAACAGCTGGATCGCCGCACGCGAATTCGAGAAGTCCCTGCCGCCGCTCCGGCGCGCCGCCGAGATCTCCGAGGACGGAAACCTCTACGTCCGCCTCGGCCAGGTCTACCTCCAGCGCGAGGAATGGGGACAGGCGGCCGAACGACTCGAGGATGCGATCAAGAAGGGCGGGCTCGACAAGCCGGGTTCGGCCCACCTGCTTCGTGGCATTGCGCTCTACAACACGGGAAAGCTCTTCGCCGCCAAGTCGACCTTCGTGCAGGCCAGGAAGTTCGACAAGACGCGCAAGGAAGCGGAGCAGTGGCTCGATCACATCGAGAAGGAAGAGAACAGCACCTGAGCGTGCGCCATCCCAACGCGGGGATCATTCGTCGAACCCCGTTCGAACCCAATCGAAAGACATCGAGAGAACAAAGGAAGCCGTCATGAGAAAGCGCCGCAGGGATTCGGGAGAAGAGGAGAGCGAGGTCAACCTGACGCCGATGCTCGACGTCGTGTTCATCATGCTCATCTTCTTCATCGTGACGGCCTCGTTCGTGAAGGAGTCGGGCATCGACATCAGTCGACCCGGCGCCGCCACCGCGACGAAGAAGGAACGCGGCAACATCCTCGTCGCGATCACTTCGAAGAATCAGATCTGGATCGATCGTCGCCAGGTCGACCCGCGCGCACTGCGCGCCAACATCGAGCGCCTGCGCGCCGAGAACCCGCAGGGCGCGGTCGTGATCCAGGCCGACAAGGAGTCGAAGAACGCGCTCCTCGTCGAGGTGATGGATGCGGCGCGCCTGGCCGGTGTCGAGAACGTGTCGATCGCGGCGGACATCGTCGAATAGCCCACGCGCTGCTCGCCGGGGCATCACGCCGCTGACGTCCCCCCGACCCCGTTCGAACCCCCTTTTCGCCACCCTTCTGCGCCGGAGTCCTGCTGTATGCCCAACGAGCCCTCGATCAAGGTCAGCTTCGAGCTGACCCGGCGCGACATCAAGTACTTCCGCGAACGGCTGAAGCAATCGCGGGGCGGCAAGAAGAGTCCCGACGACCAGAAGGTGGTCGAGGCGGCCCTCGCCCTGGTCGACGAGGCCGACCACGCCGACTCGCCCGAGTTCGTCCGCAGCCGGATCGGCATCCTCCGGCAGCTGATCGACATGGTGCGGGACGAGCAGTGGCGCCTCGAGGGGCGCGACCGCGCGCGCGTCCTCGACGCCCTGGCCTATTTCGCCGACCCCGAAGACCTGATTCCCGATCGGATTCCGGGGATCGGCTACATCGACGACGCGATCATGATCGAATTGGTCGCCCGGGAACTCAAGCACGAGATCAAGTCGTACGAAGACTTCTGTGAGTTCCGCAATCAGCCGAAGAGCCGACGACCTGCCGACGACAAGATCGAAGCGAAGCGGCAAGCCCTCCAGCGACGCATGCGCCGGCGACGACGCAGCGACCTGCAGCGCGTGCGCGCGACCCGCACGAAGTCGTCGCTTCGCCTCTGGTAGGGTGATCCCGCCCACGACTCCGGCGGGGTCGCCGAACAGAGCAGAAATGCGAGACGAAGAAACGAAATGAAAGAGCGCTCCTTCGTCGTCGTTGCACTCTGCTTCTTTCTTTCCGGTCTCGCGGCACTGATGTACGAAACGGCCTGGACGAAGGAGTTCGCCTTCGTCTTCGGCACCTCGGAACTCGCGGTGGCCACGGTGCTGGCCGCCTACATGGCCGGGCTGGCCGCGGGGGCCGCGGTCGGCGGGCGCATCGCGGCACGCACCGGGCGGCCTCTCGCGCTCTACGGCGCGCTCGAGTTCGGAATCGGCATCGCCGCCCTGCTCGTGCCCCTGGCCATTTCGCTCTCGACGAAGCTGTTGGTCGCCCTGTTCGGCGGCCAGCCGGGTTTCGAGCACAGCTCGCCCCTCGGCATCGCCTTGTTCTATCTCCTCGCGACCTTCGCCATCATCATGGTGCCGACGATGTTCATGGGGGCGACCCTCCCGCTGCTGTCACGCCACGTCGTCACGAACGAGAGCGAGATCGGCACACGCATCGGCGCCCTCTACGCGATCAACACCGGGGGAGCCGTGGTCGGCACCCTGACCGCGGCGTTCGTACTCCTCCCTGCCCTCGGGATCCGACAGACGGTCTACGTCGCCGCGGCGATCAACGTCCTCGTCTTCCTGATCGCCATCTATCTGGTGCGCATCGCCCACCTCGAGAGGACCGGCGCGGCCAGCCACGGGCCGCTGGTTGCCGGGCGCAGCGGCTTCCATCTGATCCTCCCGCTGATGACCCTCTCGGGTGCTCTTTCCTTTACCTACGAGGTGCTGTGGGTGCGGCTGCTCTCGCAGCTGCTGGGCGGCAGCATCTACGCCTTCGCGACCATGCTCGCGAGCTTCCTCGCGGGCATCGCCATCGGGTCGGCGATCTCGAGTCGCCTCGCCGATTCCGTCACGCGTAGCCAGCACGCCTTCGTGCTCTGCCAGCTCGGCGTCGCGGTGTTCACCGTCCTCGGCTTCGCGGTCATCGACTACGCGCCCGCCTTGACCCTGGCGCTCGAGCTGCGCGACCCGATGCTCCTCGACGTCGGTTTCGCCATCGCGGTACTCCTGCCCGCGGCGGTGTGCATCGGAGCCACCTTTCCCTTTGCCGTGCGCATCGTGGCTCGCGACGCCGACGACGCCGGCCCCGCGAGTGCCCGCGTCTACACCTGGAATACGGTCGGCGCGATCATCGGCTCGATCGGCGCCGCCTTCGTCCTGCTCCCGGAGTTGGGCTTTCGCGGAACCATCGTCCTCGGGATCAGCTTGAACGTCCTCATCGCGATCGTCGTCGGCTGGCATGCGGGAACCCGCGGGCCGCGGCTCGCGGTGCCGATCCTGGTCGGCGCGCTGCTCTTCGCCTTCCTGCCGGGCGAGCCGTGGAGCGTCCTTCGCGCCTCTCCCATCAATCGATCGAATCCCCCGAAGAAGGGGCCGCTGGGTTTCTACGAGGTCGGTCGTGGGGCGACGGTGCTGCTGACCCGGCAGGCGCCCGCGGGTTGGCGCATGTCGACCAACGGCCTGCCCGAATCGATGATCAACGAGCCCGAGGCCGCCCCCGACGGCTTGAAACCCTCGGATCTGCTCGGCGCCCTCGGCCCGCTGTTGCGACCCGACGCGCGGAGCATGCTGGTCGTCGGGCTCGGGGGCGGTGTCACCGTCGAGGACATCCCACGCCACGTCGATCGCATCGATGTGATCGAACTCGAGCGCGAGGTGATCGAGGCGAATCGCTGGTTGAGCTCGATTCGCGCTCGAGACCCCTTCGCGGATCCGCGCGTGCACATTCACGAGGGGGATGCACGCGGGTCGATGCAGCTGACGGATCAGCGCTTCGACGTGATCGCCGCCCAGGCCTCACACCCGTGGACCGGCGGCGCTTCACACCTCTATACGAGCGAGTTCTTCGAACTCGTCGAGAATCGCCTCGAACCGGGCGGCATCTTCGTCCAGTGGCTGGGGAAGCACTTCACGAACACCGACTTGCTCAAGAGCGTCGTCGCCACACTGTACGAGCACTTCGAGTACGTGCACGTCTACACGGGCTTCCTGTTCGCGGCTTCGAACGAACCCATTCCCCTGGCGCCGGACCTCGAACGCCTGCGCGAATTCGACCCCGACATCTCCGAGCGAACCGGTGTCTACGAGCGCGAGGACTTCGTCGTCCACCTCCGCCTCGACGACCAGGCCAGTCGCGCCTACGCCGCGACGGGAGAGATCACCACCGACGACCGCAACCTGCTCCAGATGCGGTCTCCGCTGCTGCTGCATCCCGACGCCGAAGAGTACGAGGCGCGCGAAACCGACATTGCGATCCACCTGCGAGAGCACGACCCGCTTCCACGCCTCGTGAAGGCCGGGGAGCTCGATGTGCGGAAACTCATTCCGGCGCTCGGGGTGAGTCGGATCGGTCGCCGCATCGGCGACGTCATCGATTCACTCGAAGACCCCGACGAACGCGAAGTCCAGCGATTGCTCGTCAAGAGCGACAGGCCTCCGGTGAATCAGCTCCTGCACTACCTCCAGCGCCTGCCCGATCACGAACGCCTGCGCGCCTCGTTGCTGCTCCAGACGGTACGGCAGGGACGCGACCTCGCGGTCGACATCGAATGGACCCCCGAAGAGATCGCCGTGCGGGATGCAACGCGTCTCGCAAAGAGCGAAGGCGTCGGCAGCATCGCCTCCTTCGACGCCGACCTCGCCCGGGTGGCGCCGACGCATTCCCTCTACATCGTGGCGGCGAGCATGCGCGCATCGTGGCGCATCGAAACCGGGGATCCGGAGCGACTTCGCGAGGCCATCGAGATCGTCGACGCGTGCTTCAACGCCAAGAAGCCGGTGAGCCTTCTCTGGCTGCGCGCGCAGGCTGGCGCCGGGCTCGGCGATCCGACCCTTGCGCTGGCGTCCCTCAGCCTCGTCCAGAACCCGATCAAGCTGACGCGCAGCCCCAAGGTCCACCGGGAAATCCAGCAGCTCCTGGAGGAACTCGACGTCGAGGGTCAGGAAGCCGCCTGGCGCGACGAGATGCTCAACAAGCGCTTCGGGTCCAGCCCCGCGCCCGCTCGGGGCGCGATGATCCCGCCGCAGCCCTGATCAGCCCTGGAGGCGATCGAGGCTAGAAGTCGCCGAGTTCGCGCTCGAAGACACTCTCGTACGGAATCGTCCAGTAGAGCTCGATCGCCTCGTTGCGCGTCGAGGAACCGTTCGGCAGCGACAACAAGAGCGACGGGGCGAGGAGCACGCCGCCGACCACGAGCGCCGTGAAGCGCAGCGGGCGAATGATCGCCGCGTCGAAACCGATTTCGATCGGCCGCACCACGGGGCTGAAATCGACCGCCTGGGCTTCCGCTAGGGGAAGCGAGCAGCCGAGCAGAAGGGTCAGGACGAGGGCTCGGAGACGGGAGGGTCGGTTCGTTCGCATCCAGACACGCTAACAGATCCCGCACTCCCGCTACAGCCCCGCATCCCCCTCGACCTCGGCGGCCTGCGCCATCGCGTCGCGTAGCGCCGCTGCCGTAACCGCGCACAGCAGGAGCGCCGGGACGACCCCATAGATCAGACGGTTGATCGAGGTCTCGAGTAGCCACTCGATGTCGTATGGCGGCGGGATGTAGATCGCGCACTGGATGAAGACGATGCCAGCGAGGTAGATCCCCGGGAGCGCCAACAACGCCGCCGCGAAACCCGCCCGCGCGAGCGGCGGACCGGGAGAGAGTGCAACGACCGCCACGATGCAGCCCGGCACGGTGAGCATTCCCGGGCCCGACAAGAGCACCACGGCCACCGCATGGATGACGACGGGTAGTCGCGCCGCGAACTCCGAGGTGTCGAAGGGGATCGCGTTGACCACGCCGAGATGACGAGACGTCAGATCCCACACCAAGAACATCGCCACACTCGGTAGCACGATGCGCGCACCGAGCGCGATCGAGCCCGCAATGTCGCGATGCCGAATCCACGCCAGGGCCAGGCACGAAAGCCCGCACGCCAGCACCCAGAACGTCCCGTCGTTCTTGATCATCACCGCGAGGGCGAGGATCGCACCGGCGACGACCTGCAAAGCGCGATCTCCGCGCACGCTTCCGAGCTGCGCGCACGCACATCCCGCCAGCGCCACCATCACGAGCAACGGATCGGCCAGCGCTTCGTGATGTGCGCGCACCAGACCGGGCACAGCAAGTGGTGATGCGACGACCGCCGCGGCGAGCCAGGGAGAGACGACTCGCAGCAGCAATGAAAACGTCGCGAAGGGAATCAGGGCTCCGAGGATCGCGATCGGAACGTGGAGGCTTCGCAATTCGAGGGAGGCCCACTTCATCATCGCGGCCAGGTACGCAGGGAAGGCAATGGGATACTGCCACTGGGAACGGGCCAATTGGGGTTCGGCGTAAAACGCAGCCGGAAACTCCGACACCCCGGCGAGCACCTTCGCTCGCAGCAGCCAGATCTGATAGCCGTCCCACGCATAGCTGGGGTAGCCCTCGGCGAGGACCAGACCGGCTTCGAGATTGACGGCCGCGCCCAGGCCAAGCAGCCCGATGCCAACGACGATGGCAACGCGGTTCAGCCTCAGCGCTGCGGGCGGGCCTTCGCCTCGCAGGGACAGCGCCACCATGCCTGCGATCACGAGGGATGAGATGGCCGCCTTCGAAGCCAGGCCGTCGAGGGAACCGAGGGTCCACGCCGCGACCAGGGGGGGAATCACGAGCGCCAGCCAACCCGCGAAGGGCACGATGCCCAGCGCCAACTCGGTGCGCCCCGCGCGCGCGAGCACCGCGCCCGCCGGCACACCCAGGGCCAACCAACCCAGCGTCGCAAGCCAGACGTCGCCCCCCATCTACGGCTCGTTCCGCCGCAGCAAGACCAGCTTCGAGCCTCGCTGCAAGACGGTTCCATCCCCCTCGCCACACACGTCCAGGGGGCAGATCCGGCGGTTTGCGCCCGAGACCACCGGGTAGCCGGGAAGCAGCGCCAACCACATCCGCGTGATGCGCCGGAGCGTTTCGATGTCGTACTCGTTTTCGAAGTCGATCGATATCGCCGTGCCCGGCGGTAGTTCGCGTCGAATCCAGTCGAAGATCCGAAACTCGGGACCCAACACGCGGTCGTGTGAGAGGAGATCGTCGTCGCTCTCGACCGGTTGCAGAGTGCGAACGAGCGCCGTCCCATCTCGGATCATTGAAAACTCGACGAGGCACAGGCCGGCGACGACGAGCAACACGAGAGGGGGACCGATCCTCCTCACGACGTTCACCGGCTTCGCTTGGGTCGGTTCGGATTCCATGGTCGCGCGGAGCTTAGCGAGCGATTGACCGCAAAGACGGCCCGCGCGAATGTCTCGCCATGCCGGGTGCGTGCTTGCGGGATCGAATCGCTGGGAAGCGGGGGGCACGGACCCCGAGGTGTTCGCGGTTCGCACAACCCGCGATCGGCGCACTCCTGCTTGCGATCGGGCTCGCGGCCTGCACCCCCGAAGCGCAACCGCGCCGCCCTTCCCCGGTCTACTTGATCGGAATCGACGGCGCGTCCTGGGACATCATCGACGAACTCCGTGCGGAGGGGCGCCTGCCGAACTTCGACGCGCTGATCGCCCGCGGCGCGCGCGGTGAACTCGTCGTTCCGCAACCCTCGATCTCGCCTTCCCTCTGGACGACCATCGCGACGGGCGTCGATGCCGAGCGACACCGCGTCGTCGACTTCTGGGCCACGTCCGCAGACGTGCGGGCGAAACGCGTCTGGCAGATCGCCGATGAGGCCGGTCTCAGCACGGGCCTCCTGGGCTACCTCATCACCTGGCCTCCCGCGAAAGCGAACGGCTTTCTCGTCCCCGGATGGCTCGCCCAGGACACCCGCGCGATCCCCGACGACGTTCGCTTCCTGAAGGAGATCGAGGCCCTCGAACACACGCGCACCCCGGTGGATCACGCAACGAGGTCGCGTTGGATCGACGCCGCGAAGAAGGCCGGTGCCAGGCCCGGCAATCTCGAGCGCCTCGAGCGCTACATCGACACCGTGGGTACCGAACCCGGCGATGCGGCGGCCCTGGAGGTCGAACGTCGCAGTCTTCAATCGGAGCTCTCCGCGGACGTGTTCTGCGGCCTGATCGATCGCTTCGATCCGCACCTGGCGATCTTCTATCAACATCACGTCGACGCGATCGAACACCTCTACTTCGCCCACTACCGCCCCGAAGCCTTCCCGACGCTCACACGCAAACGTTCCCCTTCGGAACGCAACGCCATCCCCGCGATCTACCAAGCCACCGACCGAAGTGTGGGACGCATCGTCGATTGCGCGCCCGACGATGCGCGCTTCGTCATCGTCTCCGACCACGGCCAAAAGCCCGGAAACCTGACCCGCTTCGGAATGCCGCGCATCCGCTCCAGTGCTCTGCTCGAACGACTCGGCATCGCAGATCGCGTCTTTGCCACCAACATCGGCGACCTGGTCTTTCTGCGGCCCCGCCGACGCGACGCGGATCTCGGCGAATTCCGGCTGGCCTTCGAACGCGTTCGCTGGGCGTCGAACGACGATGCCGTCTTCCAGGTGCGCGATCATCAGGGTCTCGGCCTGCAGATCCGCTATTTGCCGAGCACGACCCACGACCCGGAGTTTCACATCGACGAGGAGCGCTTCGCCCTGAGTGATTTCATCGACAGCACCCAGAGGATCTCCGGCACCCACACCGACCTCGGGGTGCTGCTGATGGTGGGCCCCGGGGTGCGCGAGGGCGTGCTCCTCCAGCGAGGCCACCTGCTCGATGTGGCCCCCACCCTGCTCGCCCTGCTCGACCTGCCCCTGGGACGCGACATGCCGGGCCGCCCGCGGCTCGATGCCCTGCGCGAGGATGTTCGCAGCGCGACGTCACTGCGCTTCATCGAAAGCCACGGCATTCCGAATCAGGTTGGAAGCGAAAGCGGTGCGCAGGCCCTGGGCGCCGACCTCGACGAAGCGACGCGCAAACACCTCGAAGCCCTCGGATACCTGGAATGAATCCCGCCGAAAGCCCAGCGCCCACGTCCCCAGCCACGTGCCCCGTCTGCTCGAGCCAGGCTGCGACCCCCGCGTTCGAGAAGGAGGGCTTCTCCCACTTCGCCTGTCGCGATTGCCAGGCCATCTACCTCTTCCCCGTTCCGAGCGAGAGCGAACTCTCCGACTACTACGTTGCGAAGGAGGAGGAAACGAAGTCGAGTCAGTGCTGGGAACGCGAAGAGCACGACTATCGCCACTACGAAGCGATCTGGGACGAGGCCCTGGCCGACATCGAGCGCCGCGCCGGCCGCGGCCCCCTGCTCGACGTGGGCTGCGGTGGGGGACAATTCCTGGCCTTCGCGCGAAGCCGCGGCTGGACCGAACTCGAGGGCATCGAATACGCTCCGGGCGCCGCGGAAGTGGCCCGGGAGCGTTCCGGTGCCGAGGTGCACTCCGTCGACTTCCTCCATTCGGGCCTGGCCGCCGACCGCTACGCGGGGGTGACGATGTGGAACGTGATCGAGCACGCCCCCGCGCCGCGCGACTTCATCGCGGAGGTGGCCCGTCTGCTGCGACCGGGCGGGGTCTACGTCGCCGACTGCCCGAACCGCTACGGGGTCACCATGCGCTTCATCGGTTCCAGCGCCTACGTCGTGATGCCGCCTGAGCACCTGACCTACTTCTCGCATCGCTCCCTGCGGCGGCTGCTCGAAGGGGGCGGCTTGCGCGTCGAGAAGCTCGCGAGCAACACCATCTACATCAACGATTGGGTGCGCTTCCTGAAGAAGCCCCAGGCCGAGAGCGAGGCGCGCCAGCAGCACCTCTCCTGGTACACCCGCTTCACCAGCTCGAAGCTCATGCTCGCAATGATCGGCCTCGCGAACGTCTTCCTGAACGCCGCGCGTCTCGGCGACCAGATGCTGATCGCGGCGAGCAAGCCGGCTCCGAGGGACTAACCGTAGAAGTCGCCTTCGAACTGGTCGTGTTTGGCTTCGATGTAGGACTTGATCTGCTTCTCGAAGACGTCGAAGTCGAAGCGCTCGGCGTTGCACCGTGCACGCGCGGGATCGAACTCGATGGTTTCGAATCGGTCGAGGGCAACGTTCAGCGCGTCGGGCGTTTGTTCGTGGAAGAACACGCCGGTCTCCCCATCGATCACGGTCTCGAGTGAACCGCCCGCGGCGTAGGCCACCACCGGACGACCACAGGCCTGGGCCTCCACCGGGGTGAGCCCGAAATCCTCTTCGCCGGGGAACAAGAGCGCCTTGCAGCGCGCGTAGTGATCGTGCACGACCTCGTCGGGCTGGTACTCGAGGAATTCGATGTTCGGAGTGGCGGTCTTGCGCAGCAGGGGAAGGCGCTCGCCCTGCCCGATCACGATCAGGCGGCGGTTCGTCTTCGCGAAGGCATCGACCACCACGTCGATCCGCTTCGCGTAGACCAGACGCGAAACGACGAGATAGAACTCCTCCGGTGGCTGACCGTTGGGCTTGAAGGCCCCGCAGTCGACGGGTGGATAGATCACATCGGAGTCGCGGCTGTAGTGCTTGCGGATGCGCCGCGAGGCGACCTCGGAGCCTGCGATGAAGTAGTTCACCCGCGAGACCGAGGCGATGTCCCAGATGCGGTAGTAGTGGGTGAAGAAACGAAAGGCCCAACGCACGAGCCGCGCGTCCTTCAACTCGGAGATGTAGTTGTGATAGAGGTCCCACGCCCAGCGCATCGGCGTGAAGCAGAGCGAAACGTGGCACGTGCGCGGCCCCGTCACGACCCCCTTCGCCACCATCGTGCTCACGCTGAGCACGACGTCGTATTCGCGGAAGTCGAACTGCTCCATTCCGAAGGCATAGAGGGGGATGTACAGCTCGAACTTCTTGTGCGAGAGCGGCAGGCGATTCACGAAGGACGTGCGGATGTCCATCTCGCGGAAGTCGTCGGACATTGTGTCCGGGCAGTAGACCACCGTGTAGATCGGAGCGTCGGGAAAGATCTTGTGCAGGGCCTGCACGACCCGCTCTCCCCCGCCCATCTGGATCAGGTAGTCGTAGGCGATCGCGATCTTCACGCGTCGTTCACCTCGAGCCGTTCGCCCTCGCCACGGACGACGCGACGCGCGACGACGAAGCGCCCGGCGTAGGGGGGCCGGTTGCGCTGGATCGCGGACAGCAGGATCAGGGGCAGGAGCGCCACGAAGCAGAGGCTACCGATCCAGCCGCGATCCGGCTGCACGAGCCCGGCCGACTGCTGGATCTTGCGCGGAGTCGTCGCACCCTGCGCCACCCAATATGCCACGCCGCCCGTGATGGTGGCGATCGCCTCCCACAGGCTCGCCGCCATGCGGGTCGCGTAGGGAACCTCGGTCTCGACCCGCATGCCGTTTCGCTCGAGCTTCTCCCGCCATTCGTCGATGGTGAGCACGTTCAGCATCTCGAGCCGCTCGTCGAGGTGCTCGACGTAGCGGCGACGGTACTTCGGCATGCCGAGGGCCCGCAGCAGGCGCGGTATCCCGAGGGCCTCGTAGAAATCCTCGCTCGGCACGGTGAAGATGAAGTGTCCGCCGGGCTTCAATACCTGGCCGACCCGTTCGAGCACGCGATCGAGCCCTTCGATGTGTTCGAGCACGCAGTTGCTGAACACCACGTCGAATTCGCCGTCCTCGAACGGCATGTCTTCGCCCCGGACCCGCAGCACATCCTCGTACTGTCCGCTGTGTCGGGCGAGTTCGGCATCCACCTCGTCGAGTTCGACCCCGGTCCAGCGCAACCCCGGCGCGGCCGGAAAGAGCACCGAGGCGAAGGAACCATCGCCACAACCCAGATCGAGCCCACGCCCCGAGCCCCGCAACCCGCGCAGGATCACTTCCGCCTCGTAGATCCGCCAATAGGCCGTGGCGGGCATCAGCGGATGGATGCGGAAGATGCGGTGGGCAATCGGCAGCCGCGTGCGCAACCGATCGAGTACCGTCCAATCGACCGGCTCGTGAAAGACCTCGCTGCTCATGGTCGCGCGACGACCCGATAGAAGCCCCACTCCCGCTTGTAACCAGCGAGGCGTTGGAAGCGATCCGGCCGTGCTTCCATCCACTCGAGCTCGATGGAAGTCGGGAAGAACGACAACACGTGGCTGATCTCCTGGGAGGTGACGCGCGAAAGCCAGGCGTCGACGTCGCCCTCGCGCCGTCGCCGCTCGTCCGGACCGAAGGGGATGATCTCTCCATCGGTCGAGATCGGCAGATAGTGCAACGAATTCTGCAGATCCGAACCCATGAAGTAGTACATCAGCCAGTTGTCGGCGTCTTGCCGGGGCCCGGCGGTGACGGCGATGCGCAGGGCATCGCCCTCGATTTCCGAAAGGTGACCGGCCTGCCACCAGTAGCGGAATACGTCGTCGGAAGTGTTGCGCCCCACCAGAAGCATGTAGCGCCGCTCCGGGTCGCGCAGATGATCGAGGCCCATCGCGCAGACGAGGACGAGCAAGCCGAGTGCAACAACGCGGACGCCCGGAGATGGAATGCGTGCGCGAATCGCGATTGCCGCGACCACCGCCAGCGCCCCCGCCACGAGCCCCCCGATCACGACCTGGGGCGTCGGCTGGAGGAAGCGATAGGACGCGAAGGCGAGGCACTGCACCGCCGCAGCGATGGCGATGATGAGTCCGAGCCCATCGCGCACGCTTCCGGAAGGGGCCAATGCGCGGAACGCGAGGGGGAGCGCCAGGCATACGATGATCTGGAGAAAGCGACCATTCACCCAGAAGAACTCGAGGCGCGAGAACGAGAAGGCTCGGTCATAGAAGGCAACGAGCGTGGCGCCGCAGATCAAGAGGGCCAGCACCAACGGAGCCCGTAGCTCGCGATTCGTACGAAAGACCCGCGCGAAGCCCGCGGGTGCGAGCACGAGGGGAAGCAGCGAAGCGATCCCCAGGTGTGAGAGGTTCACCCAGGGCCATTGGAAGAGCGCACTCAGGGCGGCGAACTCGGCCGCAAACTCATATGCGGGAAGGTCGCGATCCTGAGACCAGTCGAAGGCCGCGTTGTCGGCCCCAAGCGCGATGCCGAAGAACTCCATCGGGAAGCGCAGCGGATAGCCCGTCTCGATCAGATTCTGTACGAGCCACGGCACGATGCAGAGCAGCGCCACGAGGCTGCCGCCGGCCAGCCAGTTGAAGATCGCCAGTCGCTGGCCTCGCTGCACCGTGACCAGGCCATATAGAAAGACGAAGCCCGCCGACGCCAGGACCGGCCCCGCGGTGAGCTTGGTTCCGGCGGCGAGGCCTAAGGCCGCCATCGCGAAACCGATCAGCGGTGCGGCCCGCGTGCGGAAGTAGCGCATGGCAAGAAGAAGACCCGTGAGCTGCAGCGCCGTACTCGTGAGATCGACATAGCCCCACCCCACCGCATCCCAGATCGCCGGAATGAAGAGCGCATAGACGGCCACCGCTGCCCGCTCGCGCACCCGCAGCCCCAGCTCCCGACCGAGCGCGAAGAGAACGAGGGCGATGCCGACCCAGAAGAAGGCATCGACGGCCCCCGCCAGGGTGTCGTTGCCGAAGGCAAGCATCGACCAGGCCGTGAAGACCTCGCCGCCACCGAAGATCGCGCGGTACATGCTCCAGCCACCGGGGGCGTCGAGTTCGATCGGCCCTCCCCGCTGCACCCACATGCCTGCCTTCACGTAGTGATAGGTGATCGAATCCCACCCCACGGTCGGAAGCGTGATCGACCGGGTGATCGTGACGAGCGTGAAGAGCAGGAAGCCGAGAGTCGAAGCGAGAGCGATCCACCGGCTGCGCCCCGGCGTTCGAGCGACCGTCGATGCCAACAGCGAGAGGTACGAAGAGAGTGATCGCGGCTTGCGTTCGCCCGGATCACCCAGGCTTCGATCCAGAGCGATGCAACCCGCGACCAGCAAGCCCACGACCACGAGCGCCGACAGCCGATCGAAGCGCGAGACCGCGAGCAGCCCGTGGAAGACGAGGGTCGCGGTCAGAAGGGCCGCGATCGCCGTCGCAAGGCACCGCAACACGGGCGACTCGCGAGGCAGCAGGCTCCGGCTCACGAACACACCGACCCACGCGAATCCCATCACATAGGCGATCGCGAGCGCGGTTCCGACGATCACGTCGCCCATTCGCTAGCCCGCCGATCCCGGGATGCGATAGACGTGGATGCTCCCACCGATCGTGGCTTCGGGCTCGCCCAGCGACGAGAGATCGACGGGCCCCACCTTGCGCAGCCCGCCGTGATCGTACACGTCGTAGCTCATGCGATAGAGCGAAACGCTCACGGCCAACCAACCGGGCTCGATGTGATAGTCGCCCGGCACGCGATACTCGATGCCATAAAGCGCGGGATCGACACTCCCGAAGTAGAAGAGCTGCACTTCCCCGGCTCCGACTTCGGCGAGGTAGGCGGCGAGCCCCTCGAGATCCTGGCCGATGTCGACGTTCGCATCCGAGGCATGGCGATACCCCGTATCGCGTCCACCCACGAGAGGATTGAAGTGCGCGAGATAGTCGGGAAAGGACGCGAGGGCGGTCGCCAGACACGCCACGACCACACCGGACGACATCCATCCCCGCTTCGCGGCCGGCATCGCGTTGACCAGCGCGGCCCCCATCCAGACGCATACGAAGGGAAAGGCCGAAAGCAGGGCTCGCAGGCCGAGCTGACGGTTTTCGCTCAGGCTGAGCAGCACGAAGGCCAGAGCCGGAAAGGCCAGGAGGATCGCGAGTTCGAAGCGATCGAAGCCGCCCTTGCGCACCGTCGAGCCGAGCGCCGCGACGAACACCGCGATCCCGACCAGCGATGTCTTGAGCCACCACACGATCACGAAGTAGTCGATGCGCCCTCCCTGGAAGGTCTTTCCCAGGAGAAAGGAGCGGATTCCGGACGTCACTTCGAGCCACTGACCATCGACCGCGCGCACGAAAGCGCCCGGTATCGGCAACCAGACACCGCCGATCCAACTCTCCTGCAGTGAGAGCGCCGTCGTGCTCACGAGCTTCAGTTCGGAGAGGGGGCGACCGAACTCCGCGAAGCCGTAGCCGAGATTCAGCACCACGAGACTCGCCACGAAGGCCACGCCGCACTGCAGCCACAGATCGCGCGGCGCGGGTGCTTCGGCTCGCCACTGCCCGACCGCGAAGACCAGGACGAGTGCGATCGGATACAAGAGCAGCGCGTAGAACTTGGTGAGCTGCGCCAACCCGAGCAGGGCGCCGAAGATCACCGCCGTCATCGGGGTCGGGCGCTTCAGCATCGAGCGCAAGGCGAAGACGGCCGCCGCCACGAAGAGCGCGGTCCCCGTATCGGTTCCGACGATCCGCGCGTGGGCGATCCAGTTCGGCGAGAACCACAGCAGACTCGCAGCGACCAGCCCTGCAACGCGTGCCATTCCGGCGTCGACTGCCCGCCCGACAGAGCCCACCAACTCCCCCGCCCAGCGATAGACCAGCAGGCCGAGGCCGACGGCGAGCAGGATGGGCACCCAGCGCGCGGCATCGTAGATGCGCAGGTAGTCGGCGCGATGTCGCTCGTGGAAGTGATAGCCGGTCTTCCAGAAGTCGAACACGTCGTCGCTCGCCTCGGGCGGATCGATGGGCTGCTCGAGGGAAAGCGCGAAGACCGGCAAGGCCGACAGGACGTTCAGCAGCGGCGGATTCAGGGTCGCGTGCCGCACGT
Source organism: Myxococcota bacterium (assembly GCA_028278345.1). Classification (GTDB taxonomy): domain Bacteria; phylum Myxococcota_A; class UBA9160; order UBA9160; family UBA4427; genus DUBZ01. The sequence continues at coordinate 31,902 of JANQEL010000042.1, forward strand.
CGCCACTCGCCAGGGTGTAGACCCCCGACGGCAGATGGCCGAGTTCGTCGACGGTGACCGACTTGCGCGAGGCGCTCGCGACGCACAGCGCGACGAAGGCGGCGGCCAGCAGCGCGAGCGCGAACACGGGAAAATGGTCGCGAGCCATCGAGCCCCTACAGTGAGGCGTTCGGGAAGATCAACGCACTGGCAAGATGGCAATACAACGCGTGCGGATCTTCGACCATGTGGAAGCGACCGCCCGTCGAGCCCGCGATGCGTCCGATCGTCTCGTAGCGCCAGAGGCCGGCGTCCTCGGAGATCGCGAAGCTGTTGATCGTGATGCCGTACTCCCGCGCTTCTCGCGCAGCGAGCTGGACGTTGGCATCCATTTCGCTCGAGGTTCCGTCGGGCCAGCGCAGGACGGGGCCCTTGGAATCGGACATGAAGAGCATGAGGCGACGGCGCTTGGCCGCTCGTTCGCTCGCAGTGTCTTCGACGCCCCGGTCGCCCTCCCCGCCCTCGGCCTTCTCGTCGCGATCGTCGCTCTCGGTCGTCGTCGGCTGGATCTCGAGCAGCGAGCGATTCGCACGACGCATCCCGGCGTAGAACGAAGTCGTTCCGTTCCCCCCCCTCGCGTCGATGGCGTCGAGTTCGGCTTCGAGGGTCGCGCGGTCACTTCCGAGCGGCGCCCGAATGTTGGCCTGCACGTTGGAGACCACACGGGAGTCGGGACGCAGCGCCGGCGCCGCACTCGGCCCCGCGTAGGTCACCAGGGAGAAGCGCACGTCCGCACCCTCGGCGGCGGCGAGCAGGGAGCGCGCCGCATCGGTTTGCAGGGCGAGCAGCGTGTCGTGCCGATCCGTCATGATGTTGTTTCGGATCGAACCGACGGTGCCGTCGCCATCGATGTCGATTCCGCTCGGGCGCCGGGTCGACATCGAGGTATCGACCACCAGCGCGACGTCGAGCCCGCGCAGACGCGAGACGGCGTCGTGCGAGCATTCGAGCAGATCGTCGTCGGCGACCTCGATCTCGAGACCACCGGGGGGAGCCGCACAGCCCTCCCCCATGAGCGTCATGAGAGTGAGGAAAGCCGCGACCCGCAGAAGCCGGCTGCGTGTTCGTCGCCCCATCCCCCGAGTCTACCACTGCGCGGTCGACTCGGGCTCCTCGATGACGCTGGCTTCGATCTCGCCGATCCCGCTGATCGCGATCTTCACCACGTCCCCCACCTTGAGCAGCTGCGGGGGCTTCATCGCAATTCCGACACCGCCGGGCGTCCCCGTCGGAATCACGTCCCCCGGTTCCAGGGTGAAAGCCGTCGAGAGATGTTCGACGAGGTCGAAGCAGTCGAAGATCAGGTGCTTGGTGTTCGACGACTGGCGGGCTTCGCCGTTCACCCAGGTGTTCACGTCGAGGGTGTGGGGATCGCCGATCTCGTCGGCGGTCACGATCGAAGGACCCAGCGGGCAGTGGGTGTCGAAGGACTTGCCCATCGTCCAGGTCGGCACGCGAAGCTGCCAATCGCGCACGGAGACGTCGTTGCAGATCGTGTAGCCCGCGATCACCTGGGAGGCCTCGGCCGCGGGGACGTGACGACACCGCTTACCGATCACGATCGCGAGCTCGGCCTCGTAGTCGAGGGCCGTCGATGCGCGGGGCATGTGGAAGGCGTCGTAGGGCGGGTGCGCCGAGGTGCTCTGCTTGTTGAACACCGTGGGATGCTGGGGAACCTCGAGACCGGCCTCCTCCACGTGGTCTCGATAGTTGAGGCCGATCGCCAGGATCTTCGGCGGGCGCAGGATGGGCGATTCGAGGTGGACGTCGGCCAGCTCGATGCGGGGTGCATCGCTCGCCAAGGCGGCGCGGGCGGCGTCCATCGCCGCGTCACCGGCTTCGAGGAAGGCACACATCTCGGTCGGCAGGCTCGGATCCGCGGCGGCCAGATCGACGACGGCGTCACCGTCGAGCAGCCCGATCCGAATCACACCGCCATTGTCGAAGGTCACGAGTTTCATTTGCAGGGCTCCTTGGGACGCTCTCCAGCTGGATGGGGCGACCCGGAAAGCGGGGGAAGAAGGAAGGTCGAGAAAATTTAGTCGGGTGTCTAGCATCTCTTTAGTCACTCGTCTAGAGTGCTCGCAATCCGGGAGACGATTCATTGGCCGAGCCCACCACCCCGAACCCGACTGCGCCCTCCTCCGGGGCCCCCGAGGTCGACAGCGAAGCCCAGCGCGGCGCCGACGCGGTCCGCCGCGCCCTGATCGAAGCCGCCGCCCAGCGCCTCGGCGAGACGGGGCCGAGCAACGTCTCGGTGCGCGACGTGGCTCGCCGGGCGGGGGTGAACCACGGCCAGGTGCACCACTACTTCGGCGGCAAGCGCGGCCTGCTCGTCGCCGCCATGCGCAAGCTCGCGACCGACCACTTCGAACTCACCCGCGAGCGCAGCGGTGGCTCACCGATCCCGCCGCTCTTCGTGCTCGCCGAAGATCCCGACTACTGGCGCGCCATCTGCCAGGTCACGATGGAGGGCGACCTCGATCTCGCGCGCCTCGAAGTCGACGAAGACATCTCGATCCCGCGCAGCGCCATGCGCGAGTTGATGCAGCGCTACGAGATCGCCGACGACGACCTCGACTACAAGGCGCAGTTCGCCTCTCTCGTGGCCATGCAACTCGGCTGGGTCGCGCTCGAGGATTTCATCATGTTGGTGGCCGACGTGCGCGACGAGGATCGCGACGAAGTGCGCGCCCGCGCGAAAGCCATGCTCGAGGGTTGGATCGCACGCACCCTCGGCCGCCTGCAAACCGAAACGCCGCCCACTTCCGAGGAGACCCCATGATCAAGGTCAAGGACATCGCCTACGTGCGCTTCAGCGCGCCCGATCTCGACGAGATGGAGCGCTTCACCCAGGACTTCGGTCTGGTCACCGTGTTGCGCGACGACGACCACCTCTACAGCCGCGGCACCGACCCGGATGCCTACGTGCACGTGGTCGAGCGCGGCGAGCCGGGCTTCGCGGGTGTCGCCTTCGAGGCGCAGTCCGCTGAGGACCTGAAGGCGGTGGCGCAGCTCGAGGGCGCATCCGAGGTCGAGAAGATCGAAGCCCCCGGCGGCGGGATACGCGTGCGACTCGTCGATCCCAACGGAAACCAGGTCGAGGTCGTTCACGGGCGCGAAGCGCCCTCCCCGCTTCCCGTGCGCAAGCCGAGTCCGCTGAATCGCGGCAGCGATCGTCAGCGGTTCGGCGAACTGCAACGCCTCGAAGCCGGGCCCGCGCAGGTGAAGCGGATCGGCCATTGCGTGGTGCGCGTTTCCGATTTCAACGAGTCGGCCGATTGGTATGCGAGTCGCTTCGGCTTCCTTCGCTCCGACGAGGTCTATCTCGGTGACGAGTCCAACACTGTCACCGCCTTCATGCGCTGCGACCTGGGCGAAACCCACGTCGATCACCACACCTTCCTCTGTGTCGGTCTCGGAGAACCCGGCTTCGATCACGCGGCCTTCGAAGTCGAGGACTTCGACAGCATCATGCTCGGCCACGATCAACTGAAGAATGGAGGCTACGAGCACCACGCGGGCATCGGCCGCCACGTGCTCGGCTCGCAGATCTTCGACTACTGGAAGGATCCGTGGGGGCACGTGCTGGAACACTTCAGCGACGGGGATCTCCTGAACGCCAGTGCGCCGATCGGTCGCTTCGACCCCGCGACCGCCCTCGGCACCCAATGGGGCTCGTTCGCAGCCGGTTGAGGTCAGCCACCATGTCGAATCCGTCGCGTCCGGCCGGTGCACCCGAAGAGATCCCCTACGAACAGGAGTGGGAGCTCTATCACAACAGCTTCTCCCTGTGTTCGAAGAAGCTGCGTGTCTGCATGGCGGAACTCGGGCTGCCCTACGAGAGCCATCACATCCACCTGATCGAGACCGGCGCCTACGAGAACGTCGGTCGCGACTACCTCGCAGTGAACCCGAAGGGCCTCGTACCGGTGCTCGTCCATCGCGGCCGGCCGATCTACGAGAGCCACGAGGAGATCGTCTATGCAGCCCGTCACGCGGGAGATCGCGGACGCGCGCTGCTCCCCGAAGACGCGGCCCTGCGCAGCGAGGTCGACCACTGGATCGACTGCGCATCGCTGGTCGGCGACGACCCGATGGCCGACACCCATCTTCGCGCCGGTCACTGCATCCCCGGGCTCACGGTGCCGATCTTCGCCACGATGGTGAGCCACATTCCCGTGCGCGAGATCCTGAAGGGCCTGCTCACCCATCCCAACAAGGAGCGCCCGCTGATCTTCCTCACCCTGAAGCTCGCGGGGATCGAGCGGCTTCCGAAGCTCGTGCCCGCGATGAAGCTCATGCGGCGCAGTCTGAAGCACATGGGCATGCATCTCGATCGGCTGGGTGAACAACTCGACAAGCACGGTGAGGACTGGATCGCCGGTGCTTCCTTCAGCCTCGCCGACGTCAGCTGGATGGTGATCCTCGATCGCCTGGTCGAAGTAGATTGGGATGGCGTGCTGTGGGGGGACGACCGACGCCCGAGTGTCGCCGCCTACTGGCAACGCCTCGCCTCCCGCAAGAGCTACCGCGAACAGATCGTCGACATGCGCTGCGAGATCACGCGGCTCGGAATCGACGAGGTGAAGCGCGCCAAGCGCGAGCACCCCGCGCTGCGCGAAGCCCTCGAAGGCTGAGGCGTCGACTCGGCTACGCTACGGCGCGATGAGTGAGCGCCCTGTTTCTGGCGAAACCAGCGAACGTCCCGTCGGCTACCGCATCCAACTCGATGGACTCAGGGCGATCGCGGTGACCTGCACGGTGATCCACCACTGGATCCCCGACGTCATCTTCTGGAAGACCTGGTTTCCCTTCGGCGTCGCTGGCGTGCGGCTCTTCTTCGTGTTGAGCGGCTTCCTCATCACGAACATCCTGCTCGACCAGCGCTTCGCCATCGAAACCGGCCTGCAGGACCGCGCTTCCTCGCTGCGGCACTTCTTTCTGCGGCGCGTGCTTCGCCTCGTGCCGGCCTTCTATCTGTTGCTGCTGGTGGGCGCGGCCTTCGATCTCGGGGCGCTACGCGAGACCCTGCTCTGGCACCTCCCCTACCTCAGCAATCTCGGCATGATCCTCGACGGGCGCTGGTTGCCGGGGATCACACATCTGTGGTCCCTCGCGGTCGAAGAGCAGTTCTACATCGCCTGGGCCGTGATGATGCTCTGGCTCCCCCGTTCGGCGATCGTGCCGAGCATCCTCTTCGCGATCGTGCTGGCGCCGCTCTTCCGCACCACGGGCGTCTTGCTCGGCTGGGCCGACATGACGATCGCCTTCAACCCGATCTCCTGTCTCGACACCCTGGGCTTCGGCGCGCTGCTCGCGGTGCTCTGGCGGACCGACATCCACCCGACCCTCGGCTTCCAGCGCGAGCGCTTCCTGCGCATCTGTCTTTCGATCGGGCTCCCCGTGCTCGTTGCGACGATCCTCGGGCAGAAGTTCATCGGCGAGGAGTTCCGCCGCAACGTCTGCCTCCCGATCCAGGAGACCGCGCTCGCCATGGTCTTCGTCTGGCTCGTGGCGCGCGCAACCATCGGGTTCGGCGGCCCCGTCGGCGCCTTCCTGGCGAATGGACTGGTCGTTCGCCTCGGAGTCATGAGCTATGCCGTCTATCTCTTTCATCCCGTGGTGGCGATCGTGGTGGTGCGCTGGCTCGCGGTCGGATGGACCTACTGGCCGAAGGTCGCGCTCAGCGCCTTCCTGACCCTGGCTCTGGCCTGGCTTTCCTGGGAGTTCATCGAAGGCCCCGCACGGCGCTATGGACGACGTTTCGCGTACATCGCTGGCCGGGGATAGAAGACGAATCCCGGCTCGGCGTGCGCAACGAATAACCCACACTCGTGTCTTCCTCGCCCACGTCGCGCTCCGGTAGACTCCGTGGATACTTCGAGCCCAGAATGCGACATCCAGCGATCAGGGAGACGCGCCCGCCATGTCCATGAAAGTCACCTTCGAACTCAGCGAAAGCGACCTCAAGTACTTCCGACAAGCCCTCAAGGACGCGAACGCACGCTCGTCGAAGATGTCCTCGGAGAAGCTGATCGCCAACGCGGCCCACACCCTCGAAGAGCTCCCCACCGATGCACCCGAGTTCGTGCTCGAACGCACGGAGAAGCTGCGCTCGATGATCGGCATGGTGCAGGACGAGGAGTGGCGCCTCGAAGGCAAGGACCGCGAGCGCGTCGTGCGCGCACTCTCCTACTTCGCCGATCCGAAGGACCTGATCCCCGACGCCGTTCCGGGCATCGGCTACCTCGACGACGCCATCATGATCGAGCTCGTGGTGCGCGAGCTCAAGCACGAGATCGAGGCCTACGCCGACTTCTGTCGCATGCGCGATCAGAAGGATGCGATCCTTCGCAAGCAGGGCGCAGGAGCGGGACCGACGCATCGCGAGGAGTGGCTGGAGGCAAGACGCGTGCAACTCCAGGAACGGATGCGCCGTCGACGTCGACGACGCGCAACGTCGAGTCGCTCGACACGCACGCGCCGGACCAAGTCACCCCTCTCCCTCTGGTAGACCCGCGCACATCGGGCGTGGGGGTGCGCCCATCCATCGTCGAAGCTGTGAGGGTCAAGTCGGGGCTCCGGTAGGCCGCTCTCTTTCGCCGTAGTATCCTCGGCCGACTTTCATGCGACCCAACGTCTCCTTCACGCTCCTGCTCGTCTGCTTCTTCCTTTCGGGCCTTGCGGGGCTGATCTACCAGACCGCGTGGACTCGCGAGTTTGCCTTCGTGTTCGGCACCTCGAATCTCGCGGTGGCCACGGTGCTCGCGGCCTACATGGCCGGGCTGGCCTTTGGCGCAGCGGTCGCAGCGCGGCTCGCACACCGAATCAAGCGACCCCTGCTCACCTATGGCGTGCTCGAACTCGGCGTGGGACTCGCGGCGCTGGGCGTGCCCTTCGCGATCCACGCCTCCCAGGCGCTCTACGTTGCGATGCTCGGGGGACGTGCCGACCTCGGAGGAGAAGGCGGCCTGTTCACGGCGCTGTTCTATCTCGTCTGCTCCTTCCTGATCCTGATGGTCCCGACCGCGCTGATGGGGGCCACCCTTCCGCTGCTGGTACGCCACGCGGTGCACAGCGACGACGAGATCGGGAGCCGCATCGGCTGGCTCTATTCCATCAATACGGCGGGTGCCGTCGTAGGCACCCTGGCGGCTGCGTTCTGGCTGCTCCCGGCGATCGGGTTGAGGCAGACCATCTGGGTCGCAGCCGCGGTGAACGGATTGGTCTTCCTCGCGGCCTGGGCACTGGCGCGCAGCGTGGGGCCGGGCTTTGCCGGCCACGCCCAGGAAGCCGAACCCACCCGACCGGCCCTGCCCGGCGCCACATGGATCCTGCTCTTGATCTTCGGCTCCGGACTCACCTCATTCACCTATGAGGTGCTGTGGGTGCGCTTGCTCGAGCATCTGCTCGGCGGGAGCGTCTACGCCTTCTCCACGATGCTCGCGAGTTTCCTCCTGGGCATCACCCTCGGCGCGGCGGCGGCGTCGCGCTTTGCCACCGACCGCGGGCGCGCGGCCTTCGGCTTCGCGATCTCGCAGCTTGGGATCGCGGCCTTCTCCCTCGCGGCCTTCCTCGCCGTGGATTGGATTCCCGGCCTCACGCACCAGTTGCGCGGCCTCGGTCTCTCGAAGCTGTTGATCGACTGGGCGGCTTCGAGCCTCACCCTCTTCCCGGCCGCCACGTTGATCGGCGCCACGTTCCCTCTCGCCGTTCGCGTGCTGGCGCGCGGCGAAGCCGACGCCAGCGGAGCCAGCGCGCGTGTCTACGCCGTGAACACCCTCGGCTCGGTGGTGGGTTCGATCGGTGCGGGCTTCTTCGTGATTCCGCTGTTGGGTTACGCGGGGACGATGACCGCATGTGTCGTGCTCAACCTGCTCCTGGCGCTCGGCACCGCGATCGTGTTCGCGCCGCGGGCCGCGAAGGTGCTCCAGGGTGTGGCGGTGATCGGGGTGACCCTCGTACTGGTGCTACCGCCGGACGAGCCGTGGAAGATCCTGCGCTACTCGGCGCTCGCGAACTTCTCCAACCAGCGAGACGACGTCGAATACCTCGGCGTCGGGCGCGCGGCCACGGTGCTCCTGCTCGACGACGGCGTTCACTGGACCCTGCGCACGAATGGCAATCCGGAGGGCAAGATCTCGCCCGAAGGGGTACGCAACAACATCCCCCGTGTGTCGCGCTGGCTGGGCGCGCTTCCGAGTCTCGCCCGCCCCGAAGCCAAGAGCCTCCTGGTGGTCGGATTCGGAGGCGGTGTCGCCCTCGAAACGGTTCCGGGACTGGTCGAGAGGGTCGATGTGGTCGAACTCGAGCCCGAAGTCGTCCAGGCCAACCGCCTGCTCGGCGACCGGCGCTGGAAGGATCCGCTGGCCGACCCGCGCCTGACGGTCCATCTCGACGACGCTCGCAACGCCATGACCCTCACGGATCGCAAGTTCGACGCGATCGTCTCCCAACCCTCCCATCCCTGGTCGGCGGGCGCTTCGCACCTCTATGCCCGCGAGTTCTTCGAACTCGCCGAATCGCGCCTCACACCCGACGGCGTCTTCGTGCAGTGGATCGGGCTCGCCTTCGTCGACGAGTTCCTCTTCGAATCGCTCCTCGCCACGCTGACCCGCGTGTTCGAGCACGTCCAGGTCTACGGCCCGGGCGGAAGTCACGGCGTGCTCTTCCTGTCTTCGAACAGCCCCTTCGACATCGAAACGACGGCGAAGCGCGCGATCGAGGCCGCACCGGAGGATTTCGGGCGGGTCGGGATCTACGCCGCCGAGGATGTCCTGGCCGACCTCCTGCTCGACGAGGACGGCGTACGCAAACTCGCCGAAGGCAAGCCGATCAGCCACGACGATCACAACCTCATGCAGATCCACTCGGCGATGGTGTTGGACTCGCCCCTGCGCGATCGCATCGGGACCTACTTCCCGCCCCACTCCCCCCTCGCGACCATCGATCTCGAGCGCTTCGATCCCTTCTATCTGCTCGAACGCGTGCCGAGGCATCGCTCGGAAGTGCTCATCGAACGCCTGCCGTCGGAAGAGGATCGCATGGTCGCCGAGGCGATCCTCGCGCGCATCGATCGACGATTCGAGACCGCGCGCAAACGGCTCGCGACCGTCCTCGATCGCGATCCCGATCATCCCGTCGCCCGCGGTGAGGTCTTGCGCATCAACCAATACCGGATCGGCAGCGGTCTGCTGGACGTTTCATCCCTCGTCTCCCTGCCCCTGCGCGAACAGGAAGAGACGGTCGTCGCAGGCTGGCTTGCGCGCGGTAGCGAGGATTGGGCGACTCTCGAAGCACTCGACGATCGGCTTCGCAAGATCGACCGACGCAACCCCCTCTCGAACGCCGCAGCCGAACTCCGGATGGAGTGGCGCATCGCCAGTGGCGATCCGAATCGGGGGCGCGAAGCCGTCGCCATCTTCGACGACGCTTCGTGGTTCTATCGCCCACTCGACGGAGCGTTGTTGCGCTCGCGGGCCTGCCTGACCGCCGGAGATCCGAGCGCCGCGCTCGATAGCTTGATCAACGTCTCGCGGGTGGGACGCCGAAGCCGGGGTCTGGGCAAGGCCTTCGCCAAACGCGCGAACGAGCTGGTCAGGCAGATCCCCGAAGATCCGGAACTCGCCCGCGTGCGCACCCGCATCGCGCAGCGGCTCCGGGAGATGAGCCAGTAGGTGCCAAAGCTCAGAAGAGCTCGCCGAGGGGGCGAAGTACCGTGTAGTCGTACGACGAATACACGAAGATGTCCCAGCTCGTTCCGATGCGCTCCGACGGTGCGACGAACGGAACCGATGCCACGAAGAACACCATTCCCCCGAGCATGGTGACCGCACCGAGTGGCCGTAGAAGAGTGACGTCGAGCGCCGTCGCCCCGACCTGATAGAGGTCGACCTCTTCCTCGACGGATGCCTCGCCTTCCAGCGCATCCGTCTCCTGCGCCGCGGCCAGGCCGGCCCCGCCGAGCAGCTGAAGGCCGGCCAGGATCGTCGCGATGGCGACGCGAAGGTTCCAGCGATTGATGACTTCACTCATGGGGAGCAACGATCGCAGAGATCGCCAGGGCCGGCACCCCGCCACCTCCAAAAACGAATCGAGGGCATGGTCCCGAAAGACCATGCCCTCGATTGTTCGTTCTTGCGAATGTACGAACTAGTTCTTGCGACCGAACCGTCCGCGAATCGCGTAGCCGGCGGTGAGCGCCATCAAGGTCGCCACCGTGGCCAGACCCGCCGGGCCCATCGAGGGGGTCGGCGTGCCGTCGCTGAAGTTCAGCACCACGACTTCGAGAGCTTCGAAGTCGAGGGTCGACATGACGCGGTGGGAAGTACCACCGGCGACCATGACGATGCTGCCCTTACCAGCGGCCGTTCGCTCATCCGTACCCTGGCCAACCAGCGTACCGGTCTGGGACATCGTGCCCTGCATCTCCGTGTTCATCACGGAAACCGTACCGGTCGTCCACGGGAAGCCCCAGTTGTTGTTGGTGTCGCCGGGAACCAGCACGGGCGACATCGCGGGGCCGCCAGTCGTGAGCGGGGGTCCCCAACCAGCAACCAGGCCCATGCCCGTCGTCGAGTGACCGACGTAGATGGTCGCCGCACCGAGCATGACGGAGTTCGCGTACGCGTAGCTCACACCACCCGCCTGCGGGTTCATGAAGCCGGTGCCACCCGCGATCGGCAGGTGCGCGAAGCCCATCGTCGTACCGATGGTCAGCGTGGTGAGGATGATCGACGTCGCGCCGGTACCCTTGATGAGCATGCCCATCGTACCGCCGAAGACGTTCGGGCCAGCCGTGTAGCTCACGATGCCCTGCACACCCGTCGAACCGGTCGCCGCCGTACCCGCCGGGCAGGCCGGGCCGCCAACACCGGGGCACCAGGCGAAGTTCGCCGCGGCGCGCGGAGTCGCACCCGCCGTCTGGCCGGGGTCGTTGGTGTGTGCGTTGGACTGGAAGACTGCGGGCTGCGCCGCCAGGAAGGTCGGAACCGCGGCCGTGGCCTGCGCGGGCGACGGCGGGCCGGACAGCGTGAAGGCCGTCACGAGCTGCACGACCGTCGGCACGATCGCCACGGGGGTCGACTGCTGACCCTTGGCCTGACCGAAAGCTCCGGGCGGAATGGTGAAGGATGCGGGGTTCACACCCATGGCCGAAACGGTGGCGGCCGAACCGGGGATACCACCCGTTGCGGGCCGGAAGAATCCGACACAACCGGTCTTGATGGTGCCGGCCGGGAAACAGACCGTGGGACCACCGTTGATCGGAATATCGATGAGGGGACCGCGGTTCTGGAACCACTGACCCGTCATCGAGAAGTCCTTCGCCTGCGCGTTGCCAGCGAAGGTCAGGGACGCCACTAACAGCGCACCCAGTACGACCTTGAGGCCTCGATTGACGTTCATTGAATCACTCCTTGACAAGTGTTTGTAAAGCGGGCTGGCGACAACAGATTTCAGTTCTGGATAGAGCTGCCGATTCGCCTCGATGCCCCTCCAAAAGAGCAATAATCATGCCGACCCTCGGGGGTCGTGACGGCCCGCAAGAGAGAACGCAACCACCTGGAATCAAACCAAGTTCGAATGTACCGATCGTTCCCCCCAGGTCCGGGTCGTTTGGGGAATCACGAAGTCTGGGAAGTATCATGCCCGAAGGGGGAAAACTTTTTCTCCATCGGGGTCGGCTTCTCGCCGATGCGGGAACCCGCCGAGGACTCGAGACCTCTGAGGATCGGGTCCTCCCTCGGCTAGCCTTCCGCGCCCTTTCCAAACCGTGAGAACGACGAGGTCTTGAACACGATGAAGCGAGCACTGAGCCGAAGCCTCCCCGTTGTCTGCCTGGCCGCGTCGATCGCGTGCTCACAGGGCGGCGAGTCGGTGCAACTCGAGGATCCCCCCCGCGAGCTCTACCTGAGCAAGGCGGCCCACGAGTACGTCGAGTTCTCGGGGGTCCAGGCCGAACTCAGAGAGGCCCTGCTCGAGCGCGACATGCTGCTCCGCACGGAGTCGGTCGCGCGGATCCTGCAACAGCTCGGGCCGGACTCGGCGCAGGACGTCTTCGAGGTATTCGAAACCGCGTGGCTCGACCAGGGCTCGACCGAACTCTTCCTGCTCGCGGAGTGGTGGGCGCGCTTCGATCCCCACGGCGCTCTCGAATGGGCCGAGGGCGAAGCGCGAACCGCCCAGACCTACGTGCCGTATCAGGTGATGCGCTCGTGGGCGACGCACGACCCGCAAGCCGCCTTCGCCCGCTCACTCGAAACCAGCTACCTGAAACCGTTGCGGCAACACGAATACCGCGATGCCGTCATCGGAGGTTGGGAAGAGTCGGGACGCCAGGAGGTCTTCGAGTTCATCCGCGACCTGGGTCCGGGCGAGCAGCGTCAGCGCGCGATTCGCGGCTTCGCTCGCCGCATGGTGCTTCGCGAGGGCCTCGAAACGTCCTTCGCATGGGCGGACAGCCTCCCCGAAGAGGATCGGCTGTTCAAGCTCAACGTCATCCGACGCATTGCATCCCACGCCGCAAAGGAAGATCCCGTCCAGACGGCAGCCTGGGTGAAGAAGTACGAAAACACCTACCACTTCCGCAGCCTTCCCCAGCGCGTGAGCATACAGTGGGCTCACAACGATCCCGTCGCGACGATGAAGTGGCTCGCGGGTCTGCCGGAGGGACGGGACACCGATCTCGGAGTACGCGAGGCCTTCCGCGTCTGGACGCGTCTCGACTACGACGGAGCCGTCGCCTGGCTCGAGTCGGAACCCCACGCCCGCTACAAGGACGAAGCCGTTGCGCTGGTCGCCCGCCACCTGCAGATCGGCGAGCCCGAACGTGCCATCGAGATGTCACGGGAGATCGTGAACGAAGATACGCGGATCGGAACGTTGGTGACGATCGCTCGCAGCTGGGGCGTGCAGGACAAGGTCGCGGCCGAAGAATGGGTGAACGGAACCAGCACGTTGACACCCAAACAGAAGAAGCTGGCCCTGACCTACGGCGAGCGCTGGCGCCGGAGCATCCTGATTGCGGCGGAAAAACGCGCCAGGACCGACGAACAGGCGGCCCAGGAGCGACTCGACGACATGTCCGACCCGGCCTTTGCCGACGACTTCACGGTGCGCGAGCTGCTCGGAACATGGGACGAGCCCGCCTCACCGGAGAACCAGCAGCTGCGGCTGAGAGAACTGCGCAAGGCCCGGGCCGCAGCGGCCGGCGCGGGAACCGCTACGGCGACGGACGCGGAAGCTTCCGAGGGCGACGGCTAGATCCACCTCGCCGTGAACTTCAGTTCGCGGCGAGCACCTTTTCCGCCGCCGGGCCCGCACCCCCGAATCGCATCGCGTGACGGGCGAGTACGCGAGTGCGCTCTTCGTCCCCGGCTCCCCGCGCGACCCGCAACTCGACGAGGCGCAACGATGCCCGACCGAAATAGGGTTCGCGCTCCAACAGGAGTTCGAGCTTCGCTTCGGCGTCGCTGAAGCGCTCGGTGCGCATGAGCACATCGATCGCCGCCTCGAGCGCAATCGTGTCACGAGGTTCTGCGGCGTCCGCCTCGACGTAGAGGTCGACGGCCGCCGCCAGATCGCCGCCAATCTCGGCATGCCGAGCGAGGCCGATCAGGGCATCGGCATTGCCCGCATCCAACTCTCGAGCGCGGTCGAAGGCGGCCTTCGCCGCCGAGAAATCCTCGGCGAGGAGCAGGGACAGCCCCATCGCCGCATGCGCCCCGGCACTCTCCGGCTGGGTTTCGCTCGCGCGACGACCGAGGGCGACCGCCTCCTCGACACGATCCAGTTTGCCCAGCAGTCCGATCTGATCGCGAAGCAGCCGTGCATTGACGGGATCGAGCAGGTCGAGCGTGGACGCGGCGAGCAGTTCGAGGGCCTTTTCGGGCCCGCTTCGCACATGGACCGCCTCGACGATTCCCGAATAGGCACGCTGGAACTCACCGGGGCGACCGATCGCTCTCCCCAGATGTTGCGGGATGACGGTATTGCCCGTGACGCGTGCGATGATCGCGAGCTCCAACGCGGCCATCTCCGGCGTCGGCGGATGACCGGCGATGTCGTGCCGCAGGATCGCGATCGCGTCTTCGTACAGCCCTTCGGCGTTGTGGAACTTCGCGAGCCGCAGCCGCGCGTCGGTCTGCGTCGACGATGCGCGGATCGAATAGCGGAACTCTTCGACCGCGCGGTCGAAATCACCGACGCCCTCGGCGGCCACCGCGGCGTAGTATCGAGCGACGGCATTCTCGGGCCAATCCATCAGGCCCGTTTCGAACTCGCGCAGCGCATCGGCCCACTGCTTGCGTGCAACATGGACCCGGCCGCGAACCAGGTGCTGATGCGCCGAAATCCTCATGTTCTCGGTTTCGGCCAGCGCCTCGTCGAAGCGTCCCGCGGCGATCAGGGCATCGGCGTAGCGGAAGCGAAGTTCGGGTGCGGGGTTCGAGATCAATTCGAGGGCCTTGCTGATCGCTTCGACACCGTCGTCGGCACGATCCCGCTCCAGCAGGAAACCGGAAAGGTCGAGCCAGGCCATGGCGGCCATCTTCGGGTCATCGCTGTCGGTCGACGAACGCAGCGTTGCCTCGGCTTCTTCGACCCGGCCCGCGGCCGCCTGCCGAATCGCGAGACCCACGCGAAACTCGCGCTCGTCGGGTGAGGCTTCGAGCGCTGCGGCCAGGATCTCCCGGGCCCGCTCGGCCTGCCCGAGCCCCTCGTAGAACTTGAGCGCGTCCTCCACCAGGATGACCGAACCGGGATACCTCTCGAGGCAGGTCGTGTAGCGCTCATCCGCGAGGGGCTGATCTCCCTTCTCCCTGGCGAAGGTCGCCCGGGCTCCGCAGTAGCGCGCAGAGTTGGGCTGGTCTGGATCCTCCTCGTACGCGAGAAGTTCGATCTCCTCGAGGGCTTCGGCCGCCTCCTCCTCGCGCTCGAGCGCCAACAGCGCGACCGTGCGGGCGACGCGCGCAGCGTGGAGATCAGCGTCGATCTCGATGGCCGCGTCGGCATCGGCGAGGGCCAACTCGATATCGCGCCGCGTATCGATTCTCGCCCGGGCGCGAAGCACCAGGGCGTTGGTGTTCTCCGGCTCGAGTTCGAGCACCGTCGTACAGATATCGACGGCGAGTTCGAAGTTGCCCGCCGAGTAGGAGTCGCTCGCCATCTGCATGCCGGCGCGAGCGGTCCAATCCGGATCCTCCATCGCCTTGCGAAGGGGCCACATCGCGCCGTTGAACTCACCGTTCGCGCTCAGCGCGACCCCGTATAGATAGAAGACCTCCGCACTGCGCTCGCCACCATCGATCATCTCGCGAAGCGGCTCGAGGGTCTGTGCGGCGCGCCCTGCGTTCTGCACGGCCTTGATCTGCTCGAGCGTCGGCGCTTCCTCGCAGCCCGCAGCGATCAGGAGAGCGGTGCTCGCGAGAACCAGGAAACCAATTCGAAGCTTCGGGATGGCAGGCGCGTTCGCGTCGACTCCGCTGAACCCCCTGTTGCGGCGTAGCTGTTTCATGGCGCCGCAGCATAGCCCAATGCCCCGTTCCGGATGCGCGCCAACGCTCCCGACTCGTAACACGAACAGGCAACGCATTCTCATCCGACCGCAACTTTTCTTCTCGCTGTGAATCCACTGGGGGCATCACGTCCGGCTCGTGGGCCTGGCCACGCGCCGACACCTCGCTGCGGCGCAGTTCCGCTACCCTCCGGCCCATGAGTGAACCCATTCTTTCGCAGCGTTGGCCCTGGCTGGCCGCCATCGCTGTCGTCATTGGCGCATACGCCTGGTACTTCTCGACCCAGTACACGATCGAGATCGGCGATCAGGACGACCGACCCGTTGGAACGGCGGCCGACATCGAAGCCCTCGCCGACCGCGATGACGTGAACGTCCTGTTCATCCTGATCGACACGCTTCGCGCCGATCGACTCCACTCGTACGGCTACGAACGCGAAACGAGTCCGACCCTCGACCGCATCGCATCGAGGGGCGTGCAATTCAGCCGCCATCTGGCGCAGTCGTCGTGGACGAAGTGCTCGATGGCCTCTCTGTGGACGGGGCTGAACCCGAGCCGCGCAGGGGTCACGCGATTCGATCACCGCCTCGCCGATGAGGCGGTGATGCCCGCGGAGATCATGAAGGAAGCGGGCTTCCGCACGGTCGGCCTCTATCGCAACGGCTGGGTCGAGGGCTACTTCGGGTTCGGTCAGGGCTTCGACGTCTACGTGAAGACCCACGGGCAGCCCGCCCCGCAGTCGGTGATCCGCGAGAACCCGACGATCCAGAGCCGGGCTACCGATGTCTCGCTCCTTCCCTCCGTGGACGAGTTCCTGCGCGCCTACGGCGACGAGCGGTGGTTCCTCTACGTCCACCTGATGGACCTGCACGAATATCTCTACGACGAGGATTCCGCGAAGTTCGGCACCCACTACACGGATGTCTACGACAACTCCATCCTGCGCGTGAACTACATCCTCAAGGAGATGCTCGGGCGGATGCGACGCGCCGGACATCTCGAGAACACGATCATCGCGATCGGCTCGGATCACGGCGAGGCGTTTTCGGAGCGCGGCATCGAGGGGCATGCGCGCAAGGTCTTCAAGGAGACCACCGAGGTTCCGTTCATCCTGAGCTTTCCGTTCCGCCTCGAGCCGGGGCTCGACCTGCGCAACCGCACCGCGAACATCGACATCTGGCCCACGCTGCTCGATCTGCTCGGCCTGCCTGCCATGCCCGACACCGACGGCCGTTCGCGAAAGCCCGAGATCCTCGCGGGCCTGCGCGGCGAGCCCCTACCCGACTCGGGCGAGATCGCGATCGCCCATCTCGATCAGCACTGGGGACAACGCGACAAGTCTCCCGCACCCACTGTCTCGATTGCGAAGGACGACTTCCGTTACGTGATGCATCCCGACGATCTTCCGGAGACCTACGTGACCGAAGACCAGCTCTTCGACGCTTCGACCGATCGACAGGAGCTGCAGGATGTGATCGAGGCGGAACCGGAGATCGCGAAAATGCTGCGGGATGAGATCGATCGGTATTTGGAGGAGGAGCCGCCTTGGGGGAGTGATGTTGAGACGCTTGAGATTGATGAGATTCAGCTGAATCAGCTCCGAGCCCTCGGCTACAAAATCCCCTGAGACGTGGACCGCCAAATGCACCTGGCACACCTCCTGCGTAGTCGGGCGGTATGTCGATCACCACGCCTTTCCGTCGTCCCCCCTTCTGTCCCAACCCCAACTGCAACTCCCGCGATAAGCCAACCACCTGGCGCTACATCAAGAAGGGCTTCTACCTGAGAGACCGCCGCCCCCATCGCATCCAGCGTTACCGATGCGCCTCCTGC
>JANQEL010000161.1 GCA_028278345.1 Myxococcota bacterium
CACGCCGGCGAGATGGGCAAGGGCTTCGGCGTCGTGGCCGACGAAGTGAAGGGCCTCGCGGCAGAGTCCCACGAGTTCAACGATCAGATCAATCAGCTCGTGCAGGAAGCCAAGGACACGATCACCGCGACCCGCGAGCGCATTGCCCAACTCGCTCAGCAGGACATGACCTCGGCGATCGCATCGAAGAGCAAGGTCGAGGAGATGTACGACCGGGTCGAGGTCCTCAACCAGGAGCTCGAGCAGCAGGTCGAGCGGGTGTCGCAGCAAACCGAGCACGTGAACGCCGCAGTCTCTGCGGCGGTTCGCTGTCTGCAGTTCGAAGACATCGTGACCCAGGTGATGGATCACTCGAACTCCATCCTTCGCGAGTCGATGAAGTTCAAGGATCAAGTGATCGAGCTGCTCGCCGCCGCGGCCACCCGCGGTCTCGATGGCGAAGCCCTGCAGCGCGAGCTGCGTGAAGCCTGCGATGTCTTCAAGTCGAACCTCGAAGTCATCAACAAGCCCGTGAGTCAGGAAAGCATGGGCGAGGGTGAGGTCGAACTCTTCTGAGCCCGCCGACCGGCCCCTAGCGCGGTGGCGCTTCCACGTCGGCGAGGGTGAAGGCGTCCCCGATCACTTCCACGCCATCGAGGGCCTTCAAGGGTCGGTTCACCGCGTGGACGATGTCGCGGCTATAGGTGACCCGGCCGACGTGCTGCCCGCTGCATAGTTCGAGTGCGCCTTCCGCCATCATCTCGACCGGCTCCGCCCAATCGGGATGCTTGCGCGCGATGTCGCGCACGTAGTCGGCGCCCTGGGTCAGCACGATCGAGGTCGGCGCCATCGCGTTCACGTAGATGCCGTGCTCGGCCACCTCGTGGGCGAGTGCTTCGGTGTAGCGGTTGAGTGCCGCCTTGCTGGCGCCGTACGGGCCGATCACCCAGGCCGCGAGCTTGCTGTCGCGATAGGGAAGCTGGGGCTGGAAGGCGGTCGCGCTGCTGATGTTGAGGATCCAGCCCGCTCCGCGTTCCTTCATGGCGGGCATCGCCTGCTGGGCGAGATCGATGGGCGCGTTCACGTTCATGTCGAACATGAAGCTCCGCTCCTCGGAGGTGGCCACCGACGGGAGGGTCATGGTCGAACCCGCCGCATTGTTGACCAGGATGTCCACCGGGCCGAAGGCCTCGCTCGCGCGCTCGATGAGATCGGCGCGCGCCTCGACGCTCGACAGGTCGCACGCCACCGCGGCGGCCTTGCCCCCCGCCGCCTGGATCATCGAAACCGTCTGCTCGAGGGTGCCCTCGAGATCGCCATGGGCCCCCATGCGGGATGCGTTGACGACGACCTGCGCGCCCTCGGCGCTGAATCGCTGGGCGATTCCGCGGCCGATGCCGCGGCTCGCGCCGGTGATGAAAGCGACCTTTCCCTCGAGCTCACCCATCGGGGTCTCCCTTCTATACGTTTCGATGTCCCGCGTGCCTCGATGCCTCGCGACCGGCCCCGCTCTTCCGGGGGTGTCGTGGAGCCGATCGGGGTTTCGAGGCTATCACGCCCGTTTCGGGCGCAAGGAGTCGCGTTTTCGGGCCGCGCTGGGGGGCCGTGCGGTCTCTCGACTGCCGGGTTGGCTTGTCCTATCCCCTCTCGCATGAGTCTACGAGGCACGGGTCAGGGCGGAGCGCTCAGTCGCGCCCGCGAAACCATCTCCGTACTCCACGGTGCGGGCTTCTTGAACCTCGGCTTTCTGCGCAGCTTCGGAAAGGCGGCGGGCAAGTTCGGCTCGACCGGGGCGGCCGGGATTCACGCGGGTGCGCTGCGCCACCCCGATCGCATCGCGCTGATCGACGAGGACGGTTCGCTCACGTTCGACGAACTCGATCGCTCGACCAACGCGATCGCGCGCGGTTTCGCGGCAGCGGGCGTCAAGGCCGGTGACGGTGTCGCGCTCTTCGCGCGAAACCATCGCGGCTTCGTTCGAGCCCAGGGTGCCCTCGACAAGCTCGGCGCGAATACGCTGCTGCTCAACACCGGTTTCGCAGCGCCGCAACTCGAAGAGGTCTGCGCCCGCGAAGGCACGGACATCATCATCTACGACGAGGAGTTTCGTGGCATCGTCGAGGCGAGCGGGGCCAGCAAGCTCGCCCGCTTCGTGAGCTACGCCGAGGCGGGTGCGCCCGAGACCACCCTCGACGAGATGATCGCGAGCCACGACGACTCCGAAGTCGAACCCCCCGAGACTCCGGGCCGCGTCACGATCCTCACCTCGGGCACCACGGGAACACCCAAGGGTGCACAGCGGAAGATGAAGCGTCAGGGCATCGACAGCCTCGTCGGCCTGCTGGGGCGCATGCCGATCCGCACGGGTGTGCGGCACCTGATCGTCGCGCCGACCTTCCACAGCTGGGGTGGTATGCACCTTCTGGTCGGTTCGAGCCTGGGATCGACGATCTGCCTGCGTCGCAAGTTCGATCCCGAAGGCACGCTGGCGGCCATCCAGGAAACCCGGGCCGAGGTGTTGGCCGTCGTGCCGGTGATGATGCAGCGCATCCTCGAACTCGGGCCCGAGGTGATCGAGAAGTACGACACCTCGACGCTCCGGGCAGTCTGTGCGAGCGGTTCAGCGCTGCCGGGCGAACTGGCGATCCGCTGGATGGATACCTTCGGCGACAACATCTACAACCTCTATGGCTCGACCGAAGTGGCGCAGGCGTCGATCGCCATGCCCGACGAGTTGCGCGCCGCCCCCGGAACGGCCGGGCGCCCGCCGCGCGGTGTTACCGTCAAGATCTTCGACGACGAAGGGAAGGAAGTGCCCGCGGGTACGACGGGCCGGATCTTCGTCGGCAACGACAACCAGTTCGAGGGCTATACCGGCGGTGGCAACAAGGAGATCATCGACGGCCTGATGTCGAGCGGCGACGTTGGTCACTTCGACGAGGAAGGACGCCTGTTCGTCGACGGCCGCGATGACGACATGATCATCTCGGGCGGTGAGAACGTCTTCCCGCGCGAGGTCGAAGACCTCCTCGCCGACCACCCCGACGTCGTCGAGGTGACCGTGATCGGCGTCGACGACGCCGAGTTCGGCCAGCGCCTCAAGGCCTTCGCGGTCTTGAAGGAGGGCGCCACCGCCGACGAAGACGCCCTCAAGGCCCACGTCAAGACCAACCTGGCGCGCTACAAGGTGCCCCGCGAAATCGTCTTCCTCGACGCACTCCCCCGCAACCCGACCGGGAAGGTGCTGAAGCGGGTTCTGAAGGAAGAGCACTGAGCGGGCGCGTTCCGTCGAGATGGCTGGTCGTGCTCGTCCTCCTGTTGCTCTCGGGCGACATGGCTGCGAGTGCAGGCGAAGGCGCGAGCGCCGACGGCGGGGAGAGTGAAGCCCCTCGTCTCTACGAGGCTGCCCTCGATCATTGGATGGATCGCGAAACGCGACTCCAGCGCATTGCGCAGCGAATCGCGCTGGCCGGTGCGGAGCTCTGCCCGGAAGACCTGGCTCCGATACTGGGTGTTTCGATCATCGACACCACGGCCCTCGACAAGTCCCTGGAGCGCCTTGCCCACACGCGATACGGCAGCGGCTCGCGATTCGTCGTGGCGGCGGTATTCGAAGGCATGGCGGGAGCGAAGGCGGGGCTGAAACCCGGAGACGTGCTCCTGCGGTGGGGGACGATCGAAGTCGAGCGGCTCCACACCTGGTACGCCAACGACAAGGTGCACGGAACGACTTCGTCCCTCCTGGTCAGACGCGGTGATTCCGAAGTTCGAGTGGATGTCGAGAACCAACGCGGCTGTGGCTTTCACACCAGCATCCGGAAGGGCGAGGACGAGATCAACGCGTACGCAACGGGGCGCGACGTGGTCTTTACCGACGCATACATGCGTACCCAGGGTGACGATGTCATCGCGAACACGGTTGGCCACGAATTCGCCCATAACATCTTGAGACATCCCGGTCGCCGCAAGCATCGCGACTTCTGGCGGTCTCGAAGGCACGAGCGCGAAGCGGACTATCTGGGCCTGTATCTCTCCGCTCGGGCCGGCTACGAGTCCGTCGAGTCGAAGTGGAGTGATCGGGTCGGATTGCTGGGGGTGTTCGCGTTCGAACGCGGGATCACGCATCCAACGTGGCAGGAGCGGACGGTCCTCATCCAGCAGACGATCGACGAGATTTCGAAGAAGCGCGCGAACGGAGAGCCACTGTGGCCGAACGAGGAGTTGCAGTGAGATCCCTGCGTGCGGTGGTCCTCACATACGCCTTTCTCGTCACCTTGCCCGGATGCCCCGCGCGAACCGGCTTGCCCGATCTTCCTGCAGCCGACGTCCAGCGACTCAAGAACGAGTTCGTCGAACGGCGAATCGACCTGCTGATTCGCGATCGGATGCGTCTGCTCGAAATCGAGCACGCGATCGCGGTGAGTTCGGCTCGGCGTTGCGGTGACTTCGTGCGGCCGCATGCGGGTGTGCTCCTGAGTGAGCCGGACATGTTCGACGATCCTGCGTTGCGAGAGAACGTCGCCAGGCGCTTCGCATCCGACCGGGGTGTGTTCGTGGCCGGTGTCGTCGAGGGCGGCAGTCTGCAGCGCGCGGGAATCCAGACCGGCGATCTGCTCGTGCGCGCGGGTAGGAAGAGGATCCGTTCCGCGGATTCACTGTACAAGTTGATGCTCGAGGATCGCGATCACGGCTCCATCGAGGTGGAGTTCCAACGCAATGGCGAAGCGACGAAGGTGGACGTTTCTCTCGATGCGGGCTGTCCGATCCGCCTCGCCCTGAGGGAAGGCCACGAACTCGTGACCTATCAGCCGACCCGGCTACTCGTTGCCGTGCCCCTCGGGCTCCTGCGCGAAACCGAAGACGATCTACTCGGGGCTGTGATCGCGCACGAAGTGGCCCATGCGCTGTTCGATGTCGATCAGGAGGCCGCAACCGAGCGCGAGGAGCGTGCAGATCGCGAAGGCTTGTTGCTGGCCGTGAATGCCGGATTCGACGTGAGTGCGCTTCCAGCCTATTGGGAGCGTGTCGCCCTCGAGTATCCCGTTCTGATCGAACTCAATTCTCCGGACGTTTCGAACCGGTCCGGTGCGCGGCATGGCAAACTGGTCTATGGGCGGTGGTTCAGTCACACTGACATCGGTCGTCGCCTTCCGCGAATTCGCCAGCTCATCCAGAGATTGGAGCCCCCCCAATGAAATACGGTGTCACGTACTTCCCCACCGAATACGCCATTCATCCCGCCGAACTCGCGGTCGCGCTCGAAGAGCGGGGCTTCGAATCGATGTGGGTTGCGGAGCACTCGCACATTCCTGCCAGTCGCGAGTCCCCCTGGCCCGGTGGCGCCGAGCTTCCGCAGATGTACTACGACACGACGGATCCCTTCGTTGCACTCTCGATGGCCGCGCAGGCGACGACGAATCTGAAGCTCGCGACGGGGATCTGCCTGGTCATCCAGCGCGATCCGATCCACACGGCGAAGTCGGTCGCGAGCCTCGACGTGCTATCGGGAGGGCGCTTCCTGTTCGGGATCGGCGGTGGCTGGAACCTCGAAGAGATGCGCAACCACGGCACGAATCCCGATCGTCGCTTCAAGTTGATGCGCGAGAACATCGAGGCGATGAAACAGATCTGGGGCGAGGAGAAGGCCAGCTACAGCGGCGAGTTCGTGCAGTTCGACGAGATCGTCGCGAATCCGAAGCCGGCGCAGAAGCCGCACCCTCCCATTCACGTCGGCGGAGCGCACCCGGGCGGCTTGCGGCGAGCCGTTCGCTACGCCGATGGTTGGATGCCGATCACCGGTCGAGACGACGAGGACATCAGCCGCTTCCTGCCCGACGTGAAGGAGGCCCTGGCCAAGGCCGGTCGCAGTGAGGACGACTTCGAGGTGACGGCCTTTGCGTGTCCGCCCGAGAAGGACGTCGTGCAGAACTACCTCGACAAGGGCGTTTCGCGCGTCGTGTTCGGGGCGCCTCCCGCCGGTCGTGACGTCGTGCTCCCCTATCTCGATCAACTCGCCTCGCTGAAGTAGGACCCCGGCGAATCACCACGGAGCCCCCGATGAAGCTCGTCACGTTCACCCACGAAGGATCGACGCGGATCGGCGTCGCGGTCGGCGAAGAGGTCGTCGATCTCTCGGCGGCCGCTCCCGAGTTGCCGCGCGAGATGATCGCGTTCTTCGAAGCCGGAGATTCGGCACTCGAGGCAGCGCGCGCGGCAGTGGAGGGCGGAGGCGATCGGCTCGCGCTCTCGGCGGTTCGCCTCGAAGCCCCGATCCTGCGTCCGCCGAAGATCCTGGCGGTGGGCCTCAACTACGCCGACCACATCGCCGAGACGGGGCTCGACACCCCACAGCACCCGGTGATCTTCAACAAGCAATCGACGGCCGCGCACCCGACCGGGGTTCCCTTCCACCTGCCTCGCGCGTCGACGAAGCTCGACTACGAGGGAGAGCTCGGCATCGTGATCGGCAAGCGCTGTCGCCACGTGCCGAAGGAACGCGCGCGCGAGGTGATCGCCGGCTACACGGTCATCAACGACGTGAGCGTGCGCGATTGGCAGGCTCGCGTGCCCACCATGACGATGGGGAAATCGTTCGACACCCACTGTCCGATGGGCCCGTGGATCGTGACGAGCGACGAAATCGAAGACCCCCACGCCCTCGAACTCAAGACCTGGGTAAACGGCGAGCTGCGACAGCACTCGAACACCAAGCACCTGATCTTCGACGCCTTCGATCTGGTGGAGCATCTGAGCACGGCCTTCACCCTCGAACCCGGCGACGTGATTCCGACGGGCACCCCTTCGGGCGTGGGCATCGGCTTCAAGCCGCGCAAATGGTTGGTGGAAGGCGACGTCGTGAGGATCGCGATCGAGGGGATCGGCGAGATCGAGAACGCCGTCGTCGCCGAGCCCGCGGAGACCACGCGCATCGGCTAGCTGCCCGCGCCGATCGGGGAATCAAGCCAGCCAGGAGAGGGCGACCGCGCCCGCGACGACACCCCAGACCCAGACGAGGTCCGTCTTCATCGGTTGGAGCGCGTCCTGCGGCGGCACGTCGTCGCGATCGAAGGTGAAGGTCCAGAGGCGATCGGCCTTGTCGGCCACGTCGTCGGCGCTCTTGCCGTCGATTCCCCAGGACGCGGTATAGGCGTCCCAGATGGGGCTCTTCTTCATCTCGGGATAGATGGCGCGCATGAGATCGCCATCGACGACTCGACGTGCGATGCCGTGCCAGGTGAGTCCCGCGTGCTGCACCAACACCTGCGGATCGGCGAGCAGGTTGCGCACCCACGCCGAACTCGTCCCCCAACCCGCTCCGACATAAGGGCGCCCTTCGTAGAAGACCACCTCGAGCATCGTGTGGCGGGACAATCCGCTCTTTCGTCCGCGCGTCGTGAGCACGAGGAAGCGATCGCCGAGCAGCCGCCCGAGCCCCATGCGCCACAAATAGAGGGGCCCGCGAAAGAACAGCCGGCGAAACCCACGCCCGGGATGGGCCATCGCCCCCCGTTGGTCTTGTTCGAATTCCTCTTTCGACTCCATCACGGCTACGCCCGCGCGCAGAAGCGCGCCGGCAGCCGATCGGGCCCGCGAAACGAGAAGCCGATGATGTCGAAGGCTTCGCCGGGGACGGCTTCGAGATCGTTCAAGCGATCGAGCAGCACGTTGAGCCCGACTTCGCCCTCGAGCAGCGCGAGACGTGAACCCGCGCAGTAGTGCTTGCCGAAACCGAAGGCGATGTGTTCGTTGTCTTCGCGGTCGATGTCGAGGCGGTTGGGGTCTTCGAAGCGCCGCTCGTCGCGATTCGCCGAACCGATGTGGCAGAGGATGTTCGTTCCCTTCGCGACATCGACGCCTGCGATCTCGGTGTCGCGGCTGGCTTCGCGGATCACGGTGCCGATCGGCGATTCCCAGCGCAGCACCTCCTGCATCAGCTTCGGGATGAGGCCGCGATCCGCCCGCACGCGTTCGAGCAGGGCCGGGTCGCGCAGCAGGGCATAGAGACACGAACCCATCAGGTGGTAGGTGGTTTCGGCGCCAGCGAGCACCAGCAGTCGAAGGAAGGAGACCACCTCGAGATCGCTCAAGCGCTCGCCATCGACTTCGGCGCTGGCCAGCTTGCTGATCAGGTCGTCGCTCGGCACGTCGCGCTTGCTTTGGATGACCGGCTCCAGGTAGTCGAGCATCTTCTGTGCCGCGGCGAGCCCCTTCGGTGGATCGTGGGCGACCAGGGTGAGATCGATGCCCCATTCGTGGAACGTGTCGGCGTCCTCTTCGGGCAGGCCCAGGATCTGCACGAAGACCGTGAGCGGATAGCTGAAGGTGTAGTCGGCGCGCAGATCGGCTTCGCCCTTCGAGGCGAAGCGGTCGACGATCTGATGCGCGATGCGTTCCACGAGGTCGGGAAAGTCGCCGCGCAACGCGCGCGGTGCGAGGGAAGGTGTGACCAGAGCGCGGTGCTTCAGGTGATCGCGCCCGTCCATGCCGACGATGGTCGGTCCCATCACGGCACCCATCGTGCGGTTCACGATGGCACTCGAGAAGCGATCGTCGTCGCGCAGGGTGTCCCGAACGTCGTCATAGCGCGTGATCATCACGCTGCCGGGCCCGGCGTCGTCTCCGAGGGCCCCTGGCATGCGAAGCACGGGATCGTCGTTGCGGAGCTTACGATAGAGGCCATAGGGGTTCGGGATGCGCCCCATGGGCCCCGCGCCGAGGATCTCTTCGAGGGTGACGTCCTCGGGCGGGGGTTCGCTCGAGAAGCTCATCACGGTCTCCAGATGCGCTTGTCCATCGAACCGAACATCTTCGAGAGCTCGACCCGCGCGGGTGTGATGCGCACGGCGGTGTAGTTCGGGTCGCCCGGGCCGCCGCTCCAGAACTCCGAGAGGTCGTAGTCGAGGACATCCCAGACGCGCTTCTTCTCGGCTTCGTCGGTGATGAGTTCAGCGTTACCGCGAACCATCAGGTGAACGAAGTCGGGCGGTGCGACCTGAAACTGGACGTCGACGCGCGGATCCGCGCGCATCTGTTGCGCCTTGGGCGAGTCGGTGCCGGTTGCGATCCACAGCACGTCCCCTTCGAAGGTGGGATGCACCATGCGGACGCGCGGTCCGTCCGGGGCATTCGTCGCGAGCGCGCACCAGATGGCCTTCTTGGCGGCGGCTTCGACGTCTGCGAAGAAGGCGGCTTTCTCACTGGCGGGGACGAGGGTCATGGGGGGCTCCTCTTTTCGGGGTGTGCGGGGCGCGGAAATGACTCGATACTCAGGCTATCACGAATCTCACCCGTCGAGTCGCCAGGCCGAGTTGCCGTAGGGCCTGGCGATCGGTGCCTCTGAGGAAGGAGAAGCCCAATGATCAAGCTCGTGTTTCCGCTTCGCCGCCGTTCGGACATGACGCGCGAAGAGTTCCAGACCTACTGGCGCGAGACCCACGCGCCTCTCGTGACGAAGCACGCCGAGGTGCTCGGCATCGAGCGCTACGTCCAGGTGCACACGCGCGACGACGCAGTGAGTCAAAGCATCCGCGCCGCGCGGGGTGGGCCGGAACCCTTCGACGGCGTGGCGGAGATCTGGTTCGCGAGTCTCGACGTGATTGCCGAGGCCGGGCAGCGACCTGGTGGCGCTGAGGCCGCCCGGGCGCTCGTGGAGGACGAGCGAAACTTCATCGACCTCGAACGATCGCCCGTCTGGCTGGCGGAGGAGTTCGAGTTCGTCGCACCGACGGGGTAGCGGTCGCGCGGCGCTTGAACCTCGCGGCGACCGTGGCGCTATGCTGAGCGTCTCGCCCACGCTCACCCATCGACGTGCTCGTGAATCGATGGGCCACCCCCGGAGTCCCCACGATGGCGAATGCGACGAATGGCCCAGACCGAGCCGAGGTGCAGACCTTCTGCCGCGTGTGTGAACCCGCCTGCGGGTTGATCGCCGATGTGGAAGCGGGCGAGCTCGTAAAGCTCCGCCCCGACAAGACCAACCCGGTGACGCGCGGCTTCGCGTGCAACAAGGGGATCGCGGGGGTCGAGATCCACCGCGACCCGGATCGCGTCGATCATCCGCTCCGTCGGAAGGCCGACGGGAGTTTCGAACGGGTGAGCTGGGACGAAGCCATCGGCGAGATCGCCGAGCGTCTGCGTGGCCTGCTCGATCGCCACGGCCCGGACGCCCTCGCGCCCTACATCGGAAACCCGACCGCGTTCAACACCCTGGCCCAACCGGCGATCGGCGCCTTGTTCGCACAACTCGGCGCGCGGCGTGCGTTCTCCTCGGGTACCCAGGATTGCGCGAACAAGTTCAGCGGCAGCGAGGCGGTCTTCGGGTCGAGCACCATGCACCCGGTACCCGATCTCGCTCACACCGACTTCTTCCTTTCGTTCGGCGCCAACCCCCGCGTGAGCCACGCGAGCTTCCTCTCGATCGCCGACCCGGTGCGCGTGATGCGCGAAGTCGTGGCGCGCGGCGGACGCGTGGTGCACGTGAACCCGCGTGAGATCGAATCGGAGAAGACGAAGGCGGGGGAGACCTTGCTGATCCGGCCCGATACCGACGTCTATCTCCTCGCTGCACTGCTGTGCGAGATCGATCGCGCGGGTGGCTTCGACGAAGCGGTCGTGGCCGAGCACGGAAAGCACGTCGACGAGCTGCGCGCCTTCATCTCGCAATACCCGGCGGAGCGGGTCGCGAGTGCCACCGGCATCGAGGCCGAGACGATTCGCCAGCTCGCGCGCGACTTCTCCTCCGCGCCCAGCGCTTCGGTCCACATGTCGACCGGCGTGAACATGGGCCGGCAGGGCACGCTCGCGTACTGGTTGCTCCACATGCTGTCCTTCGTGACCGGCAACCTCGATCGGCGCGGCGGCAACATCCTGTCGGTCGGCTTCTACGCCGCGGCCAAGGCAGGGCGGCGTCCCTTCGCGGAGGGTTTCCAGGACAGCGAGTTCGGCCGCATGCGAAAGGGCGCCCTGCCGGGGAACCTCCTGCCCGACTTCATCGAGCGCAGCGACGACCCGGTGCGCGCGATGATCGTGGTGGCGGGCAACCCGGTGCTTTCGATCGGTGGCGAGGCGCGCCTGCGCTCCGCGATGGAAAAGCTCGAGCTGCTCGTGGTGGTCGATCTCTATCGCAACGCCACGGCGGAGTACGCCGACTTCATCCTGCCGAGCACCGACCCCTTCGAACGCGCCGACATCAACATCACCGGTCTCGGGCTGCAGCACGAGCCGTGGATCCAATACAGCGACGCCGTCGTGGAAGCCCGGGGCGAGCGACGCGAAGAGTGGTGGATCCTCGGCCGCCTCGCCCAGGCGCTCGGTCTGAAGTCGCCCTTCGATCACGACGACCCCGAGGCGGGGCTCTGGGGGCGCATCGATCACATGCTTCGCGGCCGCAGCCTGGGCATCGAGGATGTGCGGGAGCGCAAACACATCGTATTCGAGGGCCTCACTCCGGGCTCCTTCTATGCCCAGCAGATCCAGACCGACGATCTCAAGGTGGATTGCTGCCCCGAGGCCTTTGGCGAGGCGTTGGAGCACTGCGCCGAGCAACTGGAAGAACTCGACGCCGAGGGGCCGGACCGGCTGAAGATGATCACGCGCCGCGATCCCTTCATGCACAACAGCTGGTACGCGAACCTCGAACGCATGAAGCGGGGCGACCGGGATCGCAACTACCTCTTCATCCGCGATGACGACGCGAAGGCGCGCGGTCTCGTGGAGGGCCAACGCGTTCGCCTCCACAACGAGTGGGGCGAGGTCGAGGTCGAGCTTCGCCTCGACGATGCCATGACTCGCGGCACCGTGGCGCTCACCCACGGTTGGGGGAACGAGCGAACACCCGGCATGCGCGTCGCCGCTCGCACCCCCGGCGTGAACCCCAACGCGCTGCTGCCGAATGGCGAGGGGAGCTTCGACCCCCTCTCCAACCAGGCATTCATGACGGGGATCCCGGTCGACATCTCGATCATCTGAAACGGCAAGGAGGGCGTTCGATGGGTTGGATCGTATTCGCGGTATGGGGGCTCACCTTCGTCGTTTCGTGGCTCTTCCTCGGGCCGTTGCTCGCGAAGTTGATCGAGGGCTACGACCGCTCGGCGCTCTCGCTGCTTCCGGTCGTTCCCGTGCTGCTGTCGATTGCAGTGAGCATCGTCCTGACGGTTCGCTGGCAGCGTGCGCCTGCGGCTGCGGAGGATGAATCGGCGGTGCCGTCGGCACGACGACGCTTTCTCTACGGCGGGCTCACGGCGGGTGGGGGGCTGCTCGCCACGTTCTTCGCGCCCCTGGTCCGCAACGAACGCTGGTACAACACGTCGGTGAAATACATTTTCGCCGACCGTCCGCCCTACAAGGCCGACGTTTCGCGTGACGAGTGGACGGGCTCCCGCGTTTCGTCCTACCGCCGGCTCGGTCGAACGGAAGCGCGAGTCTCCGACATCTCGCTCGGCTCGGGGCAGGGCACGGGTGGGCGTCAGACGATCGAAGTCGCCCGCGAGGCGATCGAACGCGGCATCAACTACTTCGACACGGCCCCCGACTACAGCGAAGCCGGTTCGGAGCAGCGCCTGGGCGAAGCCATGAAGGGCGTGCGCGACCAGATGTTCGTCGCCACCAAGTTCTGCCAGCCGACCGGCCATCTCGCCGAAGGCTCGAGCGTCGAAGCCTACATGGAGGCGGTCAACGGAAGCCTGAAGCGGCTGCAGACCGATTGGGTCGACCTCGTCCACATCCACTCCTGCGACTCGGTCGCGCGGCTGATGGACGAGAACGTCCACGAGGCCTTCGATCGTTTGAAAGAGCAGGGGAAGGTGCGCTTCCTCGGCGTGTCGACCCACACCCCCAACCTCGCCGAAGTGGCGAACGCCGCGATCGATAGCGATCGCTTCGACGTGATGATGCTCGCCTACCACTACGGTGCCTGGCCGACGCTCGGGGAGATCATCGATCGGGCGGCCGCGAAGGACATCGGCGTGGTGGCGATGAAGACCCTGCGCGGGTCGAAACACAAGGGCCTGCTCTGGTCGCGCGACGAGCGCGATTCGTTCACCCAGGCCTCGTTCAAGTGGGTGCTCGAGAATCCGAGCGTGGCCTGCCTGGTGATCTCACTCTGGGAGACCGCGCAGCTCGACGAGTTCCTCTACGCCTCGGGCCAGCTTCCGGGTGCGAAGGATCTCGCGGTGCTCGAGCGCTACCAGGAACTCACGCGGGAGACCCACTGCCGGCCACACTGTGGGGTGTGCCTCGACGCCTGTCCCGAGGGTGTGCCGATCCACGACGTCCTGCGGCATCGCATGTACTTCGAGGACTACGGCGCCGAGCGCACGGCGATGCAGGGCTATGCGGCCCTCGAAGCCAATGCCAGTGCGTGCGGCGATTGCTCGGCACCGTGTGCCAACGCGTGTCCGTACGGCATCGACATTGCGACGCGCACGCGCGAAACGCACGAGCTACTTCAGCTGAGCTGAGGCCTCGCCACGGATGAACGCTTCCATCTGCGCGTGCGCCTCGTCGTCGGGCACCTGCACGGGTGGGTGCTTCATCAGGTAGCTGCTCGGCGCGAACAGTGGCCCCGCGATCCCGCGGTCCAGCGCGAGCTTCGCGCAGCGGATCGCGTCGATCGAAACCCCGGCCGAATTCGGCGAATCCTCGACCGAAAGCCGCAGTTCGATGTGCATCGGAACGTCGCCGAAGAGCTTCCCCTCCATGCGCAGGAAGCAGACCTTGTTGTCGTCCTGCCACGCCACGTAGTCGCTGGGGCCAACGTGGATATCGGCGTCGTCGAGTCGCTCCGCCGCCACCGACTGTACGGCTTCGGTCTTCGAGACCTTCTTCGAAGCCAGGCGGTCGCGGCTCAACATGTTGAGGAAGTCCGTATTGCCGCCGGTATTCAGCTGATAGGTGCGCGAGAGATCGACCCCTCGTTTGCGGAACAGGTCGGTGAGGGTGCGATGGGTGATCGTGGCTCCGAGCTGCGCCTTGATGTCGTCGCCGACGATCGGGAGGCCCGCCTCCTCGAAGCGCGCCGCGAAGGTCGGGTCGCTCGCGATGAAGACGGGGATGCAATTCACGAAGGCGCAGCCGGCTTCGAGGGCGCACTCGGCGTAGAAGCGCGCGGCCTCTTCGGAGCCGACCGGCAGGTAGTTGACCACCACCTCGGTGCGCGCCGCGCGCAGGGCGTCCACGATGTCCTCGCGGCTCGCCTCGGTGGCGTCACTCGGCAGGAAGGTGCGCTCTTCGGGCTGGTCGAGCATGTGCTCTGCGACCCCGTCGAGCACCCGCCCCATCTGCACCGGAACGTGAGCCTTGGGGAGGTTCGGGCAGAAGACCGTCGTGCAGTTGGGGGCCTCGAAGACGGCCTCGCTGATGTCCTTGCCGACCTTGCGCAGGTCGATGTCGAAGGCCGCGACGACCTCGACATCCGACGGCCGGAAGCCGCCGATCTCCCAGTTCATCACGCCGACGGCGTCCTCGGGGCCTTTGTCCCGGTAGTACTCGAGACCCTGAACGAGAGAGCTGGCGCAGTTGCCAACGCCCACGATCGCGATCCGAATGGTGTCCAAGGTTGCCTCCAAAGCTCCGGAAGCCAGACATCCTAACGCTTCGTCGCGCGCCCCGGGAGATGTCGCCGAAAGCGAATCCGCGCGCCGTTTCGAGTGGGTAGAATGCGGCCATGTCGCGACTCGAAGGAAAACGTGCGCTGATCACGGGAGGCGCCTCGGGCATCGGTGCGGCGACCGCGCGCCTGATGGTGGAGGAGGGCGCGCGGGTGGCCATCGCGGATCTGCAGCGCGAGCGGGGCGAGAAGCTCGCGAGCGAACTCGGCGATGCGGCCATCTTCTGTGAACTCGATGTTGCCTCCGAGGAAGCCTGGGAGCGGGTCGTTCCCGAGGTCGAGGCGGCCTTCGGTGGCCTCGACGTGCTGGTGAACGCCGCCGGGATCAGCGTCCCAGCCCCGATCGATACCGCGACCTTCGACCACTGGAAGCAGACGATGTCGGTGAACGCGGACGGCGTCTTCCTCGGCTGCCGCGCCGGTGTCGAGGCGCTGCGCAAGAGCGGGGGCGGCGCGATCGTCAACGTCTCTTCGACCCTCGGCCTGCGCGGCGGTGCGCCCTTCCCCGCCTACAGCGCGAGCAAGGGCGCGGTGCGGATGCTCACGCGCTGCGTCGCGATTCGTTGCGCAGAAGAAAAGTGGAACATCCGCTGCAACTCGGTGCACCCCGGCGCGATCGAAACGCCGATGGTCGAGCCCTATGTGGGCCTCGCGCCGACGCGCGAGAAGGGGCTCCAGATCCTCGCATCCGCCCATCCCATGGGACGTGTGGGTCAGCCCGAAGAGGTCGCGAACATGATCGTCTTCCTGACCTCGGACGCCGCGAGCTACGTGACCGGCGCCGAGATCCCCGTCGACGGAGGCTTCTGCGCGTGAGTCCTGATTCGAAAGCCCTATCCGATTTCCATCCCTTCGATCCCGCGGTGATCGCCAACCCGTTCGAATTCAACCGGCGACTGGTTGCCGAAGCACCGGTCTACCGCGATCCGAAGACGAAGCTCGTGCTGGTTTCTTCGTACGACTGCGTGATGGACGTGCTGCGGCGGCACGAAGACTTCTCGAGTCGCTTCGCGCAGGCGATGGGAGGCGGGGGCGCCGGCGGCGGCAACTCCGAGATCGCCGAGGTGATGAAGGACGGCTACCCGACGGTCGACACCATGCTCACCGCCGACCCGCCCGAGCACAAACGCTTCCGGGGCCTGGTGAACAAGGCCTTCACCCCGCGACGCGTTGCGGGCATCGAGAGCGAAATGGTGAAGATCAGCGAGGCCCTGGTCGATGCCTTTGCACAACAAGGTCGCTTCAAGGCCCTCGAAGACTACGGCGTGCCGATCCCGCTGAACGTGATCGCCGATCAGCTCGGGGTACCGCGTGACGATCTGCCGATGTTCCGGCGCTTCACCGAGGGCTTCGTCGCGCAGCTCGGTGGGCTCGCAAGCCCCGAAGAACAGGTCGAGGCCGCGAAGTTGATCGTCGAGTACCAGCACTACTTCGCCGAGCGCCTCGAGGAGGCGCGAGCGAACCCGCGCGAAGACATCATCTCCGACCTCGTGCGCGCGCGCATCGAGGGAGAGCGCCCCCTCGACACCGCGGAAGCCCTTTCGATCATCCAGCAGCTCCTCGTCGCCGGACACGAGACCACGGCGTCCACCATCGCCGCAGGCCTGCTCTTCATGATCGACCATCCCGACCAGCAGGCGCGGCTGCGCGAGGACCTCTCGCTCCTCCCGAACGCGATCGAGGAAGTGATTCGCCTGACTTCCCCCACCCAGAACATGTGGCGGGTGACGACGCGCGAATGCGAAGTGGGCGGGGTCGAACTCGCGAAGGGCGAATTCGTCTTCGTGCGCTACGGAGCGGCGAATCGCGACCCCGCGGTCTTCCCCGACCCCGACCGTTTCGACATCGCACGGGAGAACGCACCAGATCATCTCGCCTTCGGCCACGGCATCCACTTCTGCATCGGCGCCATGCTCGCGCGCAAGGAACTCGAAGTGGCGTATCGCACGCTGTTCGCCCGCGTGGAGAACCTGCGGGTCGCCCCGGGACAGGAGATTCGCCACAAGCCGAGTATGTTGTTGCGCGCCCTCGACGATTTCGAACTCGAGTTCGATCTGAAGTGAGGGAGCGCCATCACGTCCCCGTCACTCCATCCCCAGGGAGCTCCCCATGATCGTGATTGCCGGCACCATCGAGATCGATCCCGCCCAGCGCGAGATCGCCCTCGGTAAGGCCCAACCCCACATCGACGGCGCACTCACCCAGCCCGGTTGTGAGGCCTATACGTGGGCCGCCGACCTGAACTCACCCGGCCGTATCGAGGTCTTCGAACGCTGGACGAGCGAGGCCGATCTGGCGGCGCACTTCGAAGGCACCCACTACAAGTCGATGCTGGCGACCCTGGGCGCGCATGGGCTGCGCAGCGCAGACGTCTCGAAGTACCGCGTCGACCTGCGAGAACCCGTCTACGACGGCGACAACAAACCGCGCGCCGATTTCTTCACCGCATAGCCGCATCGCACCCAACCCAACGAGGTTTTCCCCCGTGAATTTCGATCTTCCCACCGAACTCCGTGCCTATCTGCAGGAACTCGACGAGTTCATCGAGCGCGAGATCAAACCCCTCGAAGAATCGAACGACAACATCCGCTTCTTCGATCACCGCCGCGAAGACGCGCGCACCGATTGGGAGCGAGGCGGCCTTCCCAACGAAGAATGGGAGGCGCTGCTGAAAGAAGCGCGCGCCCGCGCGGACGCTGCAGGGCACTACCGCTACCCCTTCCCGAAGGAGTACGGTGGCCGCGACGGCACCAACCTCGGCATGGCGGTGATCCGCGAGCATCTCGCTCGCAAGGGGCTCGGCCTCCACAACGACCTGCAGAACGAACACTCGATCGTGGGCAACAACGTCGGCCTGCTCTTGATGCTCGAGTACGGCACCGACGCCCAGAAGGAAGAGTGGGTGGACGCCCTGGCCGAGGGCCGCATGGGTTTCGCCTTCGGCATCACCGAGCCCAATCACGGCTCCGACGCGACCCACATGGAGACCGCAGCCGTTCGCGACGGCGACGGTTGGGTGATCAACGGCGAAAAGACCTGGAACACGGGCATCCACAAGGCGCCCTACGACATGGTGATGGCGCGCACCAGCGGCAAGGCCGGGGACGGCCACGGGATCACGGCCTTCCTCGTCCCGATGCAGGCCCCGGGCGTCAAGGTCGAAGAGATGCTCTGGACCTTCAACATGCCCACCGACCACGGCCGGGTCTCGTTCACCGATGTACGCGTGGGCGACGATGCGATCTTCGGGGGCGAGGGCAAGGGCCTCGCGGTGGTGCAGCACTTCTTCAACGAAAACCGCATCCGCCAGGCCGCCTCGAGCCTCGGCGCGGCGCAGTTCTGCATCGACGAAGCCGTCCAGTACGCCCAGGAGCGCGCCCCCTTCGGTAAGCCCCTGGCCACCAACCAGGCGATCCAGTTTCCCCTCGTCGAACTCCAGACCCAGTGCGAGATGTTGCGCGCCCTCATACACAAGACCGCGTGGATGATGGACGAGTACGGCGCGTTCTCGGTCTCCGACAAGGTGTCGATGTGCAATTACTGGTCGAATCGTCTCTGCTGCGACGCCGCCGACCGGGCCATGCAGGTGCACGGCGGGCTCGGCTATTCCCGCCACAAGCCCTTCGAGCACATCTACCGACATCACCGCCGCTATCGCATCACCGAGGGAGCCGAAGAGATCCAGATGCGCCGGGTGGCGGGCTACATGTTCGGTTTCATGAAGCAGCGCGCGCCCAAGGGGGTGGACGAAGGTCGGTAAGATGAAGGGAGCTGATTTCGCTCCGGGCGGTGGGTGCGCCCCACCGCGCACGCGCACGCTGTCGCAACTCCCCGGATTCCGTCCCGGAACCCCGAAGGTTCTCGACCGGCCGGCTGCCTCGGCCCGCTTGAATGGGCCGCGAAAATACTGTTAGAATCGGCGGCTGCCGCGGCATATGGCCGCTCCCCGCCCCCTGACGTCGAGGCACGCCGAGAGTTTCATGTTCACCCGGTCCAACCCGCTGCTGCTCGTGTTCTGCTCCGCCGTCCTGCTCTCCTGCGGGGGAAGCGGCGGAAGTCAGTACGACGACGTCTGCGCGAGCTATACGGATTCGATCCTCGACTGTCTCCAGTTCAACACCTCCGACGCGCGCACGATCTCGCGCGCCGAGTGCGTCGACCAACTCGAAGAGTCGCAGGAGCTCGACGGTGACGTGTGCGTTTCCTGGCAGATCGCGACCTTCGAATGCATCGAGGCCGACCCCACTGACTCGGCGCAGTGCGACGATCTCTTCACCTATCTCGACCTCAAGTGGAACGACCTCTTCCGCCTGAACCCCCCCGCGCTGCGCGGCCAGCCGACCGCGCCGCTGCCCTTCTGCGACACCGAGATTCGCGAGTCGGTCGACGAGTGTCCCCAGTCGATCTCGCTACCGAACGACCCGACCGATCCGACGTAGAGCCGAGAATCAGGCTTCCGTCGTCGGCTCCGCGATCTGGAGCAACTGCTTGCCCAGGTTTGCGCCGGAGAAGAGGCGCAGGAAGGTCTTCGGCGCGTTGTCGAAACCCTGTTGGACGTCGACGGCCTGCACGAGCTTGCCTTCTTCGATCCAGGCCGAGAGATCGCGCAGCGCCTCGCCGGCGCGGGCGAGGTGATCGATCAGGATGAAGCCCTGCATCGTGCAGCGCCGGATCACGAGCTGCATGTAGTTGCGCGGCCCGGGCGGGAGTTCTTCGTCGTTGTACTGGGAGATGCCACCGCACAAGACGATGCGCCCGCCCTGCGCCATGTTGAGCAGGACAACGTCTAGGATCTCACCGCCGACGTTGTCGAAGAAGAGATCGACTCCGTTCGGGCACTCGGCGCGCAGGCGAGCCTTGAGGTCGTCGCTCTTGTAGTCGATGGCGGCGTCGAAGCCGGCTTCCTTCACCAGCCAATCGCACTTGCGCTGGCCCCCGGCGATGCCGACGACCTTGGCCGCGCCCTGGATGCGCGCGATCTGCCCCGCGACCGACCCGGTGGCGCCGGCCGCGCCCGAGACCAGCACGACATCGCCTTTCTTCGGCTTGCCGATGTCCATCATGCCGAAGTAGGCCGTCATGCCCGTCCCGCCGAGCGCACCGAGGGCGAGGACGGGGTCGCTGCCCGGGGGTAGCGGTCGGATCGCCCCCATCGGGCCCATCGATCCATCGTCGATCGTGTACTGCTGCCAGCCCACCATGCCGGAGATGAGGCTTCCGACCGGGAACCTCTCGTTGTTGCTCTCGATGACCTCGCCGACCCCGCTCGCCCGCATGACCTCGCCGAGCCCCACCGGCGGCACGTAGCTCTTCACGTCGTTGAGCCAGCCCCGCATCGCGGGTTCGAAGGCGAGGTAGAGGTTGCGCACCAGGAACTCGCCTTCGCCCGGGGTGCCGACGGGTTCCTCCACGCGTTCGAAATGTTTCTCTTCGACCATGCCTGTGGGGCGTTCGCGCAGGCGCCATTGTGCGTTCGTCTTCTGGGTCATGACGCGAGCATGGCACGCTGCTCGTGGCGGCTGCAAGCGGGCCCGGTTTTCGCGAAGATGCAGCGACGCCCCGAAGGAGAGGATCCCCCCCTCATGAAGGAAAGACGATGAAGATCAGCACCCAGCTCGGCTACTCCGGCGGTTTTCACGAGACCGTGCGGGAAGTACAGGAACTCGAACGCGCGGGGCTCGACCTGGTGTGGGTCGCCGAGGCATATGGCTTCGATGCGCCCTCGCTGATGGGCTACCTCGCCGCGAAGACCGAAACCGTTCGCATCGCCTCGGGCATCCTGCCGATCTTCACGCGTACGCCGACCCTGCTCGCGATGACGGCGGCGGGGGTCGATGCGCTCTCGAACGGGCGCGCGGTGCTGGGGCTCGGCGCATCGGGTCCACAGGTGATCGAGGGCTTCCACGGCATTCCCTACGACGCACCGGTGACGCGGACGCGGGAGATCATCCAGATCTGCCGCAAGGTGTGGAAGAAGGAGCGCCTCGAGTTCGAGGGTCGCAAGTACAAGATGCCGCTCGGGCCCGACGAAGGGCTCGGCCTGGGCAAGGCGCTCAAGATGATCACGCACCCCGTGCGCGATGAAGTGCCTATCGCCGTTGCTTCCCTCGGAACGAAGAGCGTCGAGATGACGGCGGAGCTGGCCGACGGCTGGCTGCCCGTCTTCTGGCATCCCGAGAAGGCGCCCGAGCGTTGGGGCCCGGCCCTCGAAGCCGGTCGCAAGAAGCGCGACCCGGGCCGCGCACCCCTCGAGGTCTTCGCAGGTAGTGCGGTCGGGATCGGCGAAGGGCTCGAGCGAATGCGCGATTTCGGCCGACCCATGGCTGCCCTCTACATCGGAGGCATGGGGGCGCGCGGCAAGAACTTCTACAACGATGTCTTCGCGAGCTACGGCTACGAGGA
Source organism: Myxococcota bacterium (assembly GCA_028278345.1). Lineage (GTDB taxonomy): Bacteria > Myxococcota_A > UBA9160 > UBA9160 > UBA4427 > DUBZ01. Next base: position 20,987 of record JANQEL010000161.1, read on the forward strand.
AGAGGCGAAGAAGATCCAGGATCTCTACCTCTCGGGACAGAAGCAGGCGGCGGCCGACGCCATCCCCGACTCCTTCATCAACGCCACCACGCTGATCGGGCCCGAAGGCTTCGTGAAGGATCGCCTGGTGGCGCTTCGCGAGAGTGGCGTCTCGACCCTGAACGTCGCACTCACGGGCAACGAACTCTCGGATCGCGTCGAGACCCTCGACAAGCTGCGGAACCTCGTCGAGCAGATCGGATGACGAAGCTCCGGCGCTGCGCGGCGCCGCTCGCTCTCGCCGCCGTGTGGACATTGCTGGGCTGCGCGAGCGGCGAGGTCGATCCGCGCGAGCTGCACTTCGACGCGATCGTGGTCGACGGCCACTCGGACACGACACCGCGCTTCGAAGACCCGACCTGGTCCTTCGGCGAGCGCCACGACTTGAGCGATGGCGACATGGATCTGCCGCGCATTCGCGAGGGCGGCCTCGATGTCCAGTTCTGGTCGATCTACATGGGCAAGAGCGACGAGCCCGGCAGCGCCCTGCGCGAAGCGCTCGAACGCATCGACGCCGTCCACGAGATGGCGGCCCGCCACGAGGGCGAGGTCGTGGTGGCGCACAGTGTCCGCGAGATCCGCGAAGCCGTGGCCCGGGGGCGCTTCGTGAGCCTGATGGGGATCGAAGGCGGCCACATCATCGAAGAGAGCCTGCCGGCCCTGCGCAACTTCCATCGCCTCGGCGTTCGCTACATGACGCTGACCCACTCCTTCAACACGAGCTGGGCCGACTCCTCGGGAACCAGCGAGGTGCCCGAACCGCTCCACGGTGGGCTCACGGAGTTCGGTCGCGAGATCGTTCGGGAGATGAACCGCATCGGCATGCTGGTCGACGTCTCCCACGTCTCCGACCAGACCTTCTTCGACGCGGTCGACGTGAGCCAGGCGCCGGTGATCGCCTCCCACTCGTCGGCCCGCGCCGTGGCCGAACATCCGCGCAACATGACCGACGAAATGCTGCGCGCCCTCGCCCGCAACGGGGGCGTTGCGATGATCAACTTCTACCCCGTCTACATCGACGAGACCGCGCAGGCCGAGGGGCGCGCCTACTTTGCAGAGCACGGCGAGGCACTTGGTGAGAAACTCGCCGCCGCGGGAGACGATCGCGCTGCGCGTCGCGCTGCCTTCCGCGAGCACTTCACCGCCCACCCGGCGCCGCAATGCGATGTCAGCGTATTGCTCGATCACTTCGATCACGCGATCTCGGTCGCGGGGGCCGATCACGTGGGGCTCGGCGCGGATTGGGATGGCGTGCCCAGCATGCCGATCGGCATGGAAGACGTGACGCGGCTTCCCGCACTGACCGAGGCCCTGCTAGCCCGCGGTCACTCGCCCGAGACCGTGCGCAAGGTGCTCGGCGAAAACGTGCTTCGCGTACTCGAAGAGGCCGAACGGGTCGCGCACTCGCTCCAGACCGACTGAACGCCTCTCGCGATTGTTTTGGCTAGTCGGTCGCCGGGCGCGAGCGAAGCCGCGGCAGATTGGAACGCTCTCGGGGCGCCGTGCCCCGGGTCGGTTTCGAGAATCCACCCCTACGCGAATGTGTTCAAGCACCTCGAAAACCCCGCCGAATCAGTGCAAACCGCGAGTTGTGCCGCGTTACCGGAGCGTGACGTTCGGGAGGGGCCATGGCGAGACCACACACCGAGCCGACGGGAGTCGAGCATTCCCTTGGGCGCGAAGAACTCATCGTAAGCAAGACCGATCTCACGGGTCACATCACCTACGCCAATGACGTCTTCCTGCGCATCGCGGGTTGGGACGAAGACGAAATCATGGGTGCGCCGCACAGCATCCTTCGCCACCCCGACATGCCACGCTGCGTGTTCAAGTTCCTGTGGGATGAGATCCAGGCGGGTCGCGAGGTCTTCGCCTACGTGATCAACCTGTGCAAGAACGGCGATCACTACTGGGTGCTGGCCCACGTCACTCCGACCTTCGACGAGAATGGGCAGATCGTCGGATACCACTCGAATCGACGGTATCCGGAGCCTGCGGCCGTACGGGCGGCAAAAGACCTCTACGCGAAGCTTCTCGCCGAGGAGTCGAAGCACTCGCGCGACAAGAGCGTCGAAGCCGGCATGCAGCTACTACTGAGCGTCCTGGACGACGCGGGGATGACCTACGGTGAATTTGTCTTTTCTATCTAGTCTGGGACGTCTGACCGAACGCGGTTGCTCGCGCTGTCGCGAAAACGAAAGCTGGCGCCGCGAAGTCGAGCGGGTACTCGCGGCTGCGCGCGGCGGTGATCTCGAGCCCCGGGTCGAGGGGCAGGCCCACGCCGGCGAGTGGCGCGAGTTGATCATCGCCCTGAACGGCCTGCTCGACGTGACCGATGGCTTCGTTCGCGAATCGGCAGCGGCCCTGCAGGCCGTCGTCGGCAACGACTATCACCGCCGAGTGATCGAGCGAGGTCTGCCCGGCTCGTTCCGGCGGGGTGCAGCGATCATCAACGAATCGATCGGCGCGACGGCGGAGAAGAGCACCTGTCTCGCCTCGGTGACCGAGGAGCGCAAGCGCACCGCCGATGAGTTCGAGAACTCGATCAAGATGGTCGTGGACTCGGTGGCTGCGACGTCGACCGAGCTGAGTGCCACCGCGGAGGCGCTCTCGGATCGCGCGGAGCGCACGAACAAGAGCGCGGAGGCGATGGCCGAGGCCTTCGGCGCCACGCGCAGCCACGTGATGGCGATCGCCTCGGCGATCGAAGAGCTCTCGACCTCGATCGCGAGCAACCAGCATCAGCTCGACGCGTCGAACGGCGAGATGCAGAGCGCAGCTTCGTGCTCCCAGCGCAGTTCGGAAACGGTGGGCAAGCTCGCCGAGGCCGGCGAGCGCATTGGCGACGTGGTGAACCTGATTCGCGACATCGCAGAGCAGACGAATCTCCTCGCCCTCAACGCGACGATCGAGGCCGCGAGTGCAGGCGCAGCGGGTCGCGGCTTCGCGGTGGTGGCCTCCGAGGTGAAGTCCCTGGCCGGCCAGACCGGCGGGGCGACCAACGACATCGCCGAGCAGGTCGACGGCATCCAGGAAGTGACGAGCGAGGTGGTGTCGTCGATCGAAGAGATCGAGAGTTCGATCGGCCGCCTCGAAGAGACCTCACGCGATTTCTCCACTTCGATGCGCGAGCAGAACAACGCCGCGATCGAGATCAGCGAGAGCACGCAGCAAGTGGCGGCCAGCACCGAGAGCGTCTCCGAGAACGTCGACAGCGTGACGGGGGACGCCGCCCAGGCGACGATCTCCGCACGAGAAGTGCTCGAGGCTGCGACCGAACTCTCGCGCATCGCCGAAGGCGTACGCGTCGAGGTCGACGACTTCCTGACGGGGCTGCGCGCCGACTAACGTCGCCCGGGCACGATGCCGGTCAGGAGGGTCGGAGGTTTCGCGCCGTGAGTGCGACGCCGACCACGAGCGCGATTGCGCCCACCGGCGCCAGCGCCACGCCCACGCCGGGATCGCCGCCGTAGATGAAGGCGCCGCCGAGGAAGAAGCCCGCGGGCAGGAGCACCGTTGCGGCGAGCAGGCAGGCCGAAGCGACGCGTCGCCACGGCTCGTCCGTCGCGGGCCAGAGCCATAGCAGGGCCCCGTGCACGATCACGATCAGCGAGAGCAACGCGCCGTGGGCATGGGCGAGGGTCCACATCAACCGCCGTGTCTCGTGTTCGAGATACCAACCGAGCTTGAAGCCGTGAATGGCTTCGAGGCCGAGGCCGAGCAATACGTAGACGAGCAGCGCGATCCAGCCGAAGCGGATGTTGAACGATGCGAGGTGGCGGTCGTCGGCGATCGTCGTGGGTTCGGGCGAAGTCATCGGACTACTCCAGCAGGATGAGAGGTCGGTTGTCGCGCTCGGCGAGCAGGCGTTCCCAGCGGTCGATGCGCAGGGCACCGCTCGCGTCGTAGCCCGTGGCGAAGGTGCGGCCGCCGCTGGTACCGGCGTTTGCCGTGCGGCTGGCCCATTGCGCGCGGATCTTCGCCATGGCAACGCCTCGCCGCGACTGCGACGCCAGTTCGTCGTACTCCATGCCTTCGAACTCGGGAAGCCTCTCGAAAGTGCGGCGCGCGACGACGCGAACTGCGTCGTAGGGGTCTTCGAGCAGGTTGAAGAGGTAGGGGGCCATCCAATCTCTGCCCGATGCCTCGCGTGCGGGCGCCCAGCCCATCGTCCAGGCCGCCAGTGCCCGCACCCCGGCGTCCCCCTTCAGCACCCAGCGCACCCCGGCGGCGACTTCTCGCTGGTCACCGGTGAGCAGCGGCGGCTCGGTGCCATACCAGCGTTGCAACGCGTCGTTCGTGAAGGCCAGGGTCTTGTCGAAGTGGCATTGATTGCAGGCGTTGGGGCGACTGGTTTCGATTTCTTCCCGCACCTTCGGAATGTCGATGCGGTGGTTGCGAATCGCCTTGAGCAGGCCGTAATTGTTGTACGACATGTGGCAGTTCTGGCAGCGGCTGCCCTCCGAAGCCATCGGGTGATGGGTGTGGGCTTCGATCTGCTCGGAGGTTGTGTACTGCGGGTGGCAGCTCGTGCACGCGGCGTCTTCTCGCATGCCCGGGGCGAGCTGGTCGTCGGCCCAATCATCGAGGCTGCGCGGATCGTCGACCGCCTTGTGCATCTGATGACAGGACATGCACGAGATCTCACCGCGCGTGTAGCAGGCCGATTCGCGCAGCGGACTGAACTCGCGCCCCGAGATGCGCATCAGCCCATCGGACCAGAACATCATGCGCAGGATACCCGGGTTCTGCTCGAGCATGAGTTGGATGGTCGGATCGTCGAGGTTGTCGTAGGCGATCATGTTCACCTTCGCCTCGAGGTCGTCTCCCGGGAGGAAGTCGGTGCCGTTCTCGTTCCAGGCCATCATGTGGGCCTGGTCGAAGACCGTGCGCGCCGCGTGACACTGACCGCAAACCTGGGAATCGCGCTGGTGGGGTAGCGCCGTCGGTTCGACGATGGTCTCGTCTTCGTCGTCCGACAGGTAGAGGCTGTAGCGACGAACCGGTGAGGTGTTGGCGTCTGCGTGGCCGCCCCCGGGTCCGTGGCAGGCTTCGCACGTGATGCCGAACTCCGCGACGTGGGTGTCGGGGCCCTTGTCGCGCAATCGCGGTCGCGACTCGGTGGAGTGGCAATCGAGGCAGATGCGATTCCACAGGCTGAAGGTGTTTGCGACGGGGCCGGGGGGATCGATGAAACCACTCTGCCGCGGGATCCATCGCTCTTCGTCGATCAGCCAGGCCAGCGGGAACAACGCCAGGCTGCGATTCGCACCGGTCGGGTACCAGAAGACCTGCATGTGGTGTGAGCCGGTGGAGAGGTTCAGGGGAACGGTGACGCGCTGCTGTCCCTCCTGGTTGCGCCCGCGCATCCAACCCGGCGCATCCATCTCGCCGTAGTAGGTGCCGTCCTTCTCGAACATGCGATACGAGCCGGGTACGAAGGCGACGCTGGCGTCGTCGAAGTCGGCAACCACGGTCTCCGCACTCACCTGCTGGGTCATCGTGCGGTGATACGACCGGTGCCAGGAGGCGAATTGGTCGGGGTGGCAGGCGCGGCAGCTCGTCGACGTCAGGTACTCGTCGTCGGGCACTTCGATCGGCCTGTCTTCCGGAGGTTCGGGGGTGGGAGGATGGCGGTTGGCCAGCGCGACCCCGACGGCCAGGCACGAAAGCGCGCCCCAACCGATCGCGACCGCACCCGCTGCGCGCGAGCTTCGGAGCGCGGCGGGCCGGGCCACCGCGAGGGCCGCGAGCCCCGCGAAGAGCAGGGCGATCCCGATCAGGGCCAGTTCGTTCATCGCCGCTAGAGCCTAACACCGCGGATTGTCTGGGGTTGTGCCGTTTGGCCCCGGCGGGTCGGATTGGCCCTTCCGAGATAGATCCAAATTGGCTCCTTGTGGGATTGATTGGCTCTATTAGGATGGTCGGGTGCTCGATCTTCCCTTCGAACCCGACCGCGCGGCGAACGATCCGCTCTACGTGCAGCTCGCCGATCACCTCCGTGGGCTGATCTCGAGCGGTCGTCTGCGCGCAGGCGAGAAGCTCCCCGCAACGCGCGAACTCGCCAACGCCCTGGCGATCGGCCGCAACACCGCCGCGCAGGCCTACCAGCAATTGATCGACGATGGTGCGCTGCTCGCCCACGTGGGGCAGGGGACCTTCGTTTCCTCCCGCATCGCCGCTCGCGGGCGGGCGGCCGAAGCCAACCTGCGCGAACCCGCGAGTGCAGACGCCGATGCTCCGCGCGCATTCGTCTGGGATGCCCTGTTCTCGCGCATGGCCCTGCAGCCGATACCCGCCACTTTCATGCGCAGCCATGCGGTAACCGCGCGTTACGACTTTCGCTGCGGGCGCGTCGACGAGAGCGCCGTGCCGATGACCGAACTGCGGCGCGCGTTCTCGGCGGTGCTGCGGGCCTACGAGGGGGAGGGCCCCTCGCTCGCCAACTTCTCCGATCCATTCGGGCTGCCCGCCTTGCGCGAACAGATCGCGCGCATGCTCGTCGCTCGTGGCATCGCGTGCGATGCGGACGATGTGCTCGTCACCGCCGGTGCGCAGCAGGCCCTCGATCTCGTGGCCCGGGTGCTCGTCGATCCCGGCGATCGCGTTGCGGTCGAATCGCCCGGCTACGCATTCGCCTCGATGGCGTTTCGCAATGCGGGCGCGCGCCTGGTTCCGCTTTCCATCGATGGAGAAGGTGTCCGTACCGACGAACTGGCGCGTACCCTGCGCACCCACCGTCTGAAGTTCGTCTACACCACACCGGCAGCCCAACTGCCGACGGGTGTCGTGATGAGCGATGCACGCAGGCGT
>JANQEL010000225.1 GCA_028278345.1 Myxococcota bacterium
TTCGCACAGTGTGTATCCACAGGGCAGCACATGCGCCCACCTCACGTGCCCAAAGAAGTGTCGCTCGAATTCCGCGGGGTCTCGGAACCACTTCTTGCATCCCCGACAGTGCTCCCAATCAGCACCGGGCTGCCGCAAACGCTGCAACGCGCTCAGTTTCTCCTTGAACCACCTGCGGCAAACTTCTTCGTGGTTGCCGTCTACCTTCTCCAGGCGAATCGCGTCACGAGTGTCTGCCAAGCACTCCCTCAGCGGCTCCATAGCGGTAGCGACAGCGGGGAACTCGCTCCGAAGGCGTGCAAGCACCTTGTCCACCTCATAGTCGAGGTCCTGAATCTCCTGACAGAGAGCATCCCGATCAAGTCGCCACATCTCGTGATCAACACCCGAAGCCCATCTGTTGAACGAATCAACACAGGTGCGCTGAGACAGGAGCACCGCGCGCGTACCGCTCGGGTCGGTAGTGGCCTCGTGGAACGAATCGAGAAATCGCTCTGCGCGATCCAGCGTGGAGTCATTGTCTCGCGCGGCCATCTGTGTCAAAGGAGCCGTCCTCCGCTAACCACGGACCTCGCCTCACGTTCCTTTCCCGCTCGCAACTCGTCGAGGTACGAGCTCCACTGCTGCATGAGTTCTTTCCGCTCTTTCAGGAACGCCGCACGCTGATAGGCGCGTCCAAGGGGGTCAGCAACGCGGTGGCCAAGCTGGATCTCGATGCAGTCGATGCGTGCACCCAGCACCTCGTCGGCCAGGGTACGGAACGTCGCCCGAAAGCCATGTGGTGTCACTTGCTCTCTCGGGATTTCAAGGCTGCGCAGAGCGCCGCTTACTGCTCCATCGCTCATTGGTCGCATCCACGAACGCGCGCTGGGAAAAACTAACTCGCGATGACCAGTGATTGGCTCCAGCTCGCGGAGCAGCACTATCGCTTGTTTCGAAAGTGGCGCGATGTGCGGCTTCTTCGTCTTACTCATCGTGAAGCGCCACTCAGCCCCCTCGAAATCGATCTCTTCCCACCGGGCGTGACGAAGTTCACCCGGTCTCACGGCAAGGTGGGGCGACAGAAGAAGCGCGCACCGGACAACCGGCGATCCCTCGTAGCCGTCGAGCGTGCGAAGCAACGCACCGAGTTCATCGGGATCGACGACTGCAGCCATGTGCTTCGTTCGCACGGGCGGCAATGCCCCACGCAGGTCCGCCGCGACGTCTCGCTCGCACCGCCCGGTCGCGATGCCGTACCGCATGATCTGCGAGACGCTTCCTCGAAGCCTATGAGCAGACTCGGTAAAACCTTTGCCTTCGACCCTTCGAAGTATCTCGAGCACTTGTGGCGCTGTCAGGTCAGCAATCGGCACGCTACCGATCCACGGGAACGCATCGTTCTCGAGACGACCCTGGACCTTCGACGTGTGGTTCGACGCCCAAATCGCACCGTTCTTGGCGAGCCATTCCTCGGCAACGGCCCGGAAGCTGTTCGCCGCGCGCTCGATGCCCCTGGCCTTCGCTGCCTTGCGGTACTCACTGGGGTCGACACCGTTTGCGAGCAATCGACGATTCTCGTCGCGACGCTCGCGTGCATCCTTCAGACCAGTATCGGGCCAGACCCCAAGGCTGATGCGACGCTCCTTACCGGTAACCGGGTGGCGGTACTTCAAGCGCCAACGAGGATTCCCAGAGGTCGGAACTTCCAAGTAGAGCCCGGCCGAGTCGTATAGTCGACGGGTCTTCTCGCCGGGCTTGGCGTTGCGCACGTCGGCGGCCGTGAGGGGCATCTCGGGGGCAACTCCAACAGCTAAGCTCTCGTTGCCCCTGAACTTGCCCCCAGTTGCCCCCGGATGTCAACAAGTCTTATCGGAACTTGTCGGAGTTCGAGATCCGCATTCCGCCTGGAATGGCAGCCACTTTCGGTCCTTGGCGGAACTGCTCGGCTCTCGCGATGGTGGGCCCACAGGGACTCGAACCCTGGACCGATGGATTAAAAGTCCACTGCTCTACCAACTGAGCTATGGGCCCGGGCAGTGGGTAACACCGGGCCTCGGCGGTGTCACGAACGCCAGCGCGAATTGGTGAGCGATTCCGGGCACCCAGCGGTACCCCGCGACCGGTCGCGAGAGTTTTTTTCGCGTTTTTTTCGCCTTTCGCTTGTTTTCGCTTTTTGTTCGCGCAACAGTGTTCGGCCCGGGACGAACCCGGGACCTCACACCCCGAACTAGTCGCGCGACCCGGGCGAATCAGGCGAATCGGGCGCGGACGAAACAACAGACGAAACAGGAGAGGAGAGATCCATGACGATGGCACTGTGGTCGGAACCGACGACGTCGAGCACCTCGAAGGCTTCGGGCTCGAGCCCCCGCACGAAGCCGTGGTCGATGCGAAGCAGGCGCGGCGCCCCCGGCCACGGCCCCCAGGTCGAACGAGGCGTATCTCCGGTCTTGTCCGCCACGGCGACCGCCGCGTCGGTGAACTGGGCCGCCATCCGTCGGTACCACGGCCAGTAGGGAGTGGCGTTGAAGTCGCCGACGATGACCCGGGCGGAGGCGTTCTTGGCCGCTTTGGGTCGTGCGGGCTCGCCCTCTCCCCTGCTCACCGGGGTCGCACTGCTGCTCTTGTTGCTGACGCAGCGATTCTGATCCGGTTCATCCACGGTGTCGTCGACAGCGTCGACCGCGCCGTGCCGCAGGTGATGATCGAGTTCCCGCGCCTGACGCCGCCGCAACAGCGGCCCCGGCCACGGATTCCACATATGGGGTGCTGCGATATGCAGGTTGGTGAACTCGACCAGCCCCTGCGGATCCCCCCAACTCTCGATCTGCAGGGCACCCACCTGGCCGAAGCCCCAGGAGAGCGGAATGCGTTCGACGCGGAGTGGGTGGCGTGAGAGGAGGCCCATCCCGGTGAAGTCCGGTGCGGGGATGATCTCGCCCCACTCGAAGAGGTCCATCAGGGCCTCGGCCTGGGCGTGCCCGACCTCCTGCACGGCGAGGACATCGATATCGAGGGCGGCCACGAGCTCCGCAAACGCAACGGCATCCGCCGCCCCGTTCAGGAGATTCGCCGACAACACTCGCAGCTGTTGACCCAATGCCCGCTCCCGCGTTTCCCCGAGAAAGCGCGCGAACGTCCGCCGTCGCGCCGTTTCTCGTGGGCAACGTTCTCATCGGTCACGACTGCAGCCGGGTTGAGCGCCGCCCAAGCGAAGCCTAAGCGCCGAATGGATCCGTGCACATGATGGTTTCGTCGCGCCCGGGCCCCACGGAGATGAAGGCCGCCGGCACGTCCACCAGGCTTTCGATCCGCTCGATGTAGCGCCGCGCGTTCTCCGGCAGATCCGCCCGCTCGCGCACCCTGGTCACGTCTTCGCTGAAGCCCGGCAGCGTTTCGTACACCGGCTCCGCGCGGGCGACCTCGGCCAGGGTCATCGGGAAGTCGTGGGTGAGCTTGCCGTCGATCTTGTACGCGGTGGCGATCTTGATCTCATCGAAGCCGCTCAGGATGTCGAGCTTGTTGATCGCGAGATCCGTGATCCCGTTCACACACACGCTCTCGCGCAGCATCACGCAGTCGAGCCAGCCACAGCGACGCGGGCGGCCCGTGGTGGCGCCGAACTCGCTCCCCGCCTTGCGGAGCAACTCGCCGAGGTCGTCGTGGAGTTCCGACGGGAACGGCCCTTCGCCGACGCGGGTCGTGTAGGCCTTCGTGATCCCCAGTACGCGATCGATCTTCGTCGGGCCGATACCCGAACCGGTGGTCACGCCACCGGCGACGCAGTTCGACGAGGTCACGAAGGGATAGGTGCCGTGGTCGACATCGAGGAAGGTCCCCTGGGCCCCCTCGAACAGCACGCTCTTGCCCTCGCGCAGGGCCGAATCGAGGATGCGACCGGTGTGGTCGATGTACGGCTCCAACTCGCGTCCCCAGGCCTGGGCCGATGCGATCAGGGCCTCGACGTCGATTGCCTCGCCGCCGTGGAACTTCGTGAGTTCGAAGTTCTTCCACTCGGCCAGTGCACGGATCTTCTCCGCGAGTTCGTCGCCGAGCAGGAGATCCGCCATGCGCACGCCGCGACGCGCCACCTTGTCCTCGTAGGCCGGCCCGATGCCGCGGCCGGTGGTGCCGATCTTTTTTCCCTTGGAAGCGCTGCTTTCGCGCGCCTTGTCGAGGGCCTGGTGCCAGGGAAGGATCACGTGGGCGCGCCCGGAGACGCGCAGACGCGAAGGGTCCTTCAGCACCCCGCGTTCGCTGAGGGCCTTGAGTTCGGTGAGCAGGGCGTCGGGGTCGACCACCACGCCCGGACCGATCAGGTTGATCTTGCCCGGGTGCAGGATCCCCGACGGCACGATGTGGAGCACCGTGGTCTCGCCATCCACCACCAGGGTGTGGCCGGCGTTGTTGCCGCCCTGGAAACGCGCCACCAGATCGGCACGCGGCGCGAGCCAGTCGACGATCTTGCCCTTTCCTTCATCGCCCCATTGGGCGCCCACTGCGACGACGGTCGTCATGATCGAATCACCTTCTCTCTTCTCACTTCTCTTTCCCCCTCACCCCCAGAAAACGCGGTCGGCTTCGTGCGACCGCGAATCGTCATAGCTCGACCAGCTGCGCGGTGATCATGCCCGGGCTGTTGCGCAGCCGCTCCATGATCTCCTCCGATGGAAGCTCGTCGACGTTCACCAGCATCGCGGCCTGCTTGCGTTCGGGCACCAGCGCGAGTTGCATGCGCGAGATGTTCACCTGCGCTTCGCCCAGGATCGTGCCCACGTTGCCCACCACGCCGGCTTGATCGTGGTTGTGGATGAAGATCGTTGGGCCCTCGGGAATCGCCTCGAGCATGAAGTCGTCGATGCGCACGATGCGCGGCTGGCCACCGTGGAAGATGGTCCCCGCGATCAGGCGATCTTCGCAGCCGCGCACCCGCACGCTCACCAGGCTCGCGAAGTCGCGCGGTGCCGTGACCTTGCTCTCGATCACCTTGAGCCCGATCTCCTGCGCGACCGAAGGCGCGTTCACCATGTTCACGCCATCGCGCACCGTCGCAAGGATGCCCTTGAGCACGGCGATCGTGATCGGGGCCACGTTGAGTTCGCTGACTTCGCCCGCGTACTCGACCTCGACCTGTTCGATCGCCCCCGGGCAGAGCTCGCCGTGGAAGCGACCGAGCTTCTCGGCGAGGCGCAGGAAGGGACCGACCTCGGAGAGCAACTCGGGCGAGATCGAAGGCACGTTGATCGCGTTGCGCACGACGTCGCGCAGCAGGAAGTCACAGATCTGCTCGGCCACGGCGACCGAGACGTTGATCTGCGCCTGTTCGGTCGAAGCGCCGAGGTGCGGCGTGCAGATCACGCGCTCGTGGGCGAGCAGCGGATGATCGGCCGGCGGCGGTTCTTCCACGAAGACGTCGAGGCCGGCGCCTCCGACCTGCCCCGAATCGAGGGCTTCGTAGAGCGCTTCCTCGTCGACGATGCCACCGCGAGCCGCGTTGATGACCAGCAGCCCGGGTCGGGCCTTCGCGAACGCTTCGCGCCCCAGCAGCCCGATCGTGTCCTTCGTCTTCGGCACGTGCACCGTAATGGCGTCCGCACGCGCGAGCACGGCGTCGAAATCCTCGAGCAGTTCGATGTCGAGTTGGTGCGCGCGCTCCTGGGTAGTGAAGGGGTCGTAGGCCACGACCTTCATGCCCAGCGCCTTGCCGCGCAGGGCCACGATGCGACCGATGTTGCCCAGGCCGACCACGGCGAGGGTGCGATTGAAGAGCTCCATGCCCTGGAACTTCTTCTTCTCCCACTTGCCCTCCTTCATCGAAGCCGTGGCCTGCGGGATGTGGCGCGCGAGAGAAACGAGGAGCGCGATCGCGTGCTCGGCGGTGGTGATGTTGTTGCCCTCGGGCGTGTTGAGCACCGCGATGCCGCGATCGGTGGCGGCCGAGACGTCGACGTTGTCGACCCCGATGCCCGCGCGACCGATCACGCGGAGATTCTTCGCGGCGGCGATCACGTCGGCGGTGACCTTGGTCCCACTGCGGATCGCCAGACCGTCGACGTCGGCGATCACCTCGAGGAGTTCACCGGGTGCGAGGCCCGGACGTTCGATGACCTCGATGCCACGTGCCTGTCGGAAGATCTCGAGTCCCTCTGACGCGAGGTTGTCCGATACGAGTACCTTGGCCAACGGTCTTCTCCTTGCTTCATCTGCCGCCGAGCGCGGCGGCTCACTGGGATCGGGGGGCGCTGATCTCGGGCGTATTCTCCGCGCGCGCGCGCTCTGAAGGCCGATCGGTTCGGCTGAGCACGCGGCCGCACGTGGTGCTGGTTTGCGAAGCGCGCCTCGCGTGCGGGCATTCCGGAGTCCGTGTCCTGCGTGTTCTTCGCGTGCGGGTCCGGGATGCTCGCGCGGTCCACCGCGCGGGAAGGTCGCTGGATTCGATGTCGGGCTGGCGCGGGGCGCCGGGCTCCTCGCCACCTCGCACCCGGCTTCGTCCAACCGGATTGCAGGTGCGCTAAACCCTCGGCTCGGCAATCGAATTTGCGCGGTGGCGAAGTTTGCCGGAGGGCCCCAGAGGTGTCAATCGAGATCCGCTGGCCCCGGGTGGAAAGCCGCGCGCAACGACGTCTCGGTGGGCGGCCATCGGGCTTCGCCGGTACGGTTCGATGGCGCTCGCGCGCCCGCCCCATGACTGATGACTGAAGACACGAAATCCCTCCCCGTCCGCCCCACCGGTCCGATCGACGCGAGCGTCCGCGTCCCCGGCTCGAAGAGCATTACCAATCGGGCGCTGCCCCTGGCCTTCCTCGCCGAGGGGGAGAGCGTGCTCACCGGTTGCCTGCGCAGCGACGACACCGAGGTGATGTGCAACGCCCTGCGCGCGCTCGGGAGTACGGTGGACGTCGCCGACACGACGTTTCGTGTGCAAGGCCACGGTCCGGGCTTTCCGCCGTCGCAGACACCGCTCTACATCCAGAACAGCGGCACTTCGGCGCGCTTCCTCACGGCCGTGCTGACCCTCGGTGCAGGCCCCGTGGTGCTCGACGGCAACGAGCGCATGCGGGAGCGCCCCATCTCCCATCTGCGCGATGCCCTCGAAGGCCTCGGTGCGCGTCTCGAAATCCTCGGTCGAGAAGACTGCCCGCCCGTGCGCGTGGCCGGGGGCGGACTCCCCGGCGGCAGCGTCTACATGGATGCGTCGGCGTCGAGTCAGTACGTCTCGGCCGTGCTCATGGTCGCGCCCTACGCGCGCCAGGACGTACAGATCCACTTCCTCGGCAAGATCGTCTCGCGGCCCTACATCGACCTCACGCTCCAGGTGATGGGCGACTTCGGCGTCGAAGCTCATTGGGGCGGCGGTGAAGGCGAGGTCGGTGAGAACAGCCTGCTCGTGAAGGCCGGACAGCGCTACCGCGCGCGCGACTACGCGGTGGAGCCCGACGCATCGTCTGCCGTCTATCCCCTGTGCGCGGCGGCGATCACCGGTGGACGCGTGCGCATCGAAGGCCTTTCGAAGGATTCGCTGCAGGCCGACCTCGCGATCGTCGACCTGCTCGAACGCATGGGGTGTCGGGTGAATCGCGAAAGCGACGCGATCGAATTGATCGCCCCCAAGAAGGGGCTCCGCAGTCTCGGCGAAGTCAACATGAACGACTGCCCGGACGCTTCCCTCGCCTACGCCGTAGTGTGTCTCTTTGCAGACGGGCCGACCGTGATCCAGGACATCTGGAACCTCAAGATCAAGGAGACCGACCGCCTCGCGGCCCTGGAAACCGAACTCTCCCGCATGGGTGGGCGGGCCGAAGCCGGCGAGGACTCCCTGCGCATCCAACCCGGCCCGCTCCACGGCGCGGCGATCGAGACCTACGACGATCACCGCATGGCCATGTCGTTCGCGCTCGCGGGCCTGCGCGTGCCCGGCATCGAAATCCTGGATCCCGGATGCGTGAGCAAGACCTGGCCCGACTTCTTCGAGACGCTGGAGAGCCTGTAGTTGGCCGGCGTGCGGGTGGAGGCCCTGGGGCTTTCGCGACGTTTCGCCGAACGTGTGGCGCTGCGCGAGATCGAGCTCGCCATCGAAGCGGGAGAGTCCTTCGCGCTCCTCGGCGCGAACGGTGCGGGGAAGACAACCTTCATCCGCATCGTGACGGGTTTTCTGACGCCGAGCGAGGGGACGCTCCTGGTCGACGGCGTGTCGTCGGAGCGGGATCCGCGCGAAGTGCAGCAGAGGCTCGGCTTCGTTTCCGAGACCTCCCACCTCTATCCCGACCTGCGAGTCGAGCGCTTCTTGAAGGTGGTGGCGGGGATCCGCGGTCTCGGCGGCGCCGACGCGCGACGCGCGGTCGCGGCCGCCATCGAGACCTTCGACCTCGAAGCGGTGCGCAAGCGTCGCATCGGGAACCTCTCGAAGGGTTTCGCCCAGCGGGTCTCCCTCGCCCAGGCGCTGCTCCACGATCCGAGCCTCGTGATCGCCGACGAGCCGACCACTGGCCTCGATCCCGTTCAGAGGAGTGAGGTCCAGGCGGCACTGGCCCGCGGCGCGGGGGACCGCACGCTCATCCTCTGCACCCACGACCTCGACGAAGCGCGCCGCCTGACGAAGCGCTGTGCCGTGCTGACCGCGGGTGCACTCGTGGCCGCCGGGCCGACCGACGAGATCCTCGCCGACGATACGGGCCTGGCCCTGTTTCGTCGCACGAACGAGGCCTCACCGTGACGCGGATGCGCGCGTTGATGGTGAAGGAGTGCCTGCTGCTCTTCGGCTCGCCGATCGCCTATGGCGTGCTCTTCATGGTGGCCCTCGTCACCGCGATCACCTTCTTCGAGCACCTCCGGCTCTACAACCAGATCCTCTTCGTCTTCGCCAGCAGCACGATGGGGGGCTTCGCATCCGACACCATCCCCACCCACGTCAACCTGATCGATACCGTCTTCAATCCGGTGATGGAGCAGCTCGGGGTCCTGCTCGTCATTCCACTGCCCCTGGTCACCATGCGGGTCTTCGCGGAAGAGCGCGAACGCGGCACTGACGAAGTCCTTCTCACGAGCGGGCTTTCCCATCTACAGGTGATCTCGGCGAAGCTGCTGGTGACCTACGGCTTCGTCGTCTTGATGATGGGGGTGAGCTTCATCTATCCGGTCACTGCGATTGCGCAGGGTGGGATCGGGATGAAGCACCTCGCGGCGGTCTTTCTCGGGCTTTCCCTCCTGGCGACGGCGATCGCTTCCATCGGACTGGTGTGTTCGGCCTTCTCGTCGAGCCAGATCGTGGCGGCGGCCTCGGCGGTGGCGGTGAGCTTCGTCTTCTATGACTTCGGCTGGACCCATGCCTTCGTGAGCGAGGGCACGGCTCGATTCCTCGACGCACTCTCCCTGCGGCTGCGCTTCGGTCACATGGCCGAGGGCTTCGTCTTCGCCGCCGACCTCGTCTACTTCGCAGGCATTGCGCTGTTGTGTGCGGCGGGGGTACGCCTGGCGTTCGTACTGCGGAGGGTGCTGGGATGAAGTCGCGCCCGGAAGCCCTGGTGGTCGGTCTCGTGGCCAGCGCCTTCGGGCTCGGAAGCGTGCAGGTCCAGGGCGAGCTGCAGGCCTTCGCGGCGTTTCATCTCGTCGTCGGGATCGCTGCGTTGCTGTACGCCGTGGCGGGTACGCTTCGGCGGCTGGGCCGGGAGCGCGGTGCCCTGCGCTCGGGACTCGTCTGGCGGGCTGTGGGCGGGGTCGCCGCAATGCTCGTCGTCGCGGTCGCCGGTGAGCGCATCGCGAACTCGAGCGCACTGCGCTTCGACCTCACCTTCGAGGGAGAGTTCCAGGTCGCACCGGCGACCCGAGAGGCCCTCGCCGAACTCGAGGGCGAGGTGGCCTTCACCCTCTACCGCGACCCGGGCGATCCGCGCATCCGGCGCACGCGACTCCTGCTCGAAGAGATCGTCCGCGACAGACAAGGCGTGACGATCTCGACGCGCAACATCGAAGACGTCCCCGAAGAAGAGGATCGCTACGGCATCGGGAGTTCCAACAGCGTGGTCGTCCATCACGGCCGGGAGTGGGAATTGGTCGAGCGCCCGACCGAGGGGGCGCTCTTCGAAGCCTTCGCGAAGCTCGGTCGGCGCGGCGACCTCGTGCTCTATCTCACGAACGGAAGTGGCGAGGGCGACATCCACCTCGACACGGACGCGGGCTTCTCGGGGCTCGCGGTCGGCTTCCAGACCGAAGGCTTCGACGTGCGGGTCCTGCCGAGTGCGGTGATGAGCGAGATTCCGGACGACGCCGACCTCGTGGCGGTGCTGGCCCCCGAACGGCAGATGCGTCGCGATGCCCGCGCGGCGCTCGCGCGCTACGTCGAGGGCGGCGGCAGCGTGCTGGCCTTCATCGAACCCGAGAGCGCGAGTGGGTTGGAAGCCTTCCTCGCCGATTTCGGATTGGCCTCTCCGCCGTTCATGGTGGTCGACCCCACTTCGGACCCCGTCGACGGCGAACTTCCGGGCCTCGCCCCGATCGTCTTCAACTACGCACCCCATCCCGTGACGGGGGGGCTCGAACGCAACCGCAACACGGTCTTCCGGCGCGCGCGGGCGTTCGACCTGCGCAAACCCGAACCGAACGATCGCCTCGACGCCCTCGTCTTCACGAGCCCACACGCGTGGCTCGCCCGGGATCCGCTTCCCCCCGGATTGCGCGATCTCCCCGAACGCCCTGCGAACGAAGCCCCGCGCTATCTCCACCTGGCGGCCGCCGGACGCTATCCGCGCGGCGAGACCGAAGGCCGCATCGTCGCCTTCGGCGACCGCGACTTCGTGAGCAACCGCTACCTGCGCGCCCTCTACAACCTCGACCTCGTGATGAACGCCGCCCACTGGGCGGTCGAACGCAGCGATCGCATCACCCTGCGCCCGAAGAGCGCCGGCCTGATCCAGTTCCCGGTACCCATCCAGAACTCGATGCACGCCTTCTACGGCGTCGGCCTGCTGGTTCCCGAACTCCTGCTCGTCGCGGGGGCCCTGATCTGGCTCCGGCAGCGCCGCAGCTAGGAAGAGCGCCGCGACTAGAAGAGAAGCCGCGGCTAGGGCGCGGCCTCGAACGCCTCTTCTTCGGGCTGCTCTGTCGAGATCGCGATGCCCTTGGCGCCCGCCTGCTGCGCAAGGTCGAGCACGTTCACGGCGCGCCCGAGGGCGATGCTCGCATCGCCGCGCAGGATCACGATCTTGTCCTCCGCCTTCTCGATCGCGACCTGGAGCAACGGCAACAACTCTCCGGCTTCGGCCACCACATCGTTCACGAGGATCTCACCCTCGGCGCTCATCGAAACCGTGACGCCCTTGGCGTCCGTCTCTTCGGAGACGGTCGCGTCGGGCAGATCGATGTTCTTGCCCTCTTCCACGATCACACTGCTGGTCACCATGAAAATGATGAGCAGCACGAGGAAGATGTCGGTGAGGGGCGTGACGTTGATCTCGGCAACGATCTCCTCGTCGCTTCCATCGCCCGCGCCATCGCTCACGATCGGTTTGGCTCCCATATCGCTCCTCAGCGATCGCCGGTCGAGGCGGAAGTCGACGCCGGCTGGGCCGTTTCGATGTAGATCAACGCCTGCACCAGACGTTCGGTCGATCGCGCGTACACGGCGTTGAGGTTGCCGATGCGCGTCTGCAGATAGTTGAAGAACGAAAGCGCCACGATGGCCACGCCGAGGCCCGCGGCGGTTGCGATCAACGCCTCCGAGAGGTGTGCCGACACCACCTGGAACCCCGTCTCGCCGCTCACGGACATCTTCGCGAACGCGCGGATGATGCCGACGACGGTGCCGAACAATCCGACGAAGGGCGCGAGCGACCCCACGGTCCCGATCATCCAGACGCCGCGCTTGAGTCCGGTCGCCAGTTCGGCGCGACGCGTTGCGAACACACGGTCGAGATCGTCTGCCGCCACATTCTCCCAACCGAGGGCTTCGTGGAACATGCCCGCAATCGGAAGCTCGCTCTTCTCACAGGTTTCCCGCGCACCGCCGAGATCGCGACGCACCAACGCTTCGATCACGCGCGTCGCGAGCTCGCGCGAACCGTCTTCGAGGCCTCGAAAACTCCACAGGCGCTCGCAGAAGATGGAGATCGTCGCGATCGATCCGATCGCGAGGGGCACATTGCTGAGCCAACCCATGATGAGCAGATCGATGAAGTGTTCCGATGAAAACATGCGCGTCCTCAGTGCAATCGGGAGTGCGTCCGGCCTTCGGGAGAGGGGGTGGGCTCGAAGGCCTGGCAGAGCGGGCCCGAGATTAACGGAGAGCCTGTGGGGCGTACAGGTTCCCTGCCGCGCGGTCGCGGGTTCGACGCCGAGACGAAGGTTTGCAGCGCGCCGTGCCGTTGAACTGCCTACCCGCAGGCAGTGTCCTACGCGGGGGTCGGACAGTTGCGCTATCCCGTGTGCGCCCTCCCATCGCCCTCGGCGTCTCGCCAAGCTCCCCGTCCCATCCGCCAGCATGAGCCCGATTCTCAAGCCACGCCCAACTTCGAAGGCACGTTCGAAGCTTCGCCTCGCAGCGGCCGGTGGTCCCTTCGCCGGCCACGCGACGCTCGACGCCGCGGTCGGCGCGACGGCGACCGAAGGCGGGCCCTCTCTGGTGATGCCCGCGCCGGCCGACCGCCGCGGCATTCTGATCTCGGGGGCGGTGTCGGCGCTGCTGCACCTGATCGCGATCGGCGTGATCGTCTTGATCGGCTACTACGCCCGACAGGCGGTCGAAGACGTGATCCCCGTCGTGATCTTCAACGAACCCGTCGAACTCCCCGGGACCAACGAGCCCGTCCCCGTTCCGGTGCCCCGCATGATCTCCGCACCGATCGCGAATGCAGTGCCCCTCGCGATGGAGCCCTCCACCCTGGCCGCCATTCCCGCGCCGGTGGTCGAGGCGCCGAGTCTCGACACGACCGCGCCGAGTGCCCTCGATCTCGCGGAGATCTCGAGCCAACCGCTGGCCGCCCAGGCCGAGATCAGTCCGACGCCGAGTGCGGCGGACATTCGCGAGGTGCAGCCCCTAGACATCACCGCCGCCGATCTGGTTGCACCGGAAGTCGAACTCAGTGGCCCGACCGAAACGGCGAGTCGCACGCTGACCGACCTCGCGGCACCCCAGGCCTTCGCCCACCTCGCCGACGTGAATACCTCGCAGTACAAGGGCGCGGTATCCGCGGTGCCGAGCGCCCAGGTGCCCGGTGCAGAGCCGGGCGGCGCCTTCGTGGCCACGGGGGTGGCGGCCGAGTACCTGGCGGCCGGCGTCGTGGGTGGCGATCCGAACGCGATGGCCGCTGTCCCGTGTCTGCAGAGTGCCTACGTCGTGCGTTACCTCGACCTGATCGACGAGCGCACGACCGCGCGCTTCGAGGTGCCCTACGGCTCGGGGCCCGACGACTTCGTGAAGATTCGCATCGCGGTCGACCAGAGCGGCTCCCTCACGAACGTGGACGTCGACCAGGCCACCGACGACGCCTTCGCGAAGAACGCCATCACGGCCCTGCGCAGTGCCGCCCCCTTCCCTCCGCTGAACGACAACAACCGTTGCCTAACCGAAAAAACCTTCATCCTCACCTTCAACTACCCCGAGCAGCAGTGATCTTTCGTAAGCTGCCGGCCCGATGACGCGATCCGCGCAACACACCGCCCTCCTCCCCGGCTTCGCACGGACTGCGAGTCTCTTTCTCGCGCTCGGCCTCGTCGCGGCGAATGCGGCGGTGGCGACCGCGGCCGGTGATCCCTCGGTACGCGACAAGCGCTGCGTCCCGATCGTCCTGCTCTACGACGAGAACGAGGAACTCGCCGAGCGCCACACCGACAGCGATCGCGACTGCCGCCACGACGAGTTCGTCTACTACGAGGGCGGCAAGGCCACGCGCTCGGAGCGCGATCGCGATCACGACGGCGTGCTCGACTCGTGGTCGACCTACGACGGCGAAGGCCAGGTCGTGAGTCGCCAGCTCGACACCAAGAGCGACGGCAAGGTGGACCGCTGGGTCGACTACGAGACCTCCGTCCCGGTCTTTCAACGCGATGACGACAATGCCGATGGGAAGGTCGACATCGAGACCCGCTTCAGCGACGGCGAAGCGAGCGAGCGCAAGGAAGACCGCGACTTCGACGGGGTCTTCGATCGCTTCACCACCTATCTCGGCGGACATCCGAGCGTGCTCGAAGAGGATGCGGACAACGACGGACGCATCGATCTCCACGCCGAGTTCGACCTCGACGGCACGAAACTCCTCGAGCACCAGGACCCCGATCGCGACGGCACGCTGAACCTCAGCCTCTACTTCCGCGACGGCGAACAGATCCGCGCCGAGGACGACACGACCGGCGACGGACGCAAAGACGTCGTCACCTACTACGCGGGCGGCCTCGTGACCTCGCGCGAAGCCGACACCACGGGCGACGGTCGCTTCGACACCCAGATCGCCTACACCCTCGGGATCGAGACACACCGCACCTTCGATCCCGAACTCGACGGGCGCCCCGAACTGGTGGCCTACGTGCGTGAGGACGGCAGCCTCGAGCGCGAGGAAATCGATTCGAAGAACGCGGGCTACGTCGACATCACGCGCTTCTACGAAGATGGAAAGAAAGTGCGCGAGGTCGAGGATCCCGACGGCGACGGGATGCCCAACCTCGTCACGACCTTCGTGGACGAACTCCCCTCCCTGCAGCGAGCCGACACGAAGGGGGATGGCGCCCTCGATACGACGATCCACTTCGAGGCCGGCAAGAAGGTCCGCCAGGAAGAGGATCGCAACGCCGACGGCGAAGTCGACGTGAAGTACCGCTTCGATGCCGAAGAACGCATCGCCCGCGAGACCCTCGACCGCGAGCCCGACGGTTTCTTCGAAACCGTGAGCCACTTCGAGGTGGCGGTGCTGGTACGCCGCGAGATCGACATCCAGAAGCGCGGAAAGGCCGACCGCATCGAGCACTACGAAGGCGGAACCCTCGCGCGCATCGAGAGCGACGAGAACCTCGACGGAGACATCGACCAGACGGGTTTCTACGACGCCGAAGGCCGACTCGAAAGCCAGCAGCAGGATCAGGATCACGACGGACGGGTCGATCTCTGGGTCACCTTCCAGGTCGACACGGGCAAGCCCCTGCGCGTCGAGAGCGATACCACCGGCGACGGCGCGCGCGACACCTTCCGCCAGCACGATGAAGCGGGCGCTCTCGTACGGGTCGAACGCGACCGCAACGCCGACCACCAGGTCGACGATCGTGTCTTCTACGAAGCCGAAGTGGCTGCGCGCTACGAGCGCGACGACGACCATGACGGCCGTTTCGAGAATCGCGGCAGCCTCGACTCGAATGGCGAGATCGCACTCGACGAACGCGACACCACGGGGGACGGGCGCTTCGACCTGCGCCAGCACTTTGCCGACGGCGTGAAGCACAAGGAAGAGCGCGACAGTCGCGCCGACGGCCACTTCGACATCGTGAGCTTCTTCGAAGCCGGCGTGCGCGTCCGCCAGGAGATCGACACCACCGGCGACCAGAAGACCGATTCGACCCTCCACTTCGAGAACGGCAGACAGGTGCGCCAGGAGCGCGACACCAACGCCGACGGCCGCGTCGATCTACGCGTCGTCCTCGACGAGAAGGAACGCCCCGCACGCGAAGACTTCGACACCAACTTCGACGATCAGGTCGACGTGGTGCGCCTCTACACGAAGGGCGTGATGACCCGCGAAGAATCCGACCGCGATTTCGACGGCCGCTTCGAACTCGCCAACCGCTACGAGAAGGGGCTGCTGGCCGAGTCGACCGCGCATGACGGCGACCTCACCGCTCCGTGGACCGTGCGGGTCGAGTACGAAAAGGGCGTGCGCGCGCGCCAGTTCGAGGATCGCAACCGCGATGGCGGCGCCGACCTCACCTCCTTCTTCTCGAAAGACGGCAAGGCGCTCTCGCGTATCGAGGAGGACGGCGACTTCGATGGCCGCGCAGAGACCGTGCGGCACTACACGGGCGGCGCCCTCGAGCGCACCGAAACCGACAAGGACGGCGACGGCGTGATCGAACTCACCGCCTTCTTCGAGAACGACGTCGCGAACCGCATCGAGATCCGCAACGCCGCGCGTGACTGCGTCGAGACCCGCCAATGGCTCTCGAAGGGCGGCGACGTCACCGCCGAGGAAAAGGACTCCGACGCCGACTGCCGCTACGACACCTGGAACTACTACACCGACGGCCGTCTGCACCGACAGGGACGCGACACCGAAGGTCGCGGGCGGGCGCATGTGCTCTACGAATTCGACGAGCAGGGCCGCATCCAGAGCCAGGAGATCGTGAGCGAGAAAAAGGCGAAGCGGCCCGACAAGAAGGCCTTCTACACCCGGGCCGGCGACGTCCACCGCCAGTGCAGCGACCGCGACGGCGATGGCGACTTCGACGTCGACCTGCGCTTCGAGGGGGGCCAGGCGACCGTGGCCGTGATCGACAGCGCGAACACCGGGCGCAGCGATCGCCGGGAGATCTACGCGAACGGAGCTCTCGTGCGCGTCGAGGCGGATACCAACGCCGATGGACGCCCGGACGTCGTGCAGACCTACGAGGGAGCCACCGTCGTGCGCCAGCAGGAGGACAGCGACTTCGACGGTGTATTCGACGTGCGCTTCGAGGGCGGCAAGCCCGTGGAAACCAGCGAGCACGAGAAGGCGCCCGGGAAGATCCCCGACCTCGACTGCGGACGCTTCAGTCGCTTCTGGGGTTAGCCCCCGAGTGCCCCTGCGGATTGCGCCCGGGCGGCAAAATTGTCGTGAGATTCGCGCGCAAGAAGCCGATAACCCCGACGGGTTTCCGCCCGGAAGCCCCCGTTATCCTGTGCCAATCTTGCCGGCCAGTTGCGCATCGCCTGCGCGGCCGCGAAGAATGATCGAGAGGATGAAGACCCCATGAGCAGCCCCATCCACGCCGTCCAGGAGTTCGGCCAGAGCATCTGGTACGACACGATCAGCCGCGACCTCGTCCGTTCCGGCGAACTCGCGCGCATGGTCGAGCACGACGGCATCCTCGGTGTGACCTCGAACCCCGCGATCTTCGAGAAGGCGATCGGGGGC
>JANQEL010000065.1 GCA_028278345.1 Myxococcota bacterium
CGATCTTCCACGGCGCGCTCCAGTCGGGCTGGTGGAACGTCGAGCGCGGCACCAACATGCTCGACACCGGCGCGCACTTCTACGACGTCTACGAATGCAGGGATGGGCAGTACGTCTCGGTCGGTGCGATCGAGCCCCAGTTCTACGCGGCCTTCCTCGAAGTCCTCGGGCTATCGGGCGAAGACCTGCCCCACCAGATGGACCAGGCGGCCTGGCCCAAGCTCAAGGAGCGCGTCGAGGCCATCTTCAAGACGAAGACCCGCGACGAGTGGTGCGCCGCGATGGAGGGACACGAGGTCTGCTTCGCTCCAGTGCTGACGATGATGGAAGCACCGGAACATCCCCACAACGCCTCCCGGGGCGTCTTCGTGGACGTCGAGGGGAAGTACCAGCCGGCACCCGCTCCGCGTTTCAGCCGCAGCGAAGTGGGTGTGCCGCGCGTCGCATCGGCGCCGGGCGCCGAAACGCAGCAGTGCCTCGAAGCGTGGGGAATCGATAAGGCGCGCATCGAAGCCCTGCGCGAAGCCGGCGTCGTGGGATGAATGTGCGCCCGCCCCTGCACGAGCATCTCGATTGACCGACGGATCCCGCAGAGTCGTGCGCGTCCTCGTCGTGGTCGGCGTATTGGTTCTCGCCGTGGCTGGGGGCACCGCGTGGATCTCGCGGGCCGATGGCCCCGTGTTCATCTTCGCGGGTGGGCCCCTTCGCTCGGGTGAGCTCGTCGAACTCGCTTCCCTCGACTGGAACGCACTCGACCACGAGAGCGAGCTCGAGATGGAGATCGTGGGCGAAGCCACCTCACGCACCCTGTGGTTCAGCGTCTACCAGGACGTTCCCTACGTCGCCTGCGACCTCGACTGCACCGACGGCGAGCTCTCGCGTTGGCCGCAGCAGATCGAGCGCGACGACCGTATCGTCCTGCGAATCGCGGGCAAGCGCATCGAAGGGCGTCTGGTGCACGTGCTCCACGGCACCCCCGAATATACCGCCGCGCGCGCCGCACGGGAGCAGAAGTACTCCGGTGAGGGCGGCGTTCGCGCGGCCGCCGAAACCGCAGCGCACGGGGCCGTCGTCGAGGTCGGCGAGATCCTGACGGGCCGCGCGAATCGCGCTGAACCGGGGGACCGCCTCTTCCGGGTCGTACCTCGCTAGTCGTTCGCGATCTCGTCGAAGGGAACGACGCGAGCCTGTGGTGTCTCGATCTCGCCTTCCGGCAGCATGAAGCGCCAATAGATCGAGCCGCTCGTGCGCCCCTCGGTATCGAGCCAGTTCGGCACACCGGGGTCGCGGTGGGCCACCACGATGCGAAAGCTCCCATCCTCTTCGAGCGTCGTCTGGGCGCGGTTCAGCGAGATGCGCCGGTTCGCGTAATCGAAGGTCTGCCCCCATGCGTTCCACAGCACGACGTTGGCCATGCGACAGCGGGGGAAGCGACCGGTGATGACGAGAGCTTCATCGGGACCGATCGCGAACGGCGCCATCGTGTACGCCGCGTCGGCAGCCGCGTAGGCCAGGCTTCCCGGTTTCTCCGGCGCATTGAAGGCATTGGGCACCCACGACACCCAACGCGGCATCGGATCCGGAGTGGGCATGTCCACCGTTCGACTGCGCACATAGTGCGAGACCCGTCGGATGCTCTCGGCGATCGATGCGTCGTCGGGAGTCGGCGGTGGTTCGACGGAGCCGATCACATCGATCGAGATCGGCACGTGGACGTGATGGTCGGCGGCCACCGAGCTCGACTCCTCGAAGTAGTGACGCGTCGTAACGCGCACCGCGTCCTCGGGGAGGGGGAACCAGTTCTTCTCACGCTCGGGCCCCCCGAGGATGACCTCGAAGCTGCCGTCGTCGGCCACTTCGTACTGCGAATCATTGATCACCCCGGCAACCCGCCCCGAGTATCCATCGCGCCGCCCCCCGGCCTCGATCGTGATCGACGAGTAGACGGCGCCTGCCTGATTGCTGCGCACGCGATAGGTCTGCTTGCCATCGATGACTGCCGTCCAGTAGATCGCATCGGGGTTGTCGCCATTCACCTTGCGAATGGGCGAGACCTGGTGTTCGAAGCGAGGGTTCGATGGATGGCTCTCGAGTTGGATCAGCAGGGCCTGCTCGAGTACGTGCATCAGGAAGCGATGTCCGTCTGCGACGTCGGCCGCCGACCGGATGCGCGGGTTCTGGTCGTTCAGATAGTCGCGGCGAACGGTCTCGAGGGTGTCGAGCAATTCGTCGAAGGCCCGGGCACTCTCGGTGGTGTACGGGACCGTTCGTTCGGCCATCCGCCCGGGCCCACCGTCTGCGGCGCAGGCCAGAACCAGTAATGAGATCGACGCGAGTGCGATGCGCATGGGGCTTCCTCCATGGGTCCGCGCAGAGGGTGCGAAGGCGAGTCGCGCAGCGCTACTCGCGCCGAGAAGCGACGCGGTACAGTCGTCCGGCGCGTCATCTGCCCCAATTCCATCCCAGGAGCCCCCGATGAGCGAACGAGGAGAACCCCTCTACAAGACCCGCCCGGTCGCCCCGGCCCCCGCCCGCTTTGGCTGGTGCACGCGGGTGAACGACTTCGTTTCGATGTCCGAGGGCAACTCGAACACCTATCTGATCGAGACGTCCGAAGGGAGCATCCTCATCAACACGGGGATGGGCTTCGAAGCGCCCGTCCATCACAGCAACTACAATGAACTCGCCGGGAAGATCGACGGCACGCTGAAGTACGTGATCACGACGCAGGGCCATGTCGATCACGTGGGCGGGGTGCAGTACTTCCGCGATCGCAACCCGGGGCTCCAGTACATCGCCCACGCGAACAATGTCGAACACCAGGCCTACGACAAGCGGCTCACCCGCTTCCGCCAGGCGCGTTCGGCCTTTCGCTTCGCCGACATCTTCCCCAAGACGTTCAAGGAATACGCCGAAGCCGGCTACAAGGATCTCAATCCCCAGGACGCACCGACGGCCGACATCTCGTTCGAGGATCGGCACGCCTTCACGCTGGGGGGCGTCGAAGTCGAGCTGATCGGACAGATGGGTGCGGAAACGAACGACTCGCTGATCGTCTGGCTACCCGAGCATCGCATCGTCTTCACCGGCAACCTCTTCGGCTGCCCCTTCGGTCACTTCCCCAACCTGGTGACGATCCGCGGCGATCGCTACCGCGATGCCCTGGTGTGTGCGCAGGCCGCGCAGACCGTGCTCGACCTCGAACCCGAAATGATCCTCTACGGTCACCACGAACCGGTGGTCGGCGCCGAGTTGATCCAGCGTGAGGTCGCGGCCATTCGCGACGCCATCCACCACGTGCACGACGAAGTCGTCAAGGGAATGAACGACGGCAAGGATCTCGAGACCCTGCAGCAGGAGATCCGCGTGCCCCCCGAATGCGAAGTCGGCGAGGGTTACGGCACGGTGGTGTGGAGCATTCGCGCGATCTGGGAGAACTACGCCGGCTGGTTCAAGCACCAATCGACCACCGAGCTCTACGCGGTGCCCCAGAGCGACGTCCACGCCGACCTGCTCGAACTCGCCGGGGCCGACGCGTTGATCGAGCGAGCGGCGAAGAAGGCCGAGAGCGGCGAGCGCGAAGCGGCCCTCCACCTGCTCGACATCGTGCTCTCGGCCGACGCCGACAGCGAAGGCGCCCGCGCCCTCGCGATCGAGGTGCATCAGTCGCTACTCGAGGACGCCCGCACCTTCCGCACCACGGGGAACTTCTGGCTCGAGGGCTGGCTCGAGAAGAAGATCGAGCTGCTCGGCGGCGGAAAGGCCGTCTCCCTCGGCAGCATCCTGAAGTAGAAGCACCGCAGCCCTAGTCCGCGTCGGCCAGCACCAGGTCGGCCCCCTTTTCGCCGATCATCATCGAAGCCGCCACGGTATTGCCCGAGCAGATGACGGGCATGACCGAAGCGTCGATCACGCGCAGACCGCGCACTCCGCGAACGCGGAGCTCGGGATCGAGTACCGAATCCGCGTCGGATCCCATGCGACAGGTGCCAGCCGGGTGGTAGACGGTCTGGCAGCTCGAGCGGAGATAATCCTCGATCGCTTCGGGTGAGGTCACGTCGGGCCCCGGCTCGAATTCCTCCTGCACGCGATCGGCGATCGCGGGCTGGCGCATGAATTCGCGAATGCGCGCGATGCCCAGCGAGAGCACCTGGATGTCGCGCGGATCGCTCAGGTAGTTCGCGTCGATCGTTCCGCGCTCCCTCGGGTCGGGCGAGCTGATCCGCACTTCGCCGCGGCTGAAGGGGCGCGTCTGGATGGCCGAGACGGTCATCCCCGGAAAGGAATGGATCTGCGGTGCACCCGAAGGAAGCATGTCGAAGGTGAATGGACGCATCGACATCTGGACGTCGGCGCGATCGACCTCCGGGCTCGACTTGAAGAACGAGGTGAGGTGCGACGACGTGACGTTCAGCCATCCCGTGCCGAAGAGCAGCCACTTGAGAACCTCGATCCCCATGCGCGGAACGCTCGAGAGCGTCGCGTTCAGGCTGTGCATCGGAGATTGCATCCGAAAGCCGAGATGACCGAACAGGTGATCCTGCAGGTTCCTGCCGACGCCCGGCAGATCCGTCACGGGCTCGATCCCGAGGGAGGAGAGGTGCTCCGCCTCGCCGACGCCCGAGTGCTGCAGGATGAACGGGCTCGAGAGGGCCCCAGCCGAGAGGATCACCTCGCGGTTGCAACGCACGGTGGAGAGCGCTCCGGATGCATCTTCGAGTTCGACGCCGACCGCCCTCCCCGCTTCGAAGACCGCGCGCCGCACGGTGCTCGTGATCCGGGTCTCGAGATTCTTCCGACCTTCGGCGGCCTTCAGGAAGGTGTTCGAAGTCGATTGGCGGCGACCCTTGTAGATACAACCCATCAGGTAGCCGATGCCGTCCTGGTGGCCGCTGTTCATGTCCTCGTTGAAGGCCAGGCCCCCCTGCTGCGCGGCTTCGAGGAACGCCAGTGAGGTTTCGTGGATGTTGTCCTTCATCCACGAGAGCTTGAGCTCTCCCGTGCGGCCGTGATGTTCGTCGCTGCCCCCGCTTTCGAGGCATTCCGACTTCTTGAAATAGGGGAGCACGTCGCTCCACGACCATCCCTTGCAGCCCGCTTCCGCCCACTGGTCGTAGTCCTCGGCCTGACCGCGCACGTACATCATTCCGTTCAGCGATGTACTACCACCGAGCATCTTCCCCTGGATGAGGGGGATCGAACGCCCGCCGAACTCCGGCGTCGGCGTCGTGGGGTTGGGCCAGATGACATGCGGCATCGCGAGCAACCGGCTGATGCCCGCCGGCACCCGCACCCATGGGTTGTTGTCGGGGCCGCCCGCTTCGAGCAGCAACACCTTGTGTCGCCCCGAAGCCGTCAAGCGGTTGGCAACGATGCAGCCAGCCGCACCTGCGCCGACGACAATGTAATCGTGGGTTTGCTGGTCCATGGATCCTCCGAGGACGGTGCGACGCCCGAGGTGTCGCGGGCCGGGGATGACGAGCTGATTGACAACTTATTTACTGGTTGACCAATCTATAACTTCGCTACACTGATCGCCACCCCAACTTCCTGCCCCCAGGGGCTTCTCTCGGAGCCACCATGTCCGACGACGCTCGCGTACACACCCACGGCCTCCAGGTGGGCCGCCCACTCCACGACTGGATCGAGGCCGAGGCCCTGCCCGGAAGCGGCATCGCCTCGTACCACTTCTGGTCCAAGCTCGCCGAACTCGTCACCACGATGAGCCCACGCAATCGCGAATTGCTCGAGCGGCGGGAGCAACTTCAGAAGGAGATCGATGCCTGGCATCTCCAGGCGCCGGGCCGCGCCGACCTCGAGGCGTATCGCGCGTTCCTGGAAGAGATCGGATACCTCGAAGCCGAGGGCGAGCCCTTCCAGGTGGGCACCGAAAACGTCGACCCCGAGATCTCGCGCATCGCCGGCCCGCAGCTCGTCGTTCCGGTGATGAACGCGCGCTACGCGCTCAACGCCGCGAACGCGCGATGGGGTTCGTTATACGACGCGCTATACGGCACCGACGCTCTCGGCGACCTCCCCCCCGCTGGCTCCTACGACCCGGCGCGAGGCGAGCGCGTGATCGCCTGGGGCCGAGGCTTCCTCGACGAAACGCTACCCCTCGCCAGTGGCTCCCATGCCCATGTATCGCGCTATTGGATCTCCGACGACGGTGAGTTGCGCGCGCAGGTCGGTGAAGACGAACGCGGCCTCGCCGATCCGTCCTTCTTCGTCGGCTACGCGGGCTCGCCCGGCGAACCGGAACGCATCCTGCTTCGACACCACGGGCTCGGTGTGGAGTTGCTGATCGATCGCGCGCACTCCGTCGGCGCGACGGATGCCGCCGGCGTCGCCGACATCCTGCTCGAGAGCGCCGTCACGACGATCATGGATTGCGAGGATTCGGTCGCCGCCGTCGACGCCGAGGACAAGACCCTCGCCTACCACAACTGGCTCGGTCTCCTGCGGGGCGACCTGATCGAAGAAGTCGAGAAGGGCGGAAATCGAATCACGCGCCGGCTCGTCGAAGATCGTCAGTACACCGCTCCCGACGGCACGCCGCTCACGGTCGCCGGTCGTTCGCTCATGCTGGTGCGGAACGTCGGACACCTGATGACGACGCCGGCCGTCCTCGACGCCGAAGGGCACGAGGTCTTCGAGGGCCTACTCGACGCCATGTGCACCGTGCTGGCGGCGAAACACGACATCGTCGGTGGCGGCGAGCTGCGCAACTCCCGCAGCGGCTCCATCTACGTCGTGAAGCCGAAGATGCACGGCCCCGACGAAGTGCGCTTCGCCTGCGACGTCATGGCCTTCGTCGAGGACGCCCTCGAACTCCCCCGCAACACCGTGAAGCTCGGCATCATGGACGAAGAGCGCCGCACCACGGTGAACCTCGCGGCGTGCATTCGCGCTGCGAAGGACAGGGTGGCCTTCATCAACACGGGCTTCCTCGACCGCACCGGCGACGAAATCCACACTTCGATGGAAGCGGGCGCCATGGTTCGCAAGGCCGACATGAAGGCCGAGGGATGGATCGGCGCCTACGAAGACTGGAACGTCGACGTTGGGCTCGCCTGCGGTCTGCACGAGCGCGCGCAGATCGGCAAGGGCATGTGGGCGATGCCCGATCGCATGGCCGACATGCTGGAGCAGAAGCTCGGTCATCCGCTCGCGGGTGCGAGTTGTGCCTGGGTTCCGTCGCCTACCGCCGCGACCCTCCACGCCACCCACTACCACCGCGTGAATGTCTCGGCGCGACAGAAGGAACTCCAGGGCCGACCACGCGCCACGCGCGACGAACTGCTCGCCATCCCCCTCGCCGATGATCCATTCCTGTGGAACGAGAAGGAGATCCAGGACGAACTCGACAACAACGCCCAGGGCATCCTCGGCTACGTGGTGCGCTGGGTCGATCAGGGCGTGGGCTGTTCCAAGGTGCCCGACATCCACGACGTCGGCCTGATGGAAGATCGGGCGACCTGCCGCATCTCCTCACAGCACATCGCGAACTGGTTGCACCACGGCGTTGTGTCACCCGAGCAGGTGGATGCGACGCTCGAACGCATGGCCGCCGTGGTCGACGGCCAGAACGCCGACGATCCCAGCTATCGCGCAATGGCGCCGGGCTTCGACGGGCATGCCTTCGCAGCGGCACGCGCACTCGTCTTCGAAGGTCGCCAGCAACCCTCGGGTTACACCGAACCCATCCTTCACGCCCAGCGCCTCGAAGCGAAGCGGCTCGGCTAGAAGAGCTCCACCGGCGCGTAGCGCGGCAGGGTCGCGAATTCGTACTCGCGGTGCTTTGCGGCCTTCTCCTGGAGAAACTCGAGGGTGAGATCGCTCCCAGCCGCGAGGAAACTCGCTGCGCGCAACGAACCACGGAACGGCCCTTCGATCGGACCGAAGAGCGCGTCCCAATGGACCGGGATGAGCCGCTCGGGTTTCGTCGCTTCGACCGTCTCCCTCCAATAGCTCTCGCGGTACTCCGCGGTCTGCGTGCCGAGTCCGCCGGTGCCGAAGAAGAGAACGTCGACGTCGACATCGGCGAGCCCGCCGGGAATGAAGCCCGCGCTTCCCTGCACGAGCAGCGAGCCACGCGGATGCCGGATCTCCACCGCCAGCGGCACGCCCACCTTGTAGTCGAAGGCGGGCACCGGGGGTACCAGGGGTTCGGTGATGTAGGGATCGCCGAGCGCCTGTTCCCGGAAGGTCGGATCGGCGAACTGGAAGTGCTTCGTTTCGTGGATCACGACTTCGAAGGCCCCGAAGTGCAAACGATCGCCGTCGCGCACGACGCGGATCTGTTCTTCCGGCAGCCCCCAGCCGCGGCCGATGTTCGCCGTGGCCTCGGAGCCGACGAGCAACGCACCCGTTCGACGTGCAACCTCGGGGCTGTCCATCGCGTGGTCGTAGTGCGAATGAACGGGGATCACCATCGCGGCGGACGTGACTTCGTTGCGCGCGAGCCCCTGCTCGATCGCCTCGAGGTCGGGTTCGATCTCGCCGTACAACATCGCGAGCGCGCTCGGCCGCGTGAACCAACCGTCGATGATGAGCGTGGTCTCACCGTCGCTGAAGACGAGGGTCGAAGTGCCCGTCCAGCGCGCAGTCACGCTCCCGGGCCTGGGATCGGGCGTTCCCTCGATCGCCCACGCGGGATCGACCGCGGGCTCGACGAAAGTGAAGAGCAGGTAGTAGAGGGTGCCTGCAGCCGCGACGGCGAGACCGCCGAGCACGCCCCCCAGGATTCGCCACATCGCGTTCCCCTTCCCTACGCCGCGATCCCGATGTGCCGACCGAAGTGCGCCTCCGCACGATCAGTCGTCGACGCCCACCAGTCCGCCCGACAAGACCGAGCGAAGGTAAGGGATCAGGCGCTTGCGCGGCATGATCTTCGACTGGGTCATCGTCATCACCGCACCGAGGGTGAGCTGCAGTGCGGCCTCGGGGTTCGAGCCCGAGGGCAGTTCGCCGCGCTCTTCGGCTCGCGCGAACACCTCGCGCCAGCGCTCCGTCATCGGGTCGCCGTAGCGTGCGCGCAAACCGGCCTTCAAGTCGGGATCGGCCTGGAACTCGGCCTGCAGGGCGGGAAAGGCGCGGGCGACATGGGGACGCGTCATCTCGCTCACGAGCTCCTCCACCAGGGCGCCGAGGTCGTCGTCGAAGCAGCCGGTCTCCGGAACCGGCCACTCGCCGTAGTCGGCGAAGATGGCCTCTTCGACGAGCGGCGCCCGGTGCCCCCACCACTGATAGATCGTGGTGCGCGAAGCCCCCGAGCGCTTCGCGACCGCGTCGATGGTGACGCGGGTGTAGCCGAGCTCGAGGATCAGATCGCGGGTCGCCTGGAGAATCGCCGCGTGGCGCTCCTCGTTGCGGGGGCGCCCTCTCCCCTTCGCCTCGTCGCCCCCACGCGTTTTTCCCGCCTTGCGAGCCTTTTTCGCGCGCCTGGCGGCGGAACCGGAAATCGAGGTTGACCGGGGCATCTCATTTAGAGTACATAATGTACATCAATTGGCAAGCGAGGAATCCGCCATGTCGTTCGAAGTGAAACCGCTCCCGAACGTCGGTGCCGAGGTCATCGGCTTCGACATCCGCGAACCGATCGGCGAAGAAGTCGAGGCCGAACTCAAGGCGCTCTGGTACGAGCACGCCATCCTGCTCTTCCGCGAGCAGGACATCGACCCGGGCCGGCAGATCGAATTCAGCCGCATCTTCGGCCCCCTCGAGAAGCACCCCCTCGAAACCACGCGTTCCCTCGAGTATCCCGAACTCTTCGAACTCGAGAACGGCGGTGACAAGGACTCGTTCAACACGGCCTACTACCACGGCGAGCCCATCGTCGGGCGGCTCGACTGGCACATGGACCTTCACTACACGGCGCGCCCGAACCACGGTGCGCTGCTTCGCGCCGTCACCGTTGCGGGCGAGGGAGGGCTCACGGGCTTCGGCGACCTGGCCCTGGCCTACGACGAACTCGACGAAGCCACGAAACAGCAGATCGCCTACCTCGAGGTCGCCTACACCTTCGAGATGCAGCGCGTGAAGTGGCGCTTCGTCGAACTCGAAGGGTACGCGCCCGGTCCCCACAGCCCGAAGAAGCCGAGCGACGTCGGCTTCCCCGAGTTCCCCGACGCCATCTATCCGGCCGTCGTCGAACATCCGATCACGGGCCGCAAGGTGCTCGAGGTGGTCGAGCAATTCCTCGACCGCGTGGTCGAGCCCGAGAAGGCCGGCCTGAGCGAGAGCGAAGCCGACGCGCTGCTGCACCGCCTCGTCGAACACACCCGCGACCCGCGCTTCCACTACTTCCACACCTGGCAGCCGGGCGACATGATCCTGTGGGACAACTGGCGCGCGATGCACTGCACGACGGGCACGGCCCCCGGCATCAAGCGTCTCATCAATCGCACCACGATCCAGGGGGATGTGATGCTGGGTCGACAGCTCGACGCCAGTGCCGCCTGATCGAGCGCGGGCGCTCGCGTGGCTTGCGAGCGGCATCTCCGGGTGACACCGTTCCTTCCTCAGCTGAGCGAGCGAGGGAAGAGACGATGTCCGAGTTCGACAAGGCCGCCGCGCGCGTACGCGAAGGTGCAGACCCGCGAACCGAAGCGCGTGCACTCGTCGCACAGATGGACCTCGGCGAAAAGCTCGGATGCCTCGACGGCGATCTTCCCTTCTGGCCGGGGATCCGCGAACTGACCTTCGGCGGCTACAACGAGCGCACCTGGCCCGCGGCCCGGGTCGAGCGTCTCGGGATCCCCGGGCTCGAGTTTGCCGACGGCCCGCGCGGTTGCGTCGTCGGCCCCTCCACCGTCTTTCCGGTTTCGATGGCCCGCGGCGCGAGCTTCGATCCCGATCTCGAAAGACGCATCGGTCGGGCGATCGGCACGGAACTCCGCGCCCAGGGAGCGACCTTCACCGGCGCCGTCTGCATGAACCTCCTGCGCCATCCCGCATGGGGTCGCGCGCAGGAAACCTACGGCGAAGATCCCCACCAGGTGGGAGAGATGGCGGCGGCATTGAGTGAAGGGCTGCAGGAGCACGTGATGGCGTGCATGAAGCACTACGCCCTCAACTCGATGGAGAACTCGCGCTTCAAGGTGGACGTGAGCGCAGACGAACGCGCGCTCCACGAGGTGTACCTGCCCCACTTCAAGCGAGTCGCCGACGCCGGAGTCGCGAGCGTCATGAGCGCCTACAACGCGGTCAACGGCGAGTGGTGTGGCGAGAACGAGACCCTGTTGAACACCATCTTGCGCGACGAGTGGGGCTTCGAGGGCTTCGTCATCACCGACTTCACCTTCGGGCTACGCGACCCGGTGAAGTCGGTCACGGCCGGCTGCAATATCGAGATGCCCTTGCGACAGCTTCGCGCGATGACCCTCGCGGACGCGATCGAGAAGGGGGAACTCGCGATCGAAGATGTCGAGCAGCGCGTCGAAGAGACGATCGCGACCTTCCTGCGCTTCGCGGGCGTCTACGAGAGCCGACCCCCGAAGGATGTCATCGCGTGTTCGGAGCACCGCGCACTCGCGCGGGAAGCCGCGAGCGCGTCGATGGTGCTGCTTCGAAACGAGGGGCCCCTGCTTCCCCTCGATCGCAGCGCGCTGCAATGCGTCGCCGTGCTCGGGCGTCTCGCCGATCGACCGAACCTCGGGGACGGCGGCAGCAGCAACGTCATCCAGCCCGACGTCGTCACCCCGCTGGCCGGGCTCCGCGCTGCGTTACCCGAGGCCGAGGTCGTCCATTCCGAAGCGGATGCGACGATCGCGCGTGACGCCGACGTCGTGCTGGTCGTCGTGGGGTATACCAAGGAAGACGAAGGCGAATACCTCGACGATGCAGCCATGGCGGGTTTGAGTCACCTCTATCCGCCGATGGATCATCCCGAGCTGGGAATGGAGGACGTGCCCGGGGCCTTCGCCCGTTCGGCAGCGCAGCGCGCCGAGCGCAGCAACGAGGGAGCCGACCAAGCCGGCTTCGTGAGCGGAGGCGATCGCGCCTCGCTTCGCCTTCGCGCGGACGACGAAGCGCTGATCCGCCAGGCCGCCGAGGCCCACGGCAGGGTCGTGGTCGCCATCGTCGCCGGCAGTGCCGTCGTGATGCCCTGGCTCGGGGATGTATCGGCGGCGCTGATGCTCTGGTACCCGGGCATGGAAGGGGGGCACGCGTTGGCAGATGTGCTGCTCGGCGTCTGCGAGGCCGGCGGTCGCCTTCCCTTCGCCATCCCGCGCAGCGAAGACGATCTCGTCCACTTCGATCGCGACGCGGCCAGCGAGACCTATGGACTGCTGCACGGACAGTGGTGGCTCGATCATCACGACGTCGAAGCGCAGCGACCCTTCGGCTTCGGGCTCGGCTATACGAATCTCGACCTCGAAGATGCACGGTTCGAGGGCGGAAACGCGTCGGCCATCGTGCGAAACCGCGGTGCGCGGCCGGGCTCGACGGTCGTTCAACTCTACGGCGCGGTCCCCGGCTCGCAGTACGAGCGACCGCCGAAGCGGTTGGTGGGTTTCGCGCGGGTTCGTGTCGAACCCGGGGAAGCCACCCGCGTCGAGATCCCCTGCGACGAGTCGGCACTCGACGTGCGCATCGATGGCCGGTGGATCCGCGAGGGGCTTCCCATCGAGTGGTCACTCGGCTTCGATGCCATGAGGGCGGCTCCGATCTCGATGTCCTCGGCGAGCGGGTGAGCCGACGATGAGCACGCTTGCGTTGCTCGCGAGGGTGCTCGCCTCGTTCCTCTTCGGCGCACTCCTGCTCGTCCTGTTCGTCGCCCTCTTTGCAGTCTGGCGCTACGCATCGCACGATCAACGGGACGACCCGGAGCGCCTCGAGAACAAGCGCGCCTATCTCACCTCCCTCGCGGCGCAGCCCCGAAGCGAATCGCAACCCAATATCGTCTTCATCCTCTACGACGATCTGGGTTACGGCGACATCGGTCACGGTGCCGGGGACAACCTGATCGACACGCCCCACCTCGACGCCCTCGCGAACGCCGGGGTCGTGTTCAGCGACTTCCATTCCCCGGCGCCCGTCTGCACGCCCTCGCGCGCGGGCTACCTGACCGGGCGACTTCCGCTGCGCGCCGGCCTGCCCGATGTCGTCTTCCCGAGCCGCGGCGACCCCATCACGGCCTTGACGCGGATCCTCGCGCCCGAACGCAACCAGCGGATCCCCGCCGAGGAGATCACCCTGGCCGACATCCTCGGCGCCGCGGGCTACGCCACCGGCATGGTCGGAAAGTGGCACATGGGGGATGTGTCGCCCTCTCTCCCCAACGACATGGGCTTCGACGAGTACTACGGCGCGCTCTACAGCAACGACATGACCCCCTTCGCCCACTACCGCGACAAGGAGATCGCGGTGCCCGCTCCCGTCGACCAACGTGAGATGAGCGCGATGTACACGCGGGAAGCGATCGCCTTCGTCGAACGCCACGCCGACGGCCCCTTCTTCCTCTACTTCGCCCACAACTTCCCCCACGATCCGCTCCACGTGCGCGAAGAGCGGGCGGGTCGCTCGCGTGCGGGGCTCTTCGGCGACGTGATGGAGGAGATCGACGAAGGTGTGGGCCTGCTCGTGGCGACGCTCCGAGAACGCGGCCTGCTCGACGACACCCTGATCGTCATCACCTCCGACAACGGCCCCTGGTATCTCGGAGACGCGGGCAACCAGCGCGGTCGCAAGGGCAACACCTTCGAGGGCGGCATGCGCGTTCCGTTCATCGCGCACTGGCCGGCCCGGATCAGCGGCGGCCGAGTCGAACACGCGATGTCGATGGGCACCGACCTGGTCCCCACGGTGCTCGAGCTGCTCGATCTGCCCGCACCGCGCGATCGCGCGATCGACGGACGCAGCATCCTGACCGTGTTGACGGAGGGCGGCGACTCCCCCCACGCACATCTCTACTACTTCGATTCCGACAATCTCTTCGCCGTACGCACCGAACGGTTCAAGTACCGGGGACCCCGGGGCGTGTTCTATTCGACCGACAGCATGCCCATCGGCGGCTCGATGCCGCAGAAGGAATGGCTCTTCGATCTGGAGGGCGATCCGCGCGAGTCGTATGACACATCGCTCACGCACCCCGAGGTGTTGAAGCGGCTGCGCGAAGCGTTCGCCGCGAAGGAAGACGAACTGGAAGCGAACCTGCGAGGTTGGAACTGAGGCGCACGAGCCATCACCTTTGTGCGCTAGCTTGATCCGCATGGAACTCCGCGATCGCATCGCCATCGTCACGGGCGCAGCCAGCGGGATCGGCCGTGCCACCGCCATCGCCCTCGCGTCCGAAGGCGCACGTGGGGTCGTGCTCGCCGATCTCGCCGACATGGACGAAACGGCGGCGGCCGTATCGAAAGCCGGTGCCGAGCCCCTTCCCGTTTCGACCGACGTATCGGATCTCGCTTCCCTCCAATCGCTCTTCGCGCGGACCGACGAGGTCTTCGGCCGCCTCGACGTGCTGCACAACAACGCGGGGCTGGGGGAAGGCGCCGACGTCTGGCCCGACGTTCCACCCGCACGCTGCGCCGCGATCGTGGGCGTGAACCTCACCGGCGTCGTACTCGGCACCCAGCTCGCCCTCGAACCGATGAAGCGCAGCGGTGGCGGGGTGGTGGTCAACACCTCGTCCGGTGCCGCACACGTTCCGCTTCCGCCGCAGGCCGTCTACGCCGCCACCAAGGCCGGTGTCGTGCACTTCACGAAATCCTGCGCACCATTGGCCGAGAGCCACGCGGTTCGCGTCAACTGCGTCTGCCCCGGCCTGGTCGACACGCCGATGGTCTACGGAACCGGCGGCGGTGATCGCCCCGGAGATTGGCTTCGCCCGACGTTCGAGGCCGTCACCCTTCTTCGGCCCGAGGACATCGCGAACGCGGTACTCGACTTCGTGCGCGACGATTCGCAGATCGCGGAGATCGTGACGGTCGGGAACGAGCCCGCGAAGGGCTGAGCCGGACCTCGACCCGGATCAGAGCGCGTAGCTCTCGAACCCGGCCGCCGGATCGGGGCTCCGGCGCACCTGCATGGTGCCCGCCGCGAGATCCATCAGCACCGTGCAGATCGTCCCGAACTTGATGCCGTACATGAACTCGGTGTAGGGCGTGCAGATCGGCAGCGTCGGGTGGCTCTGATCGCTGAGGAGCGCGCGCAGATCATCGAGCTTCGAGACGCCCCCGTCGGCGATGCGCGCGTTCGCGACATCGAGACGCGCCTTCGAACTCGCGGCGACGGGGCCGGGGTCGATGTCGTACCAGAGGTGGTGGTTCGTGTGCGCAAAGGGCTCGGCCTCGATCGGATGGAAGGTGCGCTCGTCGCCGACGAGTTCGATGTCGAAACCGCGCCCGGTGGTCGAACCGATCAGGACGTTGCCCGATTGTCCCGGCGCGGCTTTGTCGACCCGCCCGCGCGCCTCCTCGAGATCGCTGGCTTCCATCACGTCGCGCAACAGCACGTGCACCGGCACGCCGCGCAGGGGGCCCGGGCAGAAGAGGAAGTTCAGGCACACCCCGACCCCCGCCGTGTTGAGGCCGATCTTCCCCACCATGCCGGGCTCGGTCACGGTGAGGATGCGGTGGCCGTCCTCGCGCTCGATCTTCATCACGACCACGAGCTCTTCGAGTTGCTCGGCGAAATCCCAGTTCTGCCCGAGCAGCTGCGCTTCGGGGGCGAACACCGCGGTGCATCCATCGGCGGTGCCGGACATCAACTCGCTTCGCGCATTCAGCACGTGGAGGCGCCACGCTTCGGCACCCACCGCCTCGGCGATCGCGTCGATCTCCTCGCAGAGCGTGGGCGAGTGCGCGTGCACCCCGGCGCGGATCTGTTCGCCGACTTCGTTCAGCACGTCGTCGGGCTGCCCGATCACGGCGAAGTAGAAGCCGAGGCCGCGTTCGATCGATTCGCGCAGGGCCTGCCCGTGGGCCAGCCCGCGTTCGCGCGGTGAACCCGCGACTTCGACGTAGGGAATGCTCATGTCTTCATCCTCTCAGCTGCGCTGGGCCGCCGTGGTGATCTCGAGAGTATTGCCCGTCGGGTCCTTGATCACGGCGAGGATCGTGCCGTCGGGTCCCGCGCCGGGACCGAAGACGAACTGCCCGCCGCGATCCTTGATGCCATTCGTCACCGCTTCGAAGTCGCTGGTCACCACCGCGAGGTGGGGGCCGAGGGGCGAGTTCATGGCCTCGAAGTCGCCGTTTTCGACGACGTGGAGTTCGGATGGCCCCAGCTGGAACCAGGCGCTGCGGAACCGATCCGCGATCTCGGGCGGGCGTTCGAGTTCGACGAGACCGATCACCTCGCCGTAGAAGCGTCGCGCCTCATCGATGTCGTGCGCGCAGATCGCGACGTGATGACAGCCCGTGATGGCCGCCTCGGTTGTCTGGGAATCCGTCGCCATTCCTTCTTCCTTCCGATTCGAGTGCGCCCCCCAAACTTAATTCCCCTCGGACTTTGTTGGTAGATTCTCCCGATGCAGAACCGACGACTGCGCCAGCTCACCGCGTCCTCGTTGCTCGCGTTCGCGCCATTGGCCTTCGCGGGCGCCGCTCACGCGCAGCAATGCCGCGACCACGACCCCCAACGCAGCGTCTATTGGGGTGATCTCCACGTCCACACCGCGATCTCGATGGACGCCTACAGCTATCAGACGCGCCTGCGACCCGACGATGCGTATCGCTACGCCCGCGGCGAGACGGTGAAGATCGGCCCCCTCGGCGAAGACGGTCGCGGCACCGTTCCCTTCGAGATCGATCGCCCCCTCGACTTCGCCGCCGTCACCGATCACGCCCACTCCTTCGGCGGCGTTCGGCTGTGCACGACGCCGGGTTCACCCGTCTACGACAGCGAAGAGTGCGTGACCTTCCGCAAGCCCTTTCGCCCGAAGAACATCGAAGAGGGGACGCGTGTCGCCGTGGCCATCGTCGACAGCCTGCAGAGCAAAGCCGTCTGTGGCGCCGACGGCGAGCGGTGCCGCGACAGCGCGCGCGAATTCTGGCAGGAGACCCGACGCGCCGCCGCGGCGTGGAACGACACCTCGCCCGAGTGCAGCTTCACCACCTTCGTCGCCTACGAACACACCCAGACGCGCGACTTCACGAAGGTGCACCGCAACGTGATCTTCCGCAGCGAGCACGTACCCGACCTCCCGATCTCCACCCTCGAAGAGCCCGAAGCCGAAGGCCTGTGGCGCGCCCTCGATCGCCAATGCATGAACGGCATCGAGGGCTGCGACGCCCTCGCCATCCCCCACAACCCGAATCTCAGCAACGGTCGGATGTTCGCGATCGAGTATCCGGAGGGAAGCAGCCGCGACGAGCAGGCCAGGCTCGCGCGTCTGCGCGCCCGCATGGAACCGGTCGTCGAGATGATGCAGCAGAAGGGCGAATCCGAGTGCCGCAGCGGCATGTGGAAGGTGCTGGGGGCCGACGAAGACTGCGACTTCGAGAAGTTCCGCGCGCTGCAGGATGTAGAAGACTGCAAGGACGGCAGTGGGGGTGGAGCGCTGGCCGAACGCGGTTGCCGATCGCGTCTCGACTTCGCGCGCTACGCCCTGGTCGAAGGCCTGCGCGAAGCGGATCGCATCGGCGTGAACCCCTATGCATTCGGCCTGATCGCCGCGACGGACATCCACAACGGTGCACCGGGGGCCGTGCTCGAATCCGACTTGCGTCAGTGGGGAAGGCGACCGCCGAGGGTCGGCTTCAACCCCGGCGGCCTCGCCGCAGTCTGGGCGGAGGAGAACTCCCGCGAATCCCTCTTCTCGGCCCTTCGCCGGCGCGAGGTCTACGGAACGAGTGGGCCCCGCATGACGGTGCGTTTCTTCGGGGGTTGGGATCTCCCCGAAGATCTCTGCGGACAGAGTGATTTCGCCGCCCGGGGCTACGCGGCCGGCGTTCCGATGGGGAGCGATCTGCCGCCGCGCTCGGGCGTTGGGAAGGCGGCGCCCTCGTTCGCCATATTTGCGACGCGCGACGCGGGGACCGAAGCGGCGCCGGGCATGCCGCTACAACGCGTGCAGATCATCAAGGGCTGGTCCGACCCCGACGGCACCTTCCACCAACAGGTGATCGACGTCGCGGGATCGCGCGACAACGGCGCGAGCGTCGACGCGAAGAGCTGTGAACCGCGCGGCGCCGGAGCCGATCAACTCTGCGCGGTGTGGCGCGACCCGTCTTTCGATCCGAAACAGCGCGCGGTCTACTACGCGCGCGTACTCGAGAACCCGAGCTGTCGCTGGGCGGGCTGGATGTGCGTCGAAGGTCGCGCGGATCGGCACGCGCAATGCGACGCCCCCGCGATCCCGAAGGTGATCCAGGAACGCGCCTGGACCTCGCCCATCTGGTACGCGCCGACGAACTAGACGAGTTCGAAGAAGCGCTTCAGCACGGCAAACGCACTGGGGCCGCCCACCAGGCCCATGTGCATCTTGTTCATCACGTAGCCGAAGCCCACCTTCGCATCGGGATCCGCCATGCCGATCGAACCGCCGGCACCGGGATGCCCGAAGGCGTTGTCGCTCGGCGACAGCGGCATCAGGTCCTGGCGCAACATGAAGC
This sequence comes from Myxococcota bacterium, assembly GCA_028278345.1. Lineage (GTDB taxonomy): Bacteria > Myxococcota_A > UBA9160 > UBA9160 > UBA4427 > DUBZ01. The sequence goes on from JANQEL010000065.1 coordinate 18,564, forward strand.
CCAGGCCGAAGCGCATGGGCAATTGGCCGAGGACGGCGTCCGGCCCGAAGCACTGCTCACTGCGCGCCAACTCGATCGACTCTGGCTCGAGCAGGCGCACGCCGTCGAGTTCCCCGCCGCGCGCGAGCGCACCGTAGATGCGCGCCAGCGAACGCGCCGTGCCGTGGCCGTTGGCCGCGGGGATCTCCGCGGCACGCCACGCGCGCGAGTTCACGCCATCGGTACCGCCGGGCGGGTTGCCGAAGGCCGCGCCGGTCATCGTCGTCGGGTCCGCCATGTCCTTCATCATCTGCCCGATCGGTCCAGGGATCTCCGGGACGGAACCTCCACCGTTCCCGCCGCCGCCTGCGGCCATCAAGCTGCCCATCAACCTCGAAACGCGTCCGTCGAGTTCGGGACCGAAACCGATGTGATAATCGGCTTCGAGGGGCCCGGTCACGTTTTCGCGCAGCCACTCGCCCACGGTCTTGCCCGTGGCGCGGCGCAGCACTTCGCCCACCAGGTAGCCGTAGGTCAGCGCGTGATAGCCGTGCCGGGTACCGGGCTCCCACCACGGTTCCTGCTCGGCCAGCGCCGCGCACATCACGTCCCAATCGAGGTTCGCGCCCTCGGGAAGCGGCTTCCGCACGGCGGGAAGACCCGCCTGATGGGAGAGCAACCATCGAACGGGAATCTCGCCCTTCCCCGCCGCCGCGAACTCGGGCCAGTACTCCGCCACCTTGGCATCGAGATCGACCAGCCCGCGCTCGATCGCCTGGTGGGTGCAGATCGCGGTCAGGCCCTTGGTGGTCGAGTAGGTGTTCACGATGGTGTCGCGTTCCCAGGGGCGCGTGCGTTCCTTGTCGTAGTGCCCGCCCCAGAGGTCGATGACGGTTTCGCCGTCGAGTACGAAGCAGATGGCCGCGCCGATCTCCTCGTCGCCGTCGAAGCACTTCTCGAAGATCTCGCGAATTTCACTGAACCTGGGGTCGCAATGCCCCTCGACCGGAATGCCCATCGAATCTCCTCTGCGGGCGGGAGTCTAACTCGACGACTCCAACCCGCCGGCCCACCTCGCCCCGAACCCCCGAACGGCTTGGGAGGCGGTGGTGTCGAGGTAGTATTCCGTTCCGCAACAGGAGGGCGTCATGCGTTTCCCGCGTCACCAGATCACTCACTCTCGAGTGCGCGCCGCGGCGCTTGCGACCTGGGTCATCTTGCTCGGGTGCAGCGCGCCCGAAGCCGTGGCCACCGAACCCGACGGCGAGGCCCGCAATCGCGTTCACTTCAGCGTGACGAGTGGTCGCGATGTCGCGAACGATTGGGTGACCGCGGTGGTCGGTGTGACCGCCGAGGACGTCGACGCCGCGAGCGTCGCCGATACCGTCAATCGAACGATGGCATGGGCGCTGGAGAAGGTTCGCGCCGAGTCGCGCGTGAAGTCGAAGAGCGGTGGCTACAACACCTACCCCGTGCACGAAAAGGGGCGCCTGCGCCGCTGGCGCGCGCAGCAGAGTCTCATCATCGAGAGCGCCAACGTCGACGCGATGACGAAACTGATCGGCCAGCTGCAGGAACAGCTGCAGTTGCAGTCGTTCCAGTTCAGCGTGTCGCGTGAAACCCGCGAGCAGGTCGAGGAGGAACTCGTGACCGAGGCCCTCACCGCCTTCCAGGCACGCGCGAAGCTCATCCAGGGCGGGCTCGGCTCGGGCGGCTACGCGATCGACGACATCCATGTCGACACCGGCCACATCGGCGGTCCACGACCGATGCGAATGCTCGCCGAAGCCGCATACGCCGACGTCGCGCCTCCGGCCGTCGAAGGCGGCACCAGCCGCGTGCAGGTCAGCGTGCGCGGCTCGATCGTTCTCGAATAGCCCCATCCACCCTCCAGCACCGGCTATCCTCGGCCGCCGCCCGACGTGCACTGCGTCGCGGCAGACGAGGAGAAAGCGGCATGGTTTCGGAGATCTTCGACCCCAAGCGTTGGGACAAAGTCGCGGGGTTCGACTTTCAGGACATCACCTATCACCGCGCCAAGGATCAGGGCACGGTGCGCATCGCGTTCAATCGCCCCGAAGTGCGCAACGCCTTTCGTCCCCAGACCGTCGACGAACTCGACCGCGCCCTCGATCACGCGCGCATGACGACGGATGTCGGCGTCATCCTGCTGACCGGCAACGGTCCCTCTCCCAAGGACGGCATCTGGGCGTTCTGCAGCGGTGGCGACCAGCGCATCCGCGGCCGCGACGGCTACAAGTACGCCGAAGGCGAATCCGCTGCATCGATCGACCCCGCTCGCACCGGCCGGCTCCACATCCTCGAAGTGCAGCGCCTGATCCGCTTCATGCCCAAGGTGGTGATCGCCGTGGTACCGGGCTTCGCGGTCGGTGGCGGACACAGCCTCCACGTCACCTGCGATCTCACCCTGGCGAGCGAAGAGCACGCCGTCTTCAAGCAGACCGACACCGATGTCGCGAGCTTCGATGGGGGCTATGGCTCCGCGTATCTCGCCAAACAGATCGGCCAGAAGTTCGCGCGCGAGATCTTCTTCCTCGGCAGTAGCTACAGCGCGGAGCAGGCTCATCAGATGGGCATGGTGAACCGCGTCGTGCCCCACGCCGAACTCGAAGTCACGGCCCTCGAATGGGCTGCCGAAATCAACACCAAGAGCCCCACTGCGCAACGCATGGCCAAGTTCGCGATGAACCTCGTGGACGACGGCCTGGTGGGCCAGCAGGTCTTCGCCGGAGAAGCCACGCGCCTCGCCTACATGACCGACGAAGCCGAGGAGGGGCGCGACGCCTTCCTCGAGAAACGCGAGCGCGATTTCTCCCGCTTTCCCTGGCACTATTGATCCCCTGACTACCAACGCGAATCGGATCGGAGATCCCCCATGAAGGCAGCCCAACTCGAGAGCGGCGAACTCGTCATCAAGGACATCGAGACCCCCGAACCCGGTCACGAACAGGCGCGCATCCGCATGACGACCGCGGGCGTATGCCACTCGGATCTCCATATCGTGCGCGGCGATTGGGTCGGCGTTCCCGACACCATGCCCGTTGGTCACGAGGGGATCGGAGTCGTCGAAGCGCTCGGGCCCGGTGCCGAGCGCTACATCGAAGTGGGTGACCGCGTGATCCTCGGTCTCGGTGGCAGCGGTGGTGGCTTCTGGTGCGGCGCGTGCGAGTACTGCCTGCGCGGGGAACCCCGTCACTGCGCACAGACCGAAGGCATCATGGGCACCTTCTCCCAGGAGTTCTGCGTCTGGGCCAAGTCCCTGGTGAAGCTGCCGGACAGCGTCGGCGACGAAGAGGCGCCCCTCGCCTGCGGTGGGCTCACCGCCTACGGCGCGGTCAAGAAACTCATCAAGCATCAGATCCAACCCGGTCGCCACATCGCGATCATCGGCGCGGCCGGCGGCCTCGGGCACTACGCCATCCAGATCGCCAACGCCTTCGGCTACAAGGTGATCGGGGTCGACATCGGCGAGGAGCGGCTCCGCTTCATCGAAGAGATGGGGGCGCACCGCGCCGTCGATGCCAAGGACGCCGGGGCGCTGGCCATCGAACTGGGCGGCGTCGATGCCAGCATCGTCTTTTCGGCGAAGCTCGCGGGCTTCGATCTCGGCCTCGAGATGCTGCGACGCGGCGGCTTGTTCGTCGCCGTCGGGCTTCCCGCCACCAGCGAGGGCAACCTCGAACTCAACCCCTTCGGCTGGTTCATCAAGGATCCCACCCTCATCTATTCCGCCGTCGGCACGGTGCAGGACATGCGCGAAGTCGTCGACATGGCAGCGGATGGTCTGGTGAAGAGCCACATCGGGCGCACGGCCAAGCTCGACGAGCTGCCGGCGGTCTTCGACGACCTCGAAGCCGGCAAGTACGTAGGCCGCGCGGTGATCGACCTGCGCTGACCTACGGCTGCGGCACCCGCGCCACCCCGATCATCGCGTCGCGCGTGACGAGTTCGGCGAGTTGGTCTTCACTCAACCCCTCGCTGCCTTCGGGGCGAAGCGGCAGGACGAGGTATCGCGTCTCGGCGGTGGTATCCCAGACGCGGACTTCCACTTCCGGTTCGAGCTCGAGACCCATCTCCCTGAGCACCCGGCGCGGTTCGCGGACCACGCGCGCGCGGTACTCGGGGCTCTTGTACCAATCCGGTGGCAGCCCGAGCACGGGCCACGCCGTGCACGAACACTGGGTACAGACGATCAGGTTCTTGCGTGCGGGGGTGTCTTCGAGCACCACGATGTATTCGCCCTGGGGTCCCTCGAAACCGAGTTCGGCACACGCCGCCGTTCCATCGGAAAGCAGGCGGGCCCTGTACTCGGGGTCGGTCCACGCCTTCGCGACCACACGCGCGCCGTTGCGCCAGTCGAGGCCCTCCTCGATCTGCTCGACGGCGTCGAGGGCGCCCGCTTCGAGATGTCCCCCCTCCACCAGTGCCGAAACCACGGCTTCCGCGCGCGCTTCGGGGCTGGCCACTTCCTTCGAACTCACGGCGCTTCCTCCAGATAGCTCTCCCACAGATCCACCACGACCGGCGCATTCGCCTCGGCGTCGTCGCCCCACAGATCGGCGGCCTGAAACTCGACGTGATAGGTGGCTTCGCGACGCTTCGGCAGACCGTGCGCACTCGCGTCGGGATAGGAAAAGGGGGGAGCGACGTGCACCACGCACCCGGTATGCCCTCGACAGTATCGCGGAACGCGCGTGTGACCGGGTTGATGGTCGGCCCGGACATGGACCCGATCGCCGACGGCGAAACGCGGCGAGCCCGGTCCCGGGCGGCCGTCATCGACATTCGGCCTCACGGGAAGCGCCAGGGGAAAGCGGCCCTTCGCGCGCTTCTCGAGATCTTCGAGATCGAGCAACCCCTTCTCCACGAGAAGCGTCGTCGCTCCGGTCAGTACGCGTTCGTAGTAGCGCGCCTGCAGATAGTGGACCGGCTCCATGCGTTCGATCGCATGGCGGTATTCGTCGGTGTTGTACGCCCGAAGCATGCCGATCGACGCGACGTTGATGCGAAACGCCAGCATCTCCCACGGGTGGTGGAAAGTGGGCTCGTTCTCTTCGACCTCGATGGCACCGAAGCCAGCGACTCCACCCAGGTCATAAATTCCATCCATGGGCTCAGCATAGTTCATTGCACCCGGTCAACGTACGCAGCGCGGGCACGGTCCCCGGTGAGGGCGGCGTGGGGAGTGTCTTCACCATCGAGCTTCCGCTCTAGCGTTTCGGCCGACTGTCAGACGCGCTCGATGATGATCGCCGGCGCCATGCCTCCGCCCGCGCACATCGTGATCAGGCCGCGCTTCTTCTCCTGGCGTTCGAGTTCGTCGAGCACGGTGCCGATCAGGATCGAGCCCGTCGCGCCGATCGGATGACCGAGGGCCATCGCGCCGCCGTTCACGTTCACCTTCTCGCGGTCGAGGTCGAGATCGCGGATGAACTTCTCCGCCACCACCGAGAACGCTTCGTTGATCTCCCACAGATCGATGTCGTCCTTGGTGAGCCCGGCACGCTCGAGCACCTTCTTCGCGGCCGGGACCGGCGCGTTCAGCATCAGGGTCGGGCAGTCGCCCATGTTGGCCGTGGCGACGATGCGCGCGCGGGGCTTGAGCTTCTTCTTTTCCGCGTAGGCGGGCGAGGCCAGCAGCAGGGCCGCGGCACCGTCGACGACGCCCGAAGAGTTGCCCGCGTGGTGGACGTGGGTCCAGCCGTCCTTGAGCTGGGGATACTTCTCTTCGATCAGCGAACCGAAGGTCGCTCCCGAGTCATCCACCGGAATCGCCGCAATGTGGTTGAACACGGTGCCGAGCTTCGCGAGATGCTCCATCTGGGTTCCGGGCCGCGGGAACTCCTCCTGGTCGAGAGCGAGCGAACCGTCGTCGTTGTAGACGGGGACGAGAGACTTGTCGAAGCGCTTCTCTTCGATCGCGCGAGCCGCGCGCGCCTGGCTCGTCACCGCGAGTTGGTCGACCGCTTCGCGATCGATGCCCTCGAGGGTCGCGATCGCGTCGGCGCACACCCCCTGCTGGGTCTGCGGATGCAGCTTGCGCAGGTGCGGGTTGCCGGCGTCGAAGGTCGGGGGAGGCGAATTCGGGTCGGCCATCGAGGCCGTGAGGCTCATCATCTCGGTTCCGCCGGCGACGATGAGATCTTCCATGCCCGAGGCCACCTGGGCCGTCGCGAAGTTGACAGTGGTGATGCCCGAACCACAGAAGCGATCGAGGGTGACGCCCGAAGCCTTGATGTCGTAGCCGGCGTCGAGGGCCGCCATGCGACCGAGGTCGAAACCCTGGGCGCCGCGCTGGGTGCTGGTGCCCCAGATCACGTCGTCGATCTCGGCGGTGTTGAGATCGTTGCGCTCGGCGATGGCCCTGAGCACGGTCGAAGCCAACCGCTGGGGATGGATGTGCGCGAGCGCTCCCTTGCCAACCTTGCCAATGCCTCGAGGGGTTCGACAGGCATCGATGATGAGTGCTTCGGACACGGTCTTCCTCCTTGAATGGATCGTTCGGGTCGATCGCTGGATTCGGTTGATCGCGCGGGATCGCGCGTCGGGCGGGACATCATGGTGAATGCCGCCCTCACCCGCCATCCCCAGCGCCGGCTGCGGTAGCGTCACGCAGAACCCCGAATCGAGGCATCGAATGACCCGAGAGAGCCACGAAGAACGCGCGCGGGCAGCCGGAATCGAGCTGCCGAAACCCCATCCTCCCGCCGGCCTCTACGTCGCCGCGGTGCGCAGTGCCAACCAGCTCCATGTCGGTGGACACGGGCCGATTCGCGCAGACGGCACGCCGATCATCGGCAAGGTCGGTGACGCGGTCGATCTCGACACCGCGCGCGAAGCCGCGCGTGCGACCGGCCTGCAGATCCTCGCTTCGGTGCGCGCCGAACTCGGTTCCCTCGATCCGGTCACGCGCGTGATCAAGGTCTTCGGCATGGTGAACTGCGCTCCGGGCTTCAACCAGACCCCGGCCGTGATCGACGGCTGTTCGGAATTGTTCCTGCAGGTCTTCGGTGACGCCGGCACCCACACGCGATCCGCGGTGGGGATGGCCGAGCTGCCCTTCGACATCTCGACCGAGATCGAGGCGATCTTCGAGTTCGATCCCGACGCCGTCTAGATCACCCCGAAGCGTCGCAGTACGTTGCGGGTGATCTGGTCGACGAACGGGTCCCCGGCCGCGAGCCCATGGGCCCACTCGGTGGTTCCGGCGTTGAACACCTCGCCGTCGCCCCGCGTGAAGCTCGCCATCACGGCGTGGCCGCGCATCAGGCGTTCGCGGTTCGCTTCGCTGTCCTCTCCGAACGCGCAACGCGCGAGCATGCCGGGCTGCTCGGGCGGGATGATCGGCGGATAGGGGCTGCGATCACTCTCGGCCAGGGTGGCGGGTGCGATCGCAATGATCGAGAGATCCGGCGGCACCCCGACGCCCCCCGCGACGACGGGCAGCCCGCGCTCGTCGAAGCGAAGCAGACAGCCATCGTTTTCGTAACCGAGCAGCGGCACGTCGCCGCCGACGGCGTCGCCGTAGTAGAGATCGGTGTCTGCGAGGGCCCAGTGCTGATCGTCGTAGACCGTGTAGGCCGAGGTGCCGCGGGCCACACACAATCCGAGGCGGTGATAGCCGCCGTAGATGAACGACAAGCCCGTGATCTCGGCCTCGGGGCGCGCGAACTCCGGGTGCGACCAGAGATGGGTGGCCTCCTGGCGCGTCGCGACATCGGCCCACAGGGGATCTTCGGTTTCGCCCTTCCACTTGTGTGCGATGAGCGTCCGGCCTTCGTCTTCCCAGCGCACCTTCCAATAGGCCGTGTTGCCCGAGAAGATCGCGAGGTGGCCGCCCGCGTCGACGTAGGCTTCGATGGCTTCGCGTTCGTTCTGTGACCAGTACTCGCTGTGGCCGACCAACAGCACCGCGGGGTAGCCGCGAAGCAGATCGACGCCCGCTTCGAGGTCGTGATCCGTCAGGTAGTCGAGTTCGATCCCGTTGGCTTCGCACCAGGTCGCGAAGGCCTGCTCCCACTTGCCCACGAAGCCCGCCGAGCCGTCGTAGGGCGAGGGCCGATGCTGCGCGAACCACTGGAGATCGAAGGGGATGCCCGGTTCGCCCTTCGCGCGCGGCTGCGGGTTGACGAGCCGCGGCGCATCGTCGGGTGGTGCCATCAGGTTCTGCGCGTAGGGACGCAGGCGCGAGAGCGTGCCGATCGCGGCGTCGCGCGCGTCCTCGGGCGAGAGTTCTCCCGACATCAATTTGTCGACGTGGGCGTAGGAGTTCGCACCCCCCCAGTAGTTGTAGGCCTGGTAGGTATTGGTGTTGAGGACCATGACCGCCTTCGCCCTCGGAGCGCTGGGTGCACGCTTCACACAGACGAAGTGATGGCTCGAAGTACCCCCGGGCGCGCTGAGTTCGAGGTCGTAGTAGCCCGTCTTCCAGTCCTCACCGATCTCGAAGCGGAAGACCTCGGGCCAGCCGCAGCCATGGCGGTCGGCGTCTTTCGGGGTGGGTGCGTTCGGGAGGTCGATGACCTCGAACGTGGCAACGCATACCCGCTCGGCGCCGACGCGATGCACCCTCAGCCTGCAGGGCGAAACCTCCGAACTCCCGAAGAGCACGACCTGTTCGCCCGGGAAGGCGCTTTCCCTGTCTGTGTAGAACCACGGCACTGGATCGGCCTCCTTCGTTTCGTCTCCATCGTGCATCATCGTCGTCGAGGATGCCGCGCCGGGCGCGCCTACACTCGCATCTCGCTTCGGATGGCAAGTGAGCGGGTAGACTCCGGTGCCTGCACGCGATGCGTCGCGACCCGAATGGAGGCCCGAGTCTCATGCGAATCGCTCCGAACGCCACGATCGTCCGAACCCTCTTCGGCCTGGGCCTCTGCGTCACGATCACAGCCTGCGCGAAACCCACGCCGCAGCCATCCACGCACGCTCACTCGATTGCACCCGACGATTGCAGCGCACTCGGCAACGCGCGCCCCATCTGCACGTTCACGAATCCCGAGGACATGGTGCCGCTGCCCGGCAACCAGGCTCTGTTGATCGGGGAGTACGGAACGAGCGCGGAGGACCACGCCGGAGGCCTCGTGGTCTTCGATCTCGAGAGCGAAGCACGCGAGACGGTCTACATCGGCGGGAGGGGAAACGGGCGCGCCACACCGGGCTGGGGCGACCCGACCTGCAGCGACGAGCCCGACGCGCGCTTCAACAGCCACGGCATCGACCTGGTGCGCCGCGATGATGGACGCCTCGCCCTGCTCGTCGTGCAGCATGGAAATCGCGAGGCCGTCGAGTTCTTCGAGGTGAAGGGGGGCGGAACCGATTGGCATGTCTCGTGGCGAGGCTGCGTCGAGAGCCCGCCGGACGCTTCACTCAACGAGGTCGCAGCCCTCCCCGACGGCAGCTTCTACACCACCAAGATGGCTTCGCTCGTGGGCGCGGACAATCTCGATGCGGGCTTTCCCACCGAACCGACGGGGATGGCCTTCCACTGGACGCCGGCCGATGGTTTCCGTGTGATCGGCGGCACGGAAGCGATCCTGCCCAACGGCATCACGGCCTCGCCCGATGGACGCTTCATCTACATGAACGCGAGCGGAGAGAGCAACATCCGCAAGATCGAGGTCGCGAGCGGTCGCGAACTCGGTCGGGCGGCGGTGATCACCCCCGACAACGTCACCTGGTCGCCGGACGGGCGCCTGCTGATCGCATCCCTGCGCGTCGAAGACCCGGAGGTGTTCGGCGCCTGTCAGACCCTCGAAGCGGGCAGTTGCACGATCCCCTTCGCGATCGAAGCCGTCGATCCGGAGACGATGGAGCCTCTCGGCCCCGTCTACGAAACCGCCGGGCGACCGATGGGTGCCGGCACCGTGGGACTGCAGGTGGGAGACGAGCTCTTCGTCGGTTCGTTCCGAAGCGATCGCATCCTCCGCATCGACCTCACTGCAGAGTCGGAATAGCCGCAATCAGCCCGCAGCGGCGAGCAACAGCTCGATCGTTTCTTCGTCGAGGCCCGCTTCCTCGCAAACGGCGCGCGTGTGCGCTCCGAGGCTTGGTGCCGGTGCGGCGCTGCGCAGTTCGTAGGCCGACATCTTGAACGGAGCGGCGATCGTGCGGAACTTGCCGTACTCGGGATGATCGACCTCGGGGAAGGTGCCCCGTTCGATGGCGTCTTCGTCCAGTACGGCTTCGGCGAGGGTGAGCACGGGCGCCCAGATCAAGCGGTGCTGGGCGAGGGCTTGGCGCCAGTGGTCGAGGGGTTCGCTGCCGAAGGCCTCGCTCAGCAACTGTGTGAGTTCGAGGGAGTTGTGGTAGCGCGCGAAGCCGTTTTCGAAGCGTTCGTCGGTCGCGAGTTCGGGACGGCCGATGGCCTCGGCGAGGGTGGCCCAGTAGCGATCGCTCTCGATCATCACCAGGAAGACCCAGCGTTCGTCGGCGCACCGGTAGTGATTCCACAGCGGGTTTCGCGGACAGCTGCGATCGTGGGGCGGCGGGCTCTGGCCGGTGACCAGGGTGGTGCTCGTGTCGTTGCCCGCGACGTAGTAGCCGATGTCCTGGAGCGAAACGTCGATCACCTGACCGTGGCCTTCGCTATCGCGCGTGCGCAGCGCGGCCACGATGCCGAGGGCGAGGGCGAGGCCAGCGGAGTGATCGCCCAGGCCGGGGCGTTGGAACGCCGGAGGAGTACCGGCGTCGTGCAGCGTTTCCATCAAGCCGGTGCGCGACCAGAAGGCCGAGTAGTCGAAGGCCGGGGCGTTGGCTTCGGGACCCGTCGGTCCGTAGCCCGATAGCCGCGCCACGATGAGTTCGGGGCGCGCTTCGAGCAGGGCGTCGGGGTCGAGGCCGTACTTCGCGAGGCGATCGGGCAACATGTTGGTGAGCAACACGTCCGCGCTGTCGACCACCTTGCGCAGGGCATCCTGGGCCTGGGGCAAGGCGAGATCGAGAGCCAGGGAGCGCTTGCCATGATTGTCCATCTGATACGGAGCGCTGGCCGGGAAGTCGCTGTCGTAGCCCGCCATGCGCGGGTTGTTGTGCCGGTAGATCTCGCCCCAGGGCACTTCGACCTTGATGACGTCGGCACCGAGATCGGCGAGCAGGGCGCCACCCGATGGGGCCGCGACATAGCTCGCGAGTTCGACGACGCGAATTCCTTCGAGTGGTAAAGCCATGGTCTTCCTCAATTCGGTTCCAGCAAAGTTCGGAGGTCGACGCGAGTCGCCGGGGTCGGGGCGTCGACTACGCTCCGATGCTAGCCCGTCGCTCACGGTCACGGGCGCCACCCGGAGGCTCGTCCGAATGACCTCGAAACGAGTTCAGATCGCCTGCATCGCGATCTTCCTTTCCCTCACGGCTCCGCTTGCCATCGCGCATGCGAAGCCGAACGTCGTCGTCATCGTCGCCGACGACCTCGGCTGGAACGACGTCGGGTACCACGGCGGCGACATCGACACGCCTTCCCTCGATCGGCTGGCCCGGGAAGGAGCGCAGCTCGATCGTTTCTACACGGCGCCGATCTGTTCGCCGACGCGCGCCGCGCTGATGACCGGCCGCGATCCGATGCGCCTCGGCGTGGCCTACGGCGTGATCCTGCCGTGGGACAACTTCGGCGTGCATCCCGACGAACACTTCCTGCCCCAGAGTTTCGAAGCCGCCGGCTACCAGACCGCCATGGTGGGCAAGTGGCACCTCGGTCATGCCCAACAGACCCATCACCCGAACGAACGAGGCTTCCAACACTTCTACGGTCATCTGCATACGGAGGTTGGCTTCTATCCACCCTTCTCGAACCAGGGCGGAAAGGACTTCCAACGCAACGGCGTGTCGATCGACGACGAAGGCTACGAGACCTTCCTGCTCGCGAAGGAGGTCTCGCGCTACATCCGCGAGCGCGACGAGCGCAAACCCTTCTTCCTCTACATGCCCTTCATCGCGCCCCACACTCCCCTCGACGCGCCGAAGGAACTGCAGGAGAAGTACGCCGACATCGACACCGACCTCGCCCCCGCGCGCTCCGATCACACCGACCTCACCCGCAAGGTCGCGAAGATGCGCGGCGATCCGAGTGCGCGTCCGATGTACGCCGCCGTGGTCGACGCGATGGATCAGGCGATCGGTCAGGTGCTCGACACCCTCGACGCCGAAGGTCTCGCCGACGACACCCTGGTGCTCTTCTTCAGCGACAACGGCGGTGCGGCCTATTCGACGGGCGGGGCCGACAACGCTCCGCTGCGCGGCGGCAAGGGGGAAACCTTCGAAGGCGGCATCCGCGTGATCTCGCTGATGCGCTGGCCTGGGCACGTTCCGGCCGGCAGCAAGATGGAGCAGATCATGTCGGTGATGGATGTCTTCCCCACCCTCGCCGCGGCCGCCCGGATCGAAGCCCGAAACCGGCGCCCCTTCGACGGACGCTCGATGTGGCCCGCGATCAGCGAGGGAAAGAAGCAACCGCGCGACGAGCTTCTCTATTTCGCCTCCGAGATCCCCATCTACGGCCACTTCAACCTCACGGCCTTCGACGACGACTGGAAACTCGTGCAGGAGATCGACCAGGAGCAGCTCGAGACGAAGGTGAAGAATTCGCTGTTCAAGATCCGCGACGACCCGAACGAGTTCGAGGACCTCGCCGCGAAACACCCCGAGCGCGTCGCGGCCATGAGCAAGAAGATCGAAGAGTGGCGCGCGCTCCATCCGATCGGCGGAGTGCGCTCCATCATCGCGCCTCCCCCCGGTTGGAGGCCGCCGCGCGATTGGGCCGACTATCCGATTCCCCTCGAACGACTGCAGAGCGACACCACGGTCGGCGTCGCCCCGAACGAGGACTCTCTTCGCAGCCTCGATCACATGCACGGCAGCCGGGGTCGCGTGGTCTACGACTGCCCGCAGCCCCAGGGCACCATCCGCGAGTACCTCGCCTCGAAGGGGAAGTGCCCGGTCACGGGGCGCTTTGCGAACGACGAGGGAGAGTGAGCGGCTTCTACGCCCAGGGCGGTTTGGTGCCGATCACCTGCTTGGCTTCGAGTTCTTCGAGGGCGGCTTCGTCGAGCCCGAGTTCGTCGCCGAGCACTTCGCGGTTGTGCTGGCCGAGGGTCGGCGGAGCGGTCTCGGGTCTTTCGTCGGCGAGCCCGACGAAGGGGAGACCCGGGTAGCGACAGGTACCGGTCAGCGGATGCGCGAGGGGTCGCGAGAAGCGGCGGTGTTCGAGCTGCGCGTTCGGCATCAGGTGGTAGCCGTTGATCAGGGCTTCGGCCGGGACGCCGGCGGCGCTCAGGGCGTTCGCGAGTTCGCTCGCATCGGCTTCAGCCGAAACGCTCGAGATCGCGGCATCGATCTCGTCGTGTCGCGCGTGGCGTGCCGCGGGATCGGCCAGCGAAGCATCTCCGGCGAGCTTCGCCAGCTGCGCGCCCCCCGTCATGTCGGCCACCGCGCGACCCAGGGCCTGCCACTCTTCGCCCGATCGCGCGGCGATCGCGACGAAGCGATCGTTGGCGCAGGCGTAGATCCCCTGCGGCGCCGCGAAGGCACTTCGGTTGCCCTCGGAGTCGAGTCGCACGCCGTAAGCGCGGTACTCGATGATCTGTTCGGCCGCGAGGTTGAGTGCCGGTTCGACGAGGGCCACTTCGACGAGCGTCCCCTTCCCGGTTCGCGCTCGCTGCTCGAGAGCCGCGAGTGTCGCGAACAGCGTGTGGACCGACCCGACGGGATCGCAGAAGTTCGCGGTGAGGGGCTGGCCTTCATAGCCGCCGCGCCACGCGATGCCCCCCGCCTGTTCGACGTTCATCGCGAAGCCCGTGCGATTGCGCCATGGACCGTCGAGCCCCCACGCCGGCATGCGCACGACGATGAGCTTCGGGTTCCACGCGTGCAGCGTCTCGGGTTCGAGGCCGAGGTTCTCGAGCACGCGGACGGAGAAGTTCTCGATCAGGATGTCGGCGCGTTCGACGAGCTTGCGCAGCACCGCCCGGCCCTCCTCGCGATCGAGGGCGAGGGTGATGGCCCGCTTGTCGGTGTTTGCCCCGTGGAAGATCGCACCGCCTTCCCAGATCGGAACGTCGGGCTTGGCGTTGACGAAGCGCATGCCGTCGGGGCGCGCGATCGATTCGACCTTGACCACGTCGGCGCCGAGCTGGGCCATCGCCGATGTTGCGAACGGACCTGCCCAGAACGCCGTGAGGTCGACGACCCGAAGCCCTCCGAACGCGCCCTCGCCCTTCGGAACGTCGCGCGGTTCATCGTCGGCTCGCGCGTTCCACTCGGCGCGATCCGCACCGAGTGAAGGGGCGGAACGAATCGGGCTCGACTCGTTTCCCTCGACGCGAAACGGAACCCGGGGCTGGATGAAGCCATGGGGGTTGTCGACGAACACGCCGCGCTCGCGAAAGTGATCGACCTGCGGCAGCAACTCCCCGTTGCCCACCGGCGAAGACGGCACCCGCAGTGCTTCGGCGGCTTCGAGGATCTCCTCGACCGTTCGCTCGCGGGTCCACCCGTGGATCGCGTCGTGAAGGAAGTCGAGGTGCGCTTGTCGCGTGTTCGCCGTGAGGAAGCGATCGTCGAGAGAGAGCTCCGGGTGATCGATCAGGATGCAGAAGTTCTGCCACTGCTCGCTGGTCTGCGGCGAGAAGCCGACGAAGCCATCCTTCGCAGGCTCCACCGCGGGGATGTCGAGGTATTGGATCAACTCACCACCGCACAGTTGATGGTTGAGATCCCAGTACTGCGTGCTGCAGGTGAGCATCGCTTCGAACATCGAGAGATCGATGTCGCGACCGCGACCAGTCGCAGCAGCCTCGCGCCACGCGGCCACCGCGCCGAGGGCCGCAAACGAACCTGCGGCGTATTCGCCCAACCGCCCGCCGGCCCCGATGTGACCGAGTTCCGGCCGACCGCGGCGCGCCATGAAGCCCGTCGCCGCCTGCAGCGTCCATTCGCTCGCTGGACGATCGGCCAGGGGACCCGTCGTACCCCAGGGCGAGATCGTCACCACGACGAGCCCGGGATTTCGCGCACGGATGGCGTCGATCGAATCGCCCGTGCGCGCCTCGAGGCCGGGGGCATCGACGCATTCGATCACCACGTCGGCTTCGGCCGCAAGCGTTGCCACCTGCGCCGCATCGGCGACCGCGCTGCGCTTGCCCGCGTTCAGGAAACGAAACAGCGCGGAATCCTCGCCCTCCCCCACGGCCACGCGCGAGGCCGTCTGTTTGCGAAGGGGATCGGGCGCGTTCGGATCCTCGAGCTTCAACACATCGGCGCCCTGGTCGACCAGCAGCTTCGACGCGTAGGCGCCGGCGATTCCGATCGAGAGGTCGAGGACACGGATCGGCGCGAAGAGCGCGTTCGTCGTCATCGGGGCGAGCTTCCCATCACTGGAGGTTCATGAACGAGCCAGACCGCGCAGCGTATCACTTCCGATCTCGAGGGTGCAGCATGGGTGGTGCAGCGCGGCGACACCTGTTGCTTCACTACGCTTCCATACGTGGCACCGAACGGTCCGGACGAACTCGCGATCCGCAATCTCGAGCCGAGCGATCTCGACTCGCTGATCGAATGCGTCCGCAGGTGCTACGGCGACTCCTACCCCGAAGCCGATTTCTACGATCGCGACGCGCTGAACGAGCAGTTGATCACGGGCCGCCTGATCTCGAACATCGCGGTGACGCCCGAGGGCGGCGTGGCCGGACACATCGGCGCCCGCACCCCCTTCCCCGGCGACCTCGTGGCCGATTCGATCGCGGGTTTCGTCGACCCCGCATACCGCGGGCACCGCGTGATCTACCGGGCCGGCGCGGCGATGGCGAGGCGCTTCCTGGATCGGGGCGTGCGCGGACTTCGCCACTGCACGACGGGCGCCCACGATCGAACCCAGCGGCCCATCGTGGCGGCGGGCGGAGTGGCGACCGGCGTCCTGCTGGGCCACGCCCCGGCCGGCACCGACTTCCGCGAGATCGGGCACGACTTCGGCAACGCACGCATCGGCGTCGTCGTCTACTACCAGGGCTTCGAGGCCCTGCCACCGCTTTCGATCCATCCTCCGACTCGTTACGCGGATCGCATCGAGGCATTCGCGCGCGAGATCGGAATCGAGCGCACGATCGTCTCCGAGCACACGGCCTCGAGTGAAACGTTCGCCGCCGAGGTCCACCACGACCGACATTCGGGCATCTCGCACTTCCGGCTCACCGCGGAACGCGCGCAGGAGGATCGGGCGCTCGCAGGCCTGCTCGAAGCCGAAGCCTCTCGCTGTGGGCCCGTCGGCTATGTCGACGTTCCCCTCTGCGACCCGCGCGCAGCGAGGCAGATCGATTGGCTTGCCGAGCACGGCTTCTTCTTCGGCGCGTGGCTACCGGGCACCGCGAAGAGCGAGATGCTTCGCATGCAGCGCATCGTCGACGCCGAGGTCGCACCCGAGAAGATTCGGATCAACGCCAGGGGCGGCAACGAGCTGCTCCACTGGATCGCCGAGGTCGAACGAGCGCAGCACTGATCAGGCCAGCTGCTCCGCGCAAGTCACGATTTCATCGATCAACAGCCGCGTGGCGGGGGAACGCGAACGATTGCGAACCAGATGGATGCCGTCGTGGGTCCTCATCTCGTGGGTGGCGGCGCGCGCGATCAGTTCCCCCGTACGGCACGCATCGATCGCAAGCGAGCGCGGCACGATCGTGAGCGCACGGCCGGCACGCGCGAGTTCGAGACAGGCCGCGGTGGTCTCGAGGCGATAGAAGGGGAATTGCCCTGCGGCGAAGGCCTCTTCGAACGGCGACGGAAGTTCGCGCAAGCCGAGAGGGGCGGGGGTCGGCATCGCCCACGCATGGCGAGCGAAAGCACCGAGATCTTCGTTCGCACTCGCGAGGGGATGGTCGGCGCTCATCACCACCATCAAGGCTTCAGTCGGCAACTCGATCACTTCGAGATCCTCGGCGGCCGGTGAGTCTTCGTACTTGCTCGTGTCGGCCACGACGCATTCGAGTTCGCGGCGAAGCAGCGCCGCCATCAGATCCTTCGACGTTCCCGCGACCACGCTCACCTGGATGCCCGGGTGTCGTTCGGCCAGGGAAGCGATCGCGTTCGTGAGGAGCGGTTGCGCGGGATACGGCCCCGTGCCGACGCGCACGTGCCCGCGTGCTCCGGCGAGCTGGGTATCCGCCTCTTCTTCGAAGGCCCGCACGGCTTCGACGACGTCGCGTGCGCGACCGATCAGCCCCTCCCCCAGATCGGTGGGCTCGACCGAGTGGGTCGTGCGATCGAAGAGCCGCGCGCCGAGTTCTTCTTCGAGTTTCTGGATGCTGCGACTCAAGGCCGATTGGGTGACGTCGCACTCGCGCGCCGCCGAAGCGAAGCCGCGCAGGCGGTAGAGGGCTTCGAAGTGGAGCAGCTGGCGCATCTGCACGCTGTGGGTCCTCGCGATGGGTCGCTTCGGGTGGTCATCAGATCATGACTAAATCTCATGAAACTTGCCGCTGAAATGAGTGTAGAGTCAGCCCGCCTATGAGAGTGCCTGTGAGAGCCCATGAGAGCCGCCCCGGGGACATCGACGCGCGCGACCGCGCTGGTCGGTTCCGCGAGGCCGAGGAGCGCAGCTTCGACGTCGTCGTGATCGGCGGCGGCATCACCGGCGCGGGCATCGCGCGCGAAGCCGCAGCCCGCGGCCTTTCGGTCGCCCTCGTCGAAGCCTTCGACCTCGCCTCGGGGACCAGCAGCCGCAGTTCGAAGATGATCCACGGCGGCGTGCGTTACCTCGCGCAGGGCGATGTCTCGCTGGTGCGCGAAGCGGCGATCGAACGACAGATCCTGCGACGCATCGCACCCCATCTCACACGCGCCATGCCATTCGTCCTGCCCACGCGTTCGACTGCGGGGCTCGCGAAGTTCCGCGCGGCCATGTGGACCTTCGAAAAGCTCGGCCAGGTGCCCGAAGCCGAACGCCATCAGGTTTGGAGTCGTCGCGAACTCGAAGAGCGCGAACCCTGTGCGGCCACCGCTGAAACGAATGGCGGTGTGGCCTATCTCGAATTCCTGACCGACGACGCGCGACTCACCCTCGCCAACGCGCGAAGCGCGGCGGCCGATGGCGCAGTGGTGCTGACCTACGCACCGGTCGAAGAGATCCTCGTCGAAGGCGAGCGAGCAGTGGGCGTGCGCTGCAAGAGCGCGATCGAGGGTGAAGAGCTGGGTGCCGTCATTCGCGGTCGAATCATCGTGAACGCGGCCGGTCCCTGGGTCGACGCCATTCGCGCCCTCGAAGATGGAGAAGCGGCGCCGCGTCTCTCCCTCACCAAGGGCATCCACCTCGTCGTCCCGCGCGAGAAGCTGCCGCTCTCCCATACGATCCTGATGAACGCCGCGGACCGCCGCCCGGTCTTCGCCGTTCCGCGGGGGGACGTCACCTATCTCGGTACCACGGACACCTTTCACCCTTCCACCGACCTGTGGCCCGGCATCGTGCCCGACGATGTCGAGTATCTGCTCGACGCGGCGGCGCGTTCCTTCGACGTGCCCCACCTCGGTTTCGAGGACGTCGTCACGAGTTGGACGGGAATCCGCCCGCTGGTCTCGCAGGCGGGCAAGAAGCCCTCGGAGATCTCGCGACGCGACGAAGCGTGGACGGGGCCCGGTGGTGTGATCTCGATCGCGGGCGGGAAGCTCACGGCCTACCGCGCGATGGCGGAGCGCGTGGTCGACGACATCGGAAAACGCCTCGGCGAGCCGCTTCGCGCAGCCGTCACCCACGCGCCACTCATCGGTGGAGACTTCGAAGCCCCGCCCCTCGATCCCGCGCGTCCTCTCGGCCCGGTCGCCTGCGATCGCCTGCTCGAACTCTACGGTTCGGAAGCCGCCGACGTGCGCGCGGCGGGCGGCGACATCGAAGCCGAAGTGAAGCAGGCGGTGCAGCGCGAGGGCGCGGTCCGCCTCGAAGACTATTGGGTGCGACGCAGTGCGCGCGCCTTCCTCGAAGCCGACGCCGGGCTCGGCACCCTCGAAGTCGCTTCCCAGGAGATGGCGCGCCTGTGCGGTTGGGACGAAGCGCGGCGCGCGGCCGAGGTGCAGCACTGCCACGAGCTCCATGCCCGCAACAACGCGCTCTTCATCGACGCACGCGAAACACCTCGCGCGGAGACCGCCTCATGATCAGCGATACGATCCTTCGCAAGCTCGAAGCCGAACTCGATGCCGGCGGCGTCGACACCAGCGATGCCGCCCTCGACGAACGCCGCCACGACTACTGGGTGCTCAAGCATCTGCGCAATTGGCGCGGTGAGAAGATCGAACGCCCAGGCGTCGTGGTTCGACCGAAGAACACGGCCCAGGTGCAGGCCATCGTGCGCGTGGCTGCGGAGGGCGGGATCCCTCTCGTTCCCTTCGGGCTCGGCAGCGGGGTGTGCGGCGGGATCGAACCGGACGAGTCGTGCATCCTGGTCGATCTCTCGACGATGAATCGCGTGCGCGAGATCGACGAGACGAACCTCGTCGCGAGCTTCGACGCCGGTTGCAACGGCCTCGAAGCCGAAGAGGCCGTCGCCGAGCGCGGTCTCACGATCGGGCACTGGCCGCAGTCGATCGCCGTGAGCAGCGTCGGCGGTTGGGTCTCGACGCGTGCGGCGGGACAGTTCTCGACCGGTTACGGGAACATCGAAGACATGGTCTACGCCATCGAGGTCGTGCTTCCGAACGGGGAACTCGTGACCCTCGGCAAGGCGCCGCGGGCCGCGGCGGGACCCGATCTTCGCCATCTCGTGATGGGCGCAGAAGGCACGATGGGGATCGTCAGCGGCGTCACGCTCTCTCTGCGGCGCCAGGCCGAGAAGCGCGCCTTCACCGCGTTTCATACCCCGACGCTGGCCGCTGGCTTCGAGGCGCAGCGACAGATCGTGCAGAACGAGTGGCTGCCCCCGGTGATGCGGCAGTACGACGTGCGGGAATCCCAGCGCAACTTCCAACCCTTCCATGCCGACGACCAGGGCCTCCTGTTGATGATGCACGAGGGACCCGCTTCGCGGGTCGATGCCGAACTCGAGGCGGTCGAGGGCCTCGCTTCGAAGGCGGGACTCGCGCGCGGATCGGACGAAGCCGGTCCGCATTGGATGGAACGACGCAACCACGTCCCGACGTGGACCGACCTGCTCGAACAGAACCTGATCGTCGACACGATCGAGGTCTCCGCGCCGTGGACGCGCATCGAGGGGGTCTACGACGACGTCTGCGAGAGCGTGCTCGCCCTCGACCCGATCCGCCTCGTCTCCGCGCACAGCTCCCACGTCTATCGCACGGGCCTGAACCTCTACTTCACCTTCGTGGCCCTGCACGAGGATTCGGCCGAGATGGAGGGCACCTACCGCGAAGTCTGGCGACGCACCCTCGAAGCCACCGCGAAGAACGGCGGCGGCATCGCGCACCACCACGGCGTCGGGCGCCTGCGCAAGAACGAACTCCACCACGACCTCGGAGAGAACGGGCTCGCGCTGCTTCGCACCCTCAAGGGCGCGATCGATCCGCAGGGGTTGATGAACCCCGGAAATCTGATCCCCGACGCCTGACCGTCTTCAGCGGGCCTCTTCCGCCTTGAGCCCGAGGCGATTCGCGATGTTGTTCTTCTGCATGTTCGAAGAACCGCCGACGATCGGCATGCCGAGCAGGTCGCGTACGTGGCGCTCCATGTCGTGGCCTTCTGCGAGGCCATAGGCGCCCATCACCTGCTGGCAGATCAGGGCGATCTCGACCACGGTGTCGGCGACGAAGAGCTTCGCCATCGAGGTCTCGACCGAGCAGGGGCGTTCGGCGTTGGCGAGCCAGGCTCCGCGATAGAGCATCAGCCGACAGGCTTCGAGCTTCGTGCGCGCTTCCACCAACGCGTGGCGCACCGCCTGATGACCACTGATCGGGCGACCGAACTGCCGGCGTTCCTGGGCGTATCCCCAGGCTTCGTCGACGGCGGCCTGGGCGATCCCGAAGGCCACGGCGGTGATCTCGATCTTCTCGACGTCGAGGGCCTTGCCCGCGAGCATGCGCCAGCCGGCGTTCCAACCCTTTTCGCCGCCGACGATGTTCTCGACCGGGATGCGCGTTTCCTCGAAGATCACATCCGAAGAGAGGGTGTAGCGGAGGTTCGAGTGCTCGATCGGGTGCACGCTCATGCCCGGCGCATCCTTCGGCACGAGCACGAAGGAGAGGTTCTGATAGCGCGGCGCCACCTCGTCGCTGCGCACCAGGCAGTAGATGTAGTCGGCGAAGTCGGCGCCGGTGCACCAGCGCTTGAAGCCGTTCAGGATGAGTTCGCGCCCGTCGTCGCTGCGCCGCGCCGTGGTGGTGACGCTCGCGAGGTCGCCGCCCACCTCGGGTTCCGAAAGGCCGTAGGCGAAGGTGAGATCGCCGGCGGCCAGCTTCGGTAGCAGTTCGCGCTTCTGTTCCTCGGAACCGTTCTCTGAGATGTTGATGCCGCCGTAGAAGGCGCAGTGGATGAAGGGGCCCGCCGCGAAGGCGCCTCCGCGGCAGAGTTCCTCGATGATCGCGGTGGCGGCGACGATGTCGCGGCCCTGTCCGCCGTACTCTTCGTCGATCGTGACCCCGCACACACCGAGTGCAGCGAGCTTCTCGAACAACTCGGGGGGAAAGCGATGCTCGCGATCCCATTGACGCACCTTGTCGGCGGGCATCTCGTCTGCCACGAAGCGTCGGATCGTGTCGCGCAGGATCGTGATGTGCTCGGGTTCGTCGCTGAAGTACATGGCTACGACCAGGCCTCGCCCCAGCTGTCCGCGAAGGCCATCTTCTCGACGGATCGACGCGCGATCGGCCCATGCCCCTTGCCGACCGGATAGCCGATCGGCACCACGGCGGCGGTGCCCCACGGATCGGGGATGTCGAGCAGTTCCTTCACCTGGGGCTCCGACTGACACAAGAGCGTCGTGAGCACACAGCCGAGACCCTCGGCGCGGCACGCCAGCAGGGCGTTCTGCACCGCGGGGTAGATCGAAGCCCCGCCGACGACCGTCGGGCGATCGAGCTTGATGTCGGTGATCGCCATGATCTTCGGGTTGAAGCAGAAGACGAGCACGACGGGGGTCTCGCCGAAGTGATCGGCGAGATGGTCGCCAGCGCGCAGGGTCTTCTTCGCGCCCTCGATCTCCTTATCCGAGGCGTCCTTGATGCGCTCGAGGTGGAACGCGTGGTATTCGGACCAGTGCTTCGCGTATTGCTCGCCCAACGCCTTCTTCTTCGCGGGATCCTTCACCACGATCACGCGCCACGGCTGCACGTTGCCGCCGGTGGGCGCCCAACACGCGGCGTCGAGCACGCGGCGCAACACATCGTCGGGGATGGGGTCGGGGCGCAGGCGACGCACCGCCCGCAATGTACTCATGGCGTCGTAGACACCGACATCGTCACTCATGAAGTTTCCTCCTTCGTTCCACTTGCGCTCTCAACGACCGCGAAAGCCCTTAGCGACCGCGAAAGACGGGCTTCCGCTTCTCGCGAATGGCCGCGAGCGCCTCCTGATGATCGTCGCTCTGGAAGGTGACGATCTCGAGGGCCGTCGAAGTATCGAAGGCCGTGTTGAGCGCGTCCTTCAACAATTTGTTGACCGCCTGCTTCGTGTAGCGAATGGCGAGCGGCGCGCCGGCTGCGAGCTTCGCCGCGAAAGCCATGGCCCGCTCTTCGAGATCCTCCGGTGCCACGACCTCGTTCACGAGCCCCATGCGGTAGGCATCCTGCGCCGAAACGGAATCGCCGGTGAGCAGGAACTGCTTCGCGCGCGCGGGCCCGAGCACCAGCGGCCAGATCGCGGCGCCCCCATCCCCCGCCACGATCCCCACGCGCACATGGGGGTCGGCGATGGTCGCCGTCTCCGACATGAAGATCGTGTCGCAGAGCAGGGCCAGGGATGCGCCGAGACCTATCGCCGGACCGTTCACGGCGGCGACGATGGGCAGCTCGACTTCGAGCAGATCCCAGATCATCTGCTTGGCGTCGCGCCGCAGGTGTTCGAGCTTCGCCGCGTCGTCGAGGGTCGGGAACCAGGCGAAGTCGCCGCCTGCACTGAAGGCCTTGTCGTTGCCCGTGATCAGGACGGCGCGCGCTTCGTCTTCGCGCTTCAGCTCGCGGAACAGGCGCGTGAACTCGCCGTGCAGCAAGTCGTCGACGGCGTTGAGCGGGCTCGATGGATGCTGGATCGAAATGCGAAGCACATCGCCCACGCGATCGAAGGTGAGAGCCTTGAAGCCTTCCATGGAATCGCTCCTGCTAGAACATTGAGGTATCGGCGTCGAGTTCGAAGAGTACCCTGGCCGCGGTTTCGTAGATCGTCGGCGCCGTCATGATGTGCTGGGTCGCCGCGTGGGCGTCGCGAAAGCGCCGCTGCAGATCGCTCGACTCGAATAGCGCAGAGCCGCCCCCCAGGTCATACAGGGTTCGGCAGATCTCGGCTCCCGTGCGCGTCACGTGGGTACAGGCGAGTCGTAGGTCGACGCGATCGCCGACGGGGATCTCCCCTTCGACCTGCTGGGAGACGCCCCAGACGCGATCGATCTCGTCGAAGAGATAGGCCCGGGCCGCGCGCCACTGGGAAACGCTGCGCGCGTAGGCCTCCTGCACGCAGTCGCGCTGGGCCAGGGTGCGGCTGCTGCCCACCCGCTTCTTCCCGAGGGCCAGCTCGTGAAAGGCATCGATCGCGCCGCGGGCGTTGCCGAGGGCCACCGAACAGACACCCAGTGCGAGCAGACCGAACACGGGGAATTTGTAGAGCGCACCGCCTTCGTTGGGCACGTCGGAAACGAGAGAGACCGAGTGGGCCTTCGGAACGAGGATGTCGTGGACCTCGATGTCACCGGACCCCGTGCCCTTGAGGCCCATCACGTGCCAGGTGTCGTGCAGCACGGCATCTTCGGCGGGGAAGACCATCATGCGCGCGTCGGGCGCGCCGGAAGGTAGCGTCTTCATCTCGCCGTCTTCCCAGATCGTGCAACCGCCACAAAGCCAGCTGCAGTTCGCCGAACCGGAACCCCACTGCCAGCGTCCGGTGACGCGGTAGTGGTCACCTTCGACCACCGCCTTCCCCATCGGCGCGAAGACCCCCCCGGTGATGACGAAGGGATCGGCGTAGATCTCGGCCGCCGCTTCGCGATCCATGTAGGCCGCGTTCACCGCGGTGGTCGAAGCGATCATCGAACACCAGCCCGCGCTCGCGTTCGCGGTGCTCACGGCCTCGACGACCTCGACGAATTCGCGCGGACTGAACTCGTCGCCCCCGAAGCGCTTCGGAGTGAGGAGCCGGAACAGCCCACTCGGCGCCATCGACTTGGCGAGGTCGGCGGGCAGGCGCCGAACCTCCTCCATCTCGGCGGCGCGCGCGGCGAGCTCGGGAGCGAGTTCGTGCACGGCCTTCAGGACCGGCTGGTTCGTCTGCGTCGCGGGGTCACGCATGGAGATTCCTCCCGTATTCAGAGTTTTCGGAGCCTAACTACGAAAACTAGGTTTGTAAAGTCGAACTCCGAAAACTATGCTTCTGGCATGGCTAGCGAGGCGAAGACACTGCGCAGCCGTCGCACGCGGGCGGCGCTGATCGCGGCGACGCGCAAGCGGCTGGCGGGAGACGGCCACTTCACCGCCGAGGCGGTCGCGGCAGAAGCCGGCTGCACCCCCGGCACCTTCTGGGCCCACTTCGGCACCAAGGACGAAGCCGTGCTCGCGGCCTTTGCCTCGGCCCTCGAAGACCTGGTGGAACTCACAGGCGTTCTCTTCGCCGACGTGCCTCCCCTGCGCAGTCGCGAACGGCGCGCGCGCTGGACGGCCGAGGTGATCGAACGCTTGATCGACTACTTCGGCGCGAACGCCCTGGTCTTCCGCGTGGCCCTCGCACGCGGCGAGGAGCATCGCCCCGTGAAAGATGCCTACCTCGACGCCGAGTCGCGCACCATCGAACTCATCCACGCCGGGCTCGGTGCAGAGAAGAGTCGCGACGACGCGGCCGCAGTCGTGAGCTTCTGCCAGGGCATCAACAACCCGATCGTGCTGCGCTCGAAGCCCGGCGGAACGATTCGCGAGAACCTCGCGAAGGCGCTGAGCGTACTCGCGGGGTAGCCGAGCCCTGCCCTACGACGCCGGCTTCGGGACGACGGCCCAGAAGAGCCCGCGAAACTCCCCCGGCTCGAAGCCCGTGGCGCGATCGTCGGGGTAGCGGGCGCGAATCTCGTCGTGCAGCGCCGGGGCGATGTTCGAACCGTGACAGGTCGCGCAGAGCGGTTGCAGGTAGATGGCTTCGACATAGCCCGTGCCGGCCTCGCCGAGATCGACGACGCGAAAGCGACCCGGCGCGGCCGTCGAATCGCGAAGCTCCTCGAGCAGGGGCTTCATCCAGGGCATGGGGGCGTTGTCGGGGTTGCGCAGGCGATGGCTGGTGCGACCCACCGCAACGCCCTCGTTCTGCAACGCCTTCGTGATCTGGGGCGCCTTGTCGCGGCAGACATCGATCGCCGCGATCGGTCCTTCTTCTTCGATCGCGCCTCGAAGCGCCGCACCGAGTTGCTTTCGCAGTGCGTCGACCGCGTCGACCGCAGCCGGCGGTGCCTCGGGGGTTCGATCGGCTGCGGCACCAGCGACGAAAGCGAGCGAAATCAGCGCCAGAAGCATTGCGTCGATCCCGAAACGAATCATTCCCACCCCTCCCTTCGACCTGCAACGTGTGAAATGATTGCATCCTCCGCACCACCACCGAAACCACGCTGAACAGAAACCCGAATGGAGACCGGCATGCCCAGCGATGTCGAGATCGCACAATCCACATCACCGAAGCCGATCGGCCAGATCGCCGACACCCTCGGTCTCGACGAAGCAGATCTGCTGCCGATCGGGAAGGACGTCGCGAAGGTCTCCCTCGATGCACTCGACAGGCCGCGCAGGCGGGAGAAGAAGCCGCGGCTCATCCTCGTGTCCGCCATCACGCCCACGCCGGCGGGCGAAGGGAAGACGACGACGAGCATCGGCCTCGCCGACGGCTTCTCGAAGCTCGGCGAGTCGGTCTGCCTCGCATTGCGCGAACCCTCACTCGGCCCTTCCCTCGGTATGAAGGGAGGCGCAACCGGAGGTGGCTACGCGCAGCTCCTCCCGATGGAGAAGATCAACCTCCACTTCACGGGAGACTTCCACGCCATCACGTCGGCGAACAACCTGCTGGCCGCCCTGATCGACAATCACCTGCACCACGGCAACAAGCTGGCGATCGACAACCGTCGGATCCTGTGGCGGCGCGTGATGGATATGAACGATCGGGCGTTGCGCCAGATCATCGTCGGCCTCGGTGGCCCCGGTGGAGGCATTCCCCGCGAAGGCGGTTTCGACATCACCGCGGCGTCGGAGATCATGGCCATCCTGTGTCTGGCGGAAGGCGCCGAAGACCTGCGCAAGCGGATCGATCGCATCCTGATCGCGTTCGATCGCGCGGGCGATCCCATCACCGCGAGTGCCCTCGGCGGCACCGGCGCCATGATCGCGCTGCTGCAGGAAGCGCTACAGCCGAACCTCGTGCAGACCCTGGAGGGCACTCCGGCCCTCGTACACGGCGGGCCCTTCGCGAACATCGCCCACGGCTGCAACAGCGTGCTCGCGACACGCATGGCACTCCACCAGTCCGATTGGGTGATCACCGAAGCGGGCTTCGGCTTCGATCTCGGTGCCGAGAAGTTCTTCGACATCAAGTGCGCGGGGGCAGGCCTCGACACGGCCGCAGTGGTTCTGGTCGCCACGATTCGCGCGCTCAAGATGCACGGGGGGATCAAGAAATCGGAGCTGTCGAAGACCGACGCGGCCGCGGCGTCGAACGGGCTCCCCAACCTCGAGAAGCACATCGAGAACATCCGACACTTCGGCGAGTTGCCCGTCGTTGCACTCAACCGCTTCGCGGCGGATACGGACGCCGAGGTCGAAGTCGTGCGCGCACGCTGCTCCGAGCTCGGCGTGCCCTTCGCCGTCTCCGATCACCACGCGCGAGGCGGCGAGGGCTCGATCGATCTCGCGCGCGTGGTGCAACGACACGCCGAACGCGACCAGAGCCCATTCCACCCCCTCTATGCGCCGAGCGATCCGGTCGTCTCGAAGATCGAAGCCGTCGCGAAGAAGATCTACGGCGCCGACGAGGTCGTGCTCACCAAGGCCGCGAAGCGCGACCTCGCCCAGATCGAGAAGCTCGGCTATGCCGATCTTCCGGTGTGCATCGCGAAGATCCCGGGCTCACTCTCGGACGACCCGAAGCTCCGCGGGCGACCGCGCGATTTCGAAATCACCGTACGCGGCATCCAGATCAACGCTGGCGCGGGTTTCCTCGTGGTGTTGACCGGCGACATCCTTCGCATGCCCGGCCTGCCAAAGCAGCCCCTCGCCGAATCGATCGACGTGCGGGACGGCCGGATCACCGGGCTCGAGTAGCGGTCGCGACTAGCTCGAGCTGGTCGCACCTATCTCGGGTTGGTCACGACGCCCCAGCGAGGAATCACGCCGCGCGGCACGTGGGGGTGCACCTCCCGCTCGTAGAGCTGGAGCATCTCCCACCCCTTCTTGGGATCGATGCCTCCGAAGAGCGGCGTGAGGTAGAGCGAGCTGTGATCGCCGAGGGATTCGATCAACGCGACGGCGTCTTCGGGGGTCACCACCTGGTAGGCGTGGCTCTGCCGAACGGTCTCCGGGGTCATGCCCCCGGCGTAGGGGCCGCGCGGTTCGCCGTAGGCCTCGGCGGTCCAGGCCGAGTACGAGTCGAGGACGTGGAGCACGTGGGGCGCGATCCACTCCCAGTCGCAATCGGGGTCCTGCGAGATCCACAAGAACGTCGGCGCTTGTTTCGGGTAGCCACCGGGATCCGCCTTTCCGAGTTCGAGACAGGCCGCCCGGTAGAGATCCCAGGACTTCTCCGGCATCAGCGGCACCAGGAATCCGTCGGCGGACTCGGCGGCCGCACGGGCCACCTTCGGTGCCGTGCCGCCGAGCAGGATCGGGATGTGTCGTTTCGGCACGGGTGAGATCTGACAGGGCCGCCCGTCGTATTCGAAGGGCTCACCGCTCCAGGCCAGCTTCAGTGTCTTCGCGACCTGCATCGTGAACGCGAAACGATCTTCGACGGCCCGCCCGTACATCGCGAACTCGGAGGGCCGATAACCGAAGCCGAGCCCGAGTTCGACGCGGCCGCCGCTCAGGATCTGCAGAACGGCGACGTCTTCGGCGAGTCGGATCGGGTCGTAACACGAGGCCAGAAGCACGGCCGTCCGTAGGCGGATCTGCTCGGTGCGCCCCGCGATCGCCGCAGCCATCACCAGGGGCGAAGGGTTGTAGCCATCGGCGGCACCGTGATGCTCACCGAAGCCCACGACGTCGAAGCCCACGCGATCGGCCCACTGCGCCATGTCGAGGGCAGCCTCGAAGAGCGCCTCGCGCGGCGCCCCGAAATCGGGAGCGCGCATGTCGCAGATCATCACCAGTTCCATCGGACCCTCCCGATGAGAGATCGATCGACTTCGTCTTGCCGCTAGTGGGGCGTCAAGCCGCCGTCCGCGATCAACACCTGCCCGGTCACGTAACTCGCTGCATCCGAAGCGAGGAAGAGGACGGGCCCCACCATCTCGTCGACGTGTGCAGCGCGACGCATGAAGCAGGCGTTGGCCATCATCTCCTGCGCTTCGGGCGGGTTGGCGCGCACCATGTCGGTATCGACCGTCCCCGGAGCCACGGCATTCACGCGGATGCCACGCGCCGCGAACTCACCGGCCATCGATCGGGTGAACGACATCAGGCCGGACTTCGCGGCCGCGTACATCGAGTTGAAGGTCGAAAACAGGAACGCTCCCGCGGAGATCACGTTCACGATCGAAGCGTTCGGGCTCTTCTCGAGCCACGGCAGGGTCTCCTGGATCAGGAAGACGGGGCCCTGGAGATCGACGGCGAAGACCTTCTGCCAGGCCTCGGGCGTGAACTCGCCGAGCGGTTGGGTCAGCGCCGTCGCCGCGTTGTTCACCACGACGTCGATCCCACCGAAGTGCTCGGCGGTGGTGCGCGCGAGGGCGGACACCGCTTCGAGGTCACCCATGTGGGTGGGAACGCCGAGCGCCTCGCCCCCCATCGCCTTCAGATGGGCTTCGGCTTCCGCGCAGGCTTCCGGCTTGCGACTGGCCACGACGACCTTCGCACCTGCCGCCACCAGCCCCTCGGCTACGGCGCGACCGATGCCACGGGTCCCCCCGGTGACGATCGCCACGCGGCCGGAAAAATCGAAGAGCTTGTTCCACGCATCCTGATCCAACTTCGGACTCCACCTTCCTCTTGCTGTCTCAACCAACCGCGCCGCTTCGCGCCACGCGCCAGCGCGAGAAGTTCTCGCGCGGGCTCTTCATGAAATCGCGCACCGCTTCGAGGGTGAGGTAGAAGACCGGCACGATCAGCAGGGTGAGGAGCATCGACGAGAACATGCCGGCCGCCGTCGCCACCGCCATCGGCGCCCGCGTCTCCGCACCCGGGCCGATGCCCACCGCCGAAGGCAGCACGCCGAAGATCATCGAGAGCGCTGTCATCAAGACCGGGCGCATGCGCACGGGGGCCGCGCGTCGCATCGCTTCTTCCGCCGTCGCCCCCTGCTCGCGCAACTGGTTGGCGTAGTCGACGAGCAGGATCGAGTTCTTGGTCACGAGGCCGATCAGCAGCACGATGCCGATCATGCTGAAGAGGTTGAGCGACATCCCCATCAACCACAGACCGCCGAGCGCCCCGGTCATCGAGAACGGCAGCGCCAGCATGACGATCAGCGGTTGCGTGAAGCTCTCGAACTGCGCGGCCAGCACCATGTAGATCACGAGCACGGCGAGCACGAGCATCAAGACGAACTGCTGGCCGGCCTCCTTCATGTCCTCGGCGTCGCCCCGCAGCTTCAGCGCCAGGTGGGACGGGAGCACCTCTTCCGCGATGGCCATCGCGCGCTTCACCCCGGTATCGAGGTCGATGCCCTGGAGGTTCATCATGATCTCCGCCGAGCGCTGGCGATCGGTATGCGAGATGGTCGACGCGGTGGCGCCCTTTTCGATGCGCACCACGTTTCGCAGATCGACGAGTTCGCCATTGCGTGCGCGCACCCAGAGGTTGCCGATCGACTCGAGGGTTTCGCGATCGTCGCGTTCCATGCGCAGACGGATGTCGTGTCGCTGCTCGCCGTCGCGGAAGGTCGCCACGTCCGTGCCGCCGACCATGGCGGTCACGATGTTCGCCACGGTATCTGCATCGATGCCGAGGGCCGCCGCCTTTTCGCGATCGGGGACGACGCGCGCCTCGGGGAGGCCGAGCTTGATCTGCTTTTCGAGGTCGGTCACCCCGCCCATCTGTTCCATGCGCGAAAGGATGACGTCGGAGTAGTGGCTGAGTTCTTCGAGGGTCGCATGCCCACGGATGTCGAGTTCGAGATCGCGCTCCGAGAAACCGAACGAACCGAGCGCGACGAACTCCTGCCCGGGTATTTCGTTCAGGACCTCGCGAGCGTCGCGCTGGAACTCGGCCGTGCTGCGGGTTCGCTGATCGCGGGGCACCAGGCGCGCGTTCAGGAAGCCGACGTTCGGGCCCGAGACCGACATGCTCGTGCCGCCAATGCGGGCGAGGGTCGTGACGGTCTCGGGTTGAGAGAGCAGCCACGCCTCGTTCTTCTTGAGCATCTCGATCGTCTGTTCGAGGGAAGTACCGGGTGGCGTGCGGAATTCGAAGACCGCCATGCCGCGATCTTCGTCGGGCACGAACTCGCCCGGTAGCTGCCGTCCCGCGAAGACCGCGAGGGCGATCGCCGCCGCCGCGATGGCGAACGTCTTGAGGCGATGGTCGAGGGACCACTCGAGCACGCGCCGGTAGGTGCTTTCGAGACCGTTGAATCCCCGCTCGAGGCGGTGGTAGACGCTCTGCTCGTCCCGTTCCTTCGGCGGGGGCATGCGGGCCGCGAGCATCGGAGTGAGCGTCAACGCGACGAAGAGCGAAACCACGACCGCCACCGCGACCGTCACACCGAACTCCATCAGGAAGCTGCCCATCTGGCCTTCGGCGAACGCCACCGGGATGAACACCGCTGCCACCGAAAAGGTAGCCGCAGCGGCAGCCAGCGTGATCTCACGCGTGCCTTCGATGGCCGCCTTGCGGGCGTCGGAACCCTCTTCGCGATGACGCTCGATGTTCTCGAGCACGATGATCGCATCGTCGATCACCACTCCAATGGCCAGGGTGAGCCCCAGCAGCGTCATCGTATTCAGGGTGAAGTCGAACACCCAGATCAAGCCAAACGCCGTGATCACCGAAAGCGGGATCGCCAGCGCCACGATGAAGGTGGGGCGCGTTCGTCGCACGAAGACGAAGACGACGACCACCGCGAGGAAGCCGCCGAACCACAGGGCGAAGATCGTCTCCTCGAAGGCCTCGCGAATCGACTCCGAGTTGTCGATGAAACCATCTTCTTCGGAGATGTGGATCGTGGGCGGTGCAGCTTCGCGCAGCCGGTCCATGCGCTTCTTGAACTCGTCGACGATCGCGACCGTGTTCCCATCGCTCTGCTTCGACACCCCGATCGCCACACCCGGTTGACCATTCATGTGGGTATGGGTGCGCACGTCCTCGGCGCCGTCTTCGAGCCGCGCCACATCGCGCAGGCGGATCGGCGCGTCGCCATCCCAGGAGATCACCATCGCGCCAAGTTCTTCGACGGTGCGGAACTCGGCGTCGGTCTTGAGCGCCCACTCGACGTTGGGCCCCTCGACGAAGCCACCCGGGCGTTCGACGTGTTCGCGTCGCAGCGCGTCGAGCACGTCGGTGATCGCCAGGTTTCGCGCGCGCAGGGCGTCGGGGTCGATCCAGATGCGGATGTTGCGTTCGCGCGCGCCGTAGATCGTCACCCCGGCCGCGCCCGGAATCGACTCGATGAAGGGTTTGACGTGCTCCTTTACGTACTCGGTGGTCTGCACCTGGGTGAGATCCGAGGCGATCGGAGCGAAGATGATGGGGTGGGAGGAGAAATCCCACTTGCCGACCGAGGGCGGTTCGATCTCGGCGGGCAGGTCGTCCATCACCGAGTTGAGCTTGTCTCGGATGTCCTGGGCGCCGACGTCGATGTCGTGTTCGAGTTCGAACTCGAGCATCACCCGGCCGACGCTGTGGGTCGCCTCGCCGTAAATGTGCTTGACGCCCTCGATCGTCGCGAAGCTCTCTTCGAGCACGTCGACGACTTCGTCTTCCATCGTGCTCGGTGAGCCGCCGACCATCACGACGCTCGCTCCGGCGAATGGGGGTTCCATTTCGGGATAGCGGTCGATGCCGAGGCGAACGAGACCGAGGATGCCGAAGGTGGCCAGCGCCGCCGTCATCATCCAGGTGAGGACGGGGCGATCGATCGAGATATCGGAGAGCCTCACGATCCCTCCGCGCTCGGCGCGCCCTTCGCTGCGACCGCGGGAGCACCGCTGCCGCCGCGCACCCGAACCTGCGCGCCGTCGACGAGCCCCGCGTGGCCGCGATGCACGATCAGATCACCGACCTCGAGGCCCATCACCTCGACGCGTTGACCGCTCTGGGCACCGGTTTCGATCGGCACCTGTTCGACGCGATCGTCCGCCGCCAGGCGGAAGACGTGTGCTCCCGTGGCGCGCCGCACCACGGCATCCACCGGCACCATCGAAACCGCCTCGCGACGATTCAGGCCCAGGCTCACGCGGGCGAACAACCCGGGGCTGAGGGCGCCGTCGCGGTTCGCGATCTCGGCCTTGATGCGCAGGGTGCGGGTGGCCGGATCGACGGTGGGAGAAACGAAGGTGACCCGCCCAGCGAAGGTGCGATCGGGAAAGGCCCCCACGCGGATCTGCACGCTCTGCCCTTCGGCGACGAGCTGGGTGTCGAGTTCGGTCAGGTTGAAGACCACCTCAAGGGGATCGAGGGCCACGAGTTCGAACAGCGGCTTGCCCTTCTGGACGAATTCGCCGAGTTGGATGGAGCGCTTCGCGACCATGCCCGAGAACGGCGCCCGGACGCTGGCGTCGGCCAGGGCGCGCTCGGCGACACCGAGGGCCGCGCGATCGGCCTCCACGCTCGCGCTCGCCAGCAGAAGCGCCGTTTCGGCCTCTTCCAGCTGTTGTACGGAGGCGACGCTCTGGGTGCGCAGTTTGCGAATGCGTTCTGTCTGTCGCCGTTCCTTGACCAGGTTCGCCTTCGACTGAGCGAGCCGGGCGCGGGCGGCTTCGACGTCGAGTTCGCGGCGCGCCGGATCGAGTTCGATCACGATGGCGTCCTTCTCCACAGCGTGGCCTTCTTCGATCGAGATGTCGGTCACGCGACCCTCGACCTCGGCCGCGATGGTCGTGTGGAAGCGCGCGCGCAGATCGCCGCTCGCGCGCAACTCTTCATCGAGGTCGATGGATTCGACGGTGGCCAGCGATACCGCGCTGGCCAGGATCTCGACCTCGGCCTCTTCTTCTTCGTTGCATCCGAACGCGACGCTCGCGATCAGGAGTCCGACGAGCAGCCTGTGCCTGCGGAAGTTCACGGTGCATTCCCTCCGGGCGCGGGCTGCGTCATCCCGCACAAGAGTGTGTCGATCGCCCGCTCGGTGAGCTCGGGCGACCAGGGGTGTTCCGGTTGATTGATGCGTTGGGAGATCAGGCCCTGACTGAGGGCGCGAAGCATTTGCCCCGCCACCTCCTCGTCGAGCTCGACGAAGCGCCGGCTCTCGACCAGTGCGCGAACGGCGTCGGAGATGCGCTGGCCGTAGCGATCCATCACGGTGGGCATGCGGCTGTGTCCGTCGCTGGTCGCGGTCCAGATCAACCGGGCCAGGGTCGCGTTCTCGGCCCAGAACTCGACCGAGCAGACGAGCAACTCGCGCAACTCTTCGAGGGCGTCGTCGCGGGCGGGCAGTGCGTCGAGGGTTTCGCCGAGTTTCTGTAGCCGCTCTTCGAGCAGCGCGTCGATCAGCCCGTCCTTGTCTCCGAAGTAGTGGTAGACGGTGGGCGCCGAGTAGCCGCAGCGCTGGCCGAGGCTGCGCATCGAGAAGTCGCATCCATCGGATTCGATGACCAGGGCTTCGGTCGCGTCGAGGATGGCCCGGCGGGCCTCGAGCCGCTGACGCTCGCGCCGCTGGTCGATTCCGGGGGGGCTTTCACCCAGATTGGCAGACATGGTTGGGGAGTTCCTGAACCGATTCTAACGCCGTGAATGTCATCGAACACGGGTCAATGAGTGAGCAGGCGTTATACCGGAGCCGAGCCGGCAGCGCAAAGCACCTGAAGAATGGGAAGAGCTTTTCCACCGGAGCGGAATTGCACTACCCCTGCCTACACACGAGTGCGCGATTCGTGAAATCCTTGGGCCTCAAGCCCTTGAAATCACAGGATTTTTACCTGCCCCTACAACCACGCAACTGGCACGCAGCTTGCGTATAGCTGGAGCGGATTCCTTGGGAAGGGAATGTGATCGCTCGCGCGTGAGCGCCCTCCCCTTGTGTGTGTACTGCTGGGAAGTCTGGGAGGAAGTTCGATGCGCTCCGTTGCCCGATCACTCGTGGGCCTTGCGGTTCTTCTATTTGCGCTGCCCGCGTCTGCGGCCCCGATCGTCTACGGCGAGAACCAGAGCGTCAGCACGATCACGATTCAGGCACGCACGAGTATCGGAGATGTCCTCATCTTCAATGAAACCCTCGATCTCTCGACCGATTCGTACGCGACGTGGGACGCAGCAGGAATCCCGGACAGCGCTCCCGCAGGCGGAACCGGTACGCTCGATGACTTCCTGTTTCGCATCATCCCCGGGCAGGGCCCGTTCTCGACGGTTGCTCCGTTCGGGCCGTACGACGAGATCACGATCGTTTCCGGCGACATCAACCCGCACGCCACGTCGCCCTACAGCACGCTCTTCATCTTCCCTGCTGGCGGAACGACCGTGAACTTCGCCGTCGGTGCGATCGACATCGACGCCTACTACGACGCCAGCAACTCGGGCGGTTCCCCGGCCCCCAGCGGCCCGACTGCGGCCGACATCACCGGCATCACGAACATGTCGGGTAATGCAACCTTCACCGCCGGATCGATCCAGCTCGAGATCAGTGGCCTGGTGATGGGCGTCGTCGACGGCACCCCGTTCGGTGAAGTCGAAGACCTGAACCTCACCGCCAACATCTCGTTCCACGGAAGTTCGAACGTCACTCCGACGCCCGAACCGTCCACGGGCCTGCTGGTCGCACTCGGCCTTGCCGGGCTCGGGGCTCGACGCCGACGAACGAGCGTTCGGTAACATCACCGACTAGACTCCGGTCTCCAGAGCAATCAACGGCGCCCTTCGGGAGGGGGGCGCCTTTCTTCGACCGGATCTCCCCAGTGTTGTGCAGGCCCCCCGACCAGCGGGTGGAAACTGGCGCGTCGCCTGTTTTCGCCCGTGTTTCCAACCGACACCGTGGCTCGATGTCGCACTGGTCCACCGTCCGCCGACTACTCCTGGCCGCGATCTTCTTGCTGCTCCTCCCGCGGCCCGCGATTGCAGTGTTGATCGCCACCGGCACGGGCACGGAGAACACGAGCGCCCCCGGCTTCGCTGGCTGGGACTATGTCGGCGATGTGAACGGAAACACGGGCACCTACATCGGAAACGGCTGGGTGATCACGGCCAACCACGTTGGCCCCGGTGACTTCACCCTCGACGGTGTCGTCTATCCCTGGGTCACGGGGAGCGACGTCCGACTCGAGTCGCTTCCGGGGACGCTTGCCGATCTCGTCGTCTTCTCGATCTACCCCTACCCGCTCCTTCCCCCTCTCAGCATCGCCACCGCCCCGCTGCAAGTCGGCGAGTTGCTGTTCATGATCGGCTGTGGCCGCGATCGGGGTACGGCGACCAGCTACGACCCCAACGGCGAACTTCCCCCGCCCCCCGACGAGATCTTCGGCTGGAACTGGGCGGGGAGTTCGACGAAGCGTTGGGGCACCAACTCCGTCAGCGCGCTCACCGGTGGCCTGCTCCTCGGAACGGTCGCGTTCGAGACCCTCTTCGATGACGGTCAGGTCCTTCCGGAGGCCCAGGCCACCGACGGCGACTCGGGAGGCGCCGTCTTCAGCCTCAATTCGCCCACGAACGATCTCGTGGGGATCATGTATGCAGTCGGACCCAGCCCCGGACAGCCATCGAACACGGCGCTGTACACGAACATCACCTTCATGGCCCGCATGGAGTGGTATCGCGACGAGATCCTTTCGATCGCGGTGGCCCCCGACCAGGACAGCGACGGTGTCGAAGATCTCCTCGACAACTGCATCGGAACCCACAACCCCGGCCAGGAAGACATCAACGGCGACGGCGTCGGTGATGCCTGCGAGCCGTTCGACGTCGATGGCGACGGTTGGCCCGACCTCGAAGACAACTGCTCCGGGGTCTTCAACCCCGGTCAGGAAGACGCCAACATGAATGGAGTGGGTGACGTCTGCGAAGCGCACCTCGTCCCGGCCGTCGAGAACCTCGGGCTGCTCGTGTTGGTGGTCGCGCTCGCAGGTCTGCTCGGCGTGCGTCACACGGCAGGGGGAAGGGCGCGCTGACCGGAGCGCGCGCGCTTCAGGCGAGCTGACCGCCGTCGATCGTCACCGCACTGCCGGTCATGTAGGCCGCCTCGTCGGAAGCCATGTAGGCGACGAGGGCTGCGATCTCTTCGGGCTGTCCCACCTTCGGCATCTGCGGTGCAATGCGAGCGAAGAGCGCCGGGTCGATGTTCTCCACCGGGAAGCCCGCCGCCGTCATCGGCGTCATCACGCCGCCCGGGCAGATGCAGTTCACCCGGACGTCTCGACGCGCGTACTCCGAGGCCAGCGACCGGGTGAGCCCGACGACGCCAGCCTTCGAAGCGCAGTAGGCCGCGTTGTAGGGGACGCCTTGCAGTGCAGCCGCCGAAGCGATGTTGACGATCGCGCCGCCGCCATCGAGCAGCTGGGGCAGGGCGGCGCGGCACATGTGGTAGGTGCCGGTCAGATTGACCGCGACCGAGAACTCGAACTCGCTCGGGGCCTGCTCGAGGGTGTGACCCGGGCGGAGAACGCCGGCGACGTTGGCGAGCACGTCGATTCCACCCAGCTCTCCCACCGCCGCTTCGACCACCGCCTCGCACGAAGGAAGCTCGGCAATGTTCACATGCCCGGAAGAAGCGCTGCCGCCTTCGCCCGCGATCGTCTCGGCGGTGGCCTTCGCACCCGCCTCGTCGAGGTCTGCGCAATGCACCGACGCACCTTCGGTCGCCAGACGGATCGCGCTCGCGCGACCGATCCCCGAAGCCGCACCCGTGACCAGGGCGCGTTTTCCGCTCAGTCTCGCCGTCATCGTCGTCATCGTCGTCGCTGTCGTCATCCCGGTCCCATCTTGTACGATGGTTCGAGTCTATCAGGAGGCTCACGCCATCCCCATGTCAGACGCACCGATCCTGATCGTTGGCAGCTACCTCTCGCCTTACGTCCGCAAGGTGTTGGCTTGCCTGCACCTGAAGGGCGTCGACTACGAGGTCGATCCGATCGTTCCATTCTACGGCAACGATGAATTCACGAAGCTCAGCCCGGTGCGCAGGATTCCGGTGCTGATCGACGGCGACGTCGCACTGTGCGATTCGACCGTGATCTGCGAGTACCTCGAAGAGCGCTTTCCGGAGCCGACCTTGTATCCGGAAGGGAGCGAAGCACGCGCCCGCGCACGTTGGCTCGAAGAGTTCGCCGACTCGCGCATGGGAGACGTCTTCATCTGGCGCTATTGGAACGAGCTGGTGATCAAGCGCTTCGTCTGGGGCGAAGAACCCGACGCCGCCACGGTCAGCGAGGCCCTCGAGAAGGAGATTCCGGAGATCCTCGACTACCTCGAAGGAGAGCTGCCCGTGAGCGGGGAGGGCTTCTTCGATGATGTCGGGATCGCGGATGTCGCGGTCACCGCGTTCTTCCGAAACGCGGAATTCACGGGCTTCCGGGCGGACAGCGATCGGTGGCCTCGCACGGCCGCCTTCGTCGAGCGCATGCTCGGACACGACTGCTTCACGAGACTGCGCCCCTTCGAAGACGTTTCGATGCGCACCCCCATCACGAACCACCGCGAAGCCATCGCCGAAGCCGGCGGGCCGATATCGAAGCGGAGCTTCGGCTTGCAGACTCCGCGACGGGGGGTCTTCAAGACCTAGTTCGGGACGGCGGTGAGTTTCGCGGGCAGGTAGCGGTGGTGCGGGCAACCCGAGATCGGGTCGCGATCGGCCACGTCGGTGATCGTGTTCATCGGTGCGCCCACGATGTCCTTCGTATCCTCGGGATCCTCGCCGGCCTGCATTCCGAAACCGTTCGGGAACCAGACGTGTCCCGGCAGGCAGCTCGCATCGAGTTCGGTGGGAAGCTCGATTGCGCTCTTGCGGGTTTCGACGCGGACCGTGTCGCCCGTCGCGACCCCGACCTTGCCGGCATCGTCGGGATGGATGTGGAGGGTGCAGAAGGGGCCCTTGCCCTTGCGCCACGCGGGATCGCGTTGGATCAGGTTCGCAGTCCAGCGCGTTCGAAGACCACTCGCCAGGATGAAGGGGTACTCGGGATCGGTCTCGAGGCGCGTTTCGATCGCGCGCGCGATTTCACCGAGCATGGGTTCGGGAGCGAGGCGCACCTTGCCGTCCTCGTAGCCGAGATGCTTTTCGAGGTTGCCCGTTTCTTCCGTGCGGGCAATCTCGACGCCTTCGGGGTGGGCGAGGATGCGTTCGAAGATCGCCTCGGTGATCTCGAAGGGCCCCTTGTCGCGCCAATCTTTGCCGAGCGTCCGTAGCACGTCCTCGTGTCGCTTCGGATCCGTCGCGTTGAAGAAGCAGAGCGCCCATACCGCGACCAACACCGGCGAAGGAAAGTGATGGCCGAGGCCGCGGTACGCCCAGGCGATGATCTGCGCTTCGGGATCGCCCGCCGCTTCGCCGAGCTCGGCGAGCTTCGCCATGGCGGTGCCCATGAAGGCGGCGCGGGCCTCGGGGGTCTCGGGCGCGCCGATCGCCGCAAGGTCGTCGGGCAGGGGAGCGCAGAGCTCCATGGCTTCGATCAGGCGCACGAAGATCTCGGCTTCGGGGAGCCCCTCGGTATGCCCCGGGATCACGGGCGGGCGAACGTGCACGTCGATCTCGGGATGCCGCTTCGGGAACAGCGCCATCTCCCACTTTTCGTAGCCGACGGGCACCGGAAGCACGTAGTCGGCCCGGCGCGCGGTCTCGGTGAACGCGGGATCGATCACCACCAGCAGATCGAGTCGCTCCACCGCCTGCGCCCACGCGTGCGTATCCGAGTGCGCCATCAGGGGATTCGAAGCGCAGACGACGAGGGCGCGCAGCCGCTCGGGATGGTCGAGCATCACTTCCTCGGGGACGAGGGTGGGCGAGAACATTCCGAGATCGGTGAGGGCGGGGATCGAGGGGATCCCCGAGGCCAGGGCGCGTTCGGGGTTTTCGAAACCCTCGGGCGAGAAGTTCGTGGGCGGGAAGAGCTCCAGCCAGGTATTGCCGCCTTCACCAATGTTGTCCGTCAGCGCGAGGTTCAAACGGATCAGGTAGGAGATCAGCGTGGAAAAACGCGTCTGCTCGACGCCGAGATCCCAGAAGATCGAGGCGCTCTCGGCGTTCGCGAACTCTTCGGCCACGCTGCGAACGAGGTGGGCATCGAGGCCCGCGCGGTCGGCCATGTCGTCGATGTCGACCGCGGCGAGCGCCCGGCGGATCTCG
The DNA here is from genome assembly GCA_028278345.1 of Myxococcota bacterium. Classification (GTDB taxonomy): domain Bacteria; phylum Myxococcota_A; class UBA9160; order UBA9160; family UBA4427; genus DUBZ01. Next base: position 58,291 of record JANQEL010000065.1, read on the forward strand.
TCGAACCCGACGCTTCGCTGGCCGACGAAACTCTCGTCGTATAGACCCTGCTCGACGATGTGCGCTGCCACGGCCAGCAGGAAGAAGGCGTCGCCCGCGGGCTTCACGCGGAGATGGCGATCCGCACGTCGCGTCGTCTCGGTCTCCCGGGGATCGACGACCACTACCCGACAGTCTTCCTTCTTCGAGAGCGCGGGCAGTGTGACGTTGGCTCGCGAACCGCGGTTCGAGATACGCGGGTTCGTCCCCATCACCAGCAGGTAGTTCGTATTCTCCACGTCGGGATGGAAGAAAAGCTTTGGCGACGCTTTGAACATCCAGTAATCGACGAGATAGTGCTGGTGCTTCTCCTGGGCGAAGGAGTTGAAGAAGCGCTTCGTCCCGAGTGCGTTCACGAAGGCGCCGCCGAAGGGCACGTCCATGTGGTTGGCCTGCCCGCCGAAGCCGAGCACGCCGATCGAACGCGGGCCCGATTCGAGGCGGATCGCGGTCAGTCGCGCCGCGATGTCCTCGATGGCTTCCTCCCAGGAGACCGGTTCGAAGCGTCCGTCGGGCGTTCGCCGAAGGGGCTCCTGCACGCGCTGCTGATGGGTCGCGTAACGACTCACCGTCATCGCTTTGTTACACACGTAGCCCTGGGTGAAGGGGTTGCGATCGTCGGGCACGATCTTCGTGATCACGCCTTCCTCGACATCGACGCGAATGCCGCAGTTGTGGCTACAGAGCACGCAGGCGGTCGACAGATCGGTGGCGTTTCGAGGGATCGGATGCTTCGAGATCGAAGGGTGGACGGCTCGCGCGTCGGCTGACATGGGGGGCCTCCTCGAGCCGAGACGATATCCCAGGCCCCTCGCGTTGGGGGCACGCCCCGGTGTCGGCGCGATAGACTCCGCGTCCGCAACCCCAGCCCCGGAGAAACCGATGTCGAGCGACTACACCACCTTCCGAATCGAAAAGCGCGGCGACGCCGACTGGCTGACCTTCACGCGCCCCGAATCCCGCAACGCCATCAACCTCGACATGGTGGACGAACTCCGCGACTACTTCGGCGGCCTCTCCGAAGACCGTCAGACGCGCGTCGTCGTCATGCGAGGTGAGGGCAAGTCGTTCTGCGCGGGCCTCGATATCAAGGAAGCCGCGGGCGGCACCCGCATCGAAGCTCCGTTCGGCGGCGGGATGGGTTTCCAGTCCTACCTCGCCGATGTCTACATCCGTATGCGCAAGTGCCCCCAGCCGATCATCTCGCTGGTACACGGTGCGGCCTGCGGCGGAGGCTTCTCCTTCGTGATGGCCTCGGACATTCGCATCGCCGGGCAGAGCGCGAAGATGAACGCCGCCTACATCAAGCTGGGCCTCTCGGCGTGCGACATGGGCTGCAGCTACTTCCTCCCACGACTGGTCGGCACCTCGGTCGCCTCGGAATTGATGCTGACGGGCCGCTTCATCCACGCCGACCGCGCCCTCGAAACGGGCCTGGTTTCCGAAGTCGTTCCCGACGACCAGCTCGAGCAGGCCGCCCAACCCTACATCGACGAGATGCTCGCCACGTCGCGGATCGGCCTGCGCATGACGAAGGAAGGGCTGAACTTCGCGATCGACGCTCCATCTCTCGAAGCGGCCATGGCGATCGAGAACCGCAACCAACTGATGTGCTCGTCGAGCCCCGAGTTCGCGGAGCGGATGAAGTCGTTCATCGCGGGCGATCGCTAGCGAACGGTCAGCGGCCTCCCGACCTCAGGTAGCCCGTCACCAGCGCGACGATCTCGTCGCTGAGCGCATCCGCTTCGACGCCCGCCGGCGGGTGGAGCACGAAGCCGTGGACGAGTCCCTCCACGGTATGGACGACCAGATAGGCGGAGAGCGCCGCGTCGCGCATCTCCACATCGGGATGCTGCTCGAGGAGGGCCTCGACCTCCCTGGCAAACTCGGCTTCGCGCTTGCGAAGGTTGCGACGCAGGGACGCGGGAAGCGGCGCCTCCTCGAAGAGCACGCGATGCAGTTCGGGCTCGTGATCGTGTAGGGCGTGCATGCCGTCGACGAAGCTGCGGATCAGGCCGTCGAGAGCGGATGAGCCGTCCAGAGCCTCGCGGAGCAGTTCGCGCACCCTCGCGAAGCCCTCGTCGATGTGCCGCTCGGCGAGGGCGACGAGCAGGGCATCCTTGTTCGGGAAGTATTGGTAGAGCGAGCCGATCGAAACCCCCGCGCGCTCGGCGATGCGATCGGTGGTTCCCGCCGCGTAACCGTGGCGTCGGAAGACCTGAGCCGCGGCCTCGAGAATCGCATCGACCGTGGCGCGCGATCGCGCCTGGCGGGGCTTCTTGCGCGCCTTCAAGGCCGGTTTGCGCGCCATGGGTTCTCCGGATCGAATGCGAGGTGAAAAACGAGGAATACCTCATATTTTGGAGAAGTCGCGCCCGACGCGCCAGCCACCACGGAGAACGCCATGAACGTCCACCTCGCACGCACCCCGATCCTCGACTTCGATCACCCCGGCATCGAGGCCCTCGTCGTCTCGCGGGGCTGGCGAGACCTGCCGGCCTTCGAAGCGATCGGAGCCATCTACTCCTTCGTACGCGACGAAATCCCGTTCGGCTACAACGCCTCGGACGAACTGCCGGCTTCGAGAGTGCTCGCCGATGGCTATGGACAATGCAACACCAAAGGCACGCTGCTGATGGCGCTATCGAGAAGCGTTCAGGTGTCGTGCCGCTTCCACGGCTTCACGATCGACAAACGGCTTCAACGCGGTGCGATTACCGGGATCGCGTACCGCATGGCGCCAGAGAGCATCGTCCACAGTTGGGTCGAGGTTCTGCACGAGGGCCGCTGGATCAACCTCGAGGGCTTCATTCTCGATCGCGAATACCTCGACGGGGTTCGCGCCATGTTCCCGAAAGCGCGGGGATCGTTTTGTGGCTACGGCATTGGCACCGAAGACATCGACGACCCACCGATCGAATGGTGTGGCCGAGACACCTTCATCCAACGGTCCGGAATCAACCGCGACTACGGTGTCTTCGATTCGCCCGACGCCTTCTACGCGCGGCACGCATCGAACCTCTCGGGTCTCCGCGCGTGGTTGTACGCGAACTTCGTTCGCCACGGGATCAACGCGAACGTCCGCAGGATTCGCGCGCGTTCGGCTAAGCGGGGTCTTCGAAGTTCGCCTCGCGTCGCTCGAGCTT